>JBDTBD010000073.1:0-23053 GCA_039924285.1 Terrimesophilobacter sp. | reverse complement strand
CAAAACGCACCGTGTCCCCCCGTCGACAACACCATCGACCAGCCCACCGGCGACATGGTGAGAAAGAGATCGTCTTGACTGCTCGGATTCCTCCGGTGCTCCGACCGGAGCATCCGTCCGCCAGATCGCTCGCCGGATTGGTCGCCGACTTCGGATTGGACCATTGCGGCGCCCTCGACGGCATCGACATCACCGGGATCACCCTGCGCACCACCGAGGTGCAACCGGGCGACCTGTTCGTCGGAATTCACGGCGCGCACCAGCACGGTGCCGGCTTCGCGAACAAAGCCAAGGAGCGCGGGGCTGTGGCGCTGCTCACCGATCGGGAGGGTGCGCAGCTCGCGTCCGACAGTGGCCTTCCGATCGTGATTGTGGATTCGCCGCGAGGCGCGCTCGGAGCGGTCTCCGCCTGGGTCTACCAGACAGCAGACCACCCGCCGCTGTTGCTCGGAGTCACCGGAACCAACGGAAAAACCTCCACCGTGTACCTGCTTGAGGCGATACTGAAGCAGCTGGGCCTGGTCACCGGCCTCAGCTCGACAGCCGAACGTCACATCGGTGACGTCAACGTCGTCAGTAGGCTGACCACTCCGGAAGCCAGCGAAATGCACGCGCTGTTGGCCAGGATGCGGGAGAGCCAGGTGCGGGCGGCGGCCATCGAGGTCAGCGCGCAAGCCCTCAGCAGCAACCGCATCGACGGCCTTCTCTTCGACGTCGTCGCCTTCACCAATCTCAGCCACGACCACCTCGATGACTACGCCACCCTCGACGAGTATTTCGCGGCCAAGCTGCAATTTTTCGAACCGGAACATGGCAGACGCGGCGTGGTGTCCCTGGACTCGGTGTGGGGACAGCGTGTTGTCGACGGATCACGCATCCCGGTCACGACGATTTCCGCGACGCCGGGCATCGTGGGCGAGTGGAATGTCGAGATCCTCGACGAACACGCCGCCTACACGGAGTTCCGCCTCACCGGACCGGAGGGCAAGGCTCTCACCACGAAGGTGCCGCTCATCGGTTGGCATATGGCCGCCAACGCGGCATTGTCGATCGTGATGCTCGTGGAAGCCGGATTCGAACTCGAGGCGATCGGGCACGCTGTGCGCGACGGCATCGTCGCGTATCTGCCCGGTCGTACCGAACGGGTCTCCGGTGACACCGGCCCGTCGGTGTACGTCGACTTCGGCCATAGCGCTGACGCGTTCCTGAACACGCTCGCCGCGGTGCGCAAGTTCACACCGGGAAACGTGATCATGGTGTTCGGCGCGGACGGTGACCGGGACGCCACCAAGCGCCACGAAATGGGACGAGTGGCCTCGGAAGGCTCGGACATTCTCATCATCACCGACCACCACCCGCGCTTTGAGGACCCACAGGCGATTCGGTCGACGCTCATCGACGGGGCCGGGCTCGCGGAACACCAAGCCCAACTGCACGAAGTCGCGCAGCCGGAAGAGGCCATCCGTTACGCGGTCTCCTTGGCCGGGGCGGGGGATTCGATTCTCTGGGCCGGACCAGGGCATCAGGATTACCGTGACATCCGCGGCGTTCGCACCCCGTACTCGGCACGGCAGGAAGCCCGTGACGCGCTGCGCGAAGCCGGCTGGGTGTAGGCCGTGATCGCACTGACACTGGCTGAACTTGCGGCCTCGACCGATGGCGCCCTCCACCTGCCCGACGGGGTGTCGGCTGACACCGCAGTGAGCGGTTCGGTGCAGACCGACTCTCGGCGCGTCACCGGCGGGTCGATCTTCTTCGCCCTGCAGGGGGAGTCCACCGACGGCCACCTGTTTGTGCCTGCCGCAGTGGATGCGGGCGCGGCGCTCGTGGTGACCGAGCATCACCTCGACACCACAGTGCCGCAGATCGTTGTGGCAAACGGCGTCGCCGCGTTGGCTGCACTCGCACACAGCGTCGTGGCGCGCGTCCGCGCCGAAGGGGCCCTTTCGGTCGTCGCCATCACCGGATCCAACGGCAAGACCACGACCAAGAACATGGTGCGCGCCATCCTCGAGAGCTCGGGCCCCACGGTGGCCCCCGAGGGTTCATACAACAATCACGTCGGAGCGCCGCTGGCCATGCTGGCCGTCGATCACGACACCAGGTACCTGGTGGTGGAGATGGGCGCCAATCATGTGGGTGACATCGCCAAGCTGATCTCCATCGTGACGCCCGACGTCGCAGTGGTGCTCAAGGTCGGTTTCGCGCACGCCGGCGACTTCGGCTCTCTCGCGGCAACCCAGCGCGCGAAGTCGGAAATGGTCACCCAGCTGCCTTCCAGTGCCGTCGCGGTGCTCAACATCGATGACAGCCTGGTCGCCGAGATGGCTGCGATGACCGCCGCGCGAGTCGCCTGGTTCGGACTCGGCGACGGCGCAGAGATTCGCGCCGAGAACATCGAAACCAGCATCGACGGGACCTCCTTCACACTCTGCGAGCACGGGGCCACCCACCGGGTGACCCTGCGCATCCTCGGCGAACACCACGTGATGAACGCCCTGGCCGCGCTGAGCGTCGCCAGCCAGCTCGGCGTGTCGATGCCGGAGGCGATCGGTGCGATCGAGCGCATGGTCAAGGCCGAACGGTGGCGAATGGAAGTGCTGCACCCCGGCGGCGGCATCGTCGTGATCAACGACGCCTACAACGCCAGCCCGGACTCCATGGCGGCCGCCCTGAAAACCCTCGCCCAAATCACGGCACCGGACCAACGTTCGGTTGCGGTGCTCGGTGAGATGGCGGACCTCGGCGACATCGCCGACGAAGAGCACGACCGCATCGGCAGGCTCGTGGTGCGGCTGAACATCGCCAAACTCATCGTCGTCGGACACCGCGCCCGCCACATTCACAATGCCGCGGGACTCGAAGGGTCGTGGAACTTCGAATCGGTGCTCGTCCCCGACGCCGACGCCGCCCTCGAGTTCCTGAGCGCCGAGCTGCACGACGGCGACGTCGTGCTGGTGAAGTCCTCGAACTCGGCGAAGCTGCGCTTCCTCGGCGATCGCCTGGGAGGCGTCAGCTAATGCTCTCGCTGCTGTTCGCCGCCGCCCTGTCGATGATCTTCACCCTCGGCCTCACGCCGGTCTTCGCGAGGTCGTTCCGACGGATGAACCTGGGCCAGTTCATCAGGGCAGACACGCCGACGACTCACGTCGTCAAACGCGGAACACCCACCATGGGCGGGGTCATCTTCATCGCCGGTGCCCTGGTCGGCTACTTCGGCGGGCACCTGCTCGGCGGCGGACGGCCCAGCGCCTCTGCACTGCTGGTCATCCTGATGATGGTGGGCGTCGGATTCATCGGATTCGTCGACGACTTCATGAAGGTCAGCCGACACAACAGCCTCGGATTGGCCGGACCCTTCAAGGTCCTTGGCACGGTCATCGTTGCCATCGTCTTCGCCATCCTGGCGCTCACCCACGAGGACTCCAACGGGGTGACCCCCGCGTCGACGGCGGTGTCGTTCGTGCGCGACCTGCCGTTCGACTTCGTCGCGATCTTCGGCGGCAGCGTCGGCGTCATCGTCTTCGTCGCGTGGATCGCGTTTATCACCACGAGCGTCTCGAACGCCGTGAACCTCACCGACGGCTTGGACGGGTTGGCGGCCGGCGCCTCGATCTTCGCCATCGGCTCGTACATCATCATCGGGTTCTGGCAAAACCAGCAGAACTGCCTCGGGAAGGTCCTCGAGGAAAACGTGTTCAAGTGCTACACGGTCTCCCAACCGTTCGACGTGGCCACCATCGCCGCCGCCATTGTCGGATCGCTGATCGGATTCCTGTGGTGGAACACCTCGCCGGCACAAGTGATGATGGGCGACACCGGAGCGTTCGCCCTGGGTGGCGCCCTCGCCGCGCTGGCGATCCTGTCCCGCACCGAGCTGCTGCTGGTGTTCATCGGCGGACTGTTCGTGATGGTGACCGGATCGGTGATCCTGCAGCGCGGCTACTTCAAGCTCACCAAAGGCAAACGGATCTGGCGCGCCACTCCGATCCACCACCATTTCGAAATGAAGGGCTGGCCGGAGGTCACGATCGTCGTGCGGTTTTGGATCATCTCCGGGCTGTTCGTCGCCGCCGGCGTCGGCATCTTCTATCTCGAATGGGTCTCGCGGGTCGCCCCGTGAGAAGCGCACACGAGGTCGACTCCCTGACCGGATGGACCGCGCCGTGGCGGGGCCTCCGCGTCGCGGTGCTCGGGCTCGGTGTCACCGGCTTCTCCGTGGCCGACACCCTCGCCGAACTGGGCGCCAGTGCGCTAGTGCTTGCGCCATCTGCTGACGAGAAGACAGCCGACCTCCTGGATGTCCTCGGACTCCCGCTGGTGCTGTGTGACCTCGAGTCGGTGCGCGCACTGACCGAACTGGACGTGTTCGCGCCCGAGCTGGTCGTGGTGTCACCCGGCTTCCGGCCTCGGCACCCGCTGGTCGCCTGGGCCGGGGAGCACGGCGTGCCGGTGTGGGGCGATGTGGAGCTGGCCTGGCGGTTGCGCGACAAGACCGGAACGGCGGCGCCGTGGCTCGCCGTCACCGGCACCAACGGCAAGACCACCACTGTGCAGCTCACCGCCGCCATGCTCACCGCTGCCGGCAAACGGGTCGCCGCCTGCGGGAACGTCGGAATGCCCGTCCTCGATGCGATCCGTGACCCCGCAGGATTCGACGCGCTCGTCGTGGAACTCTCAAGCTTCCAACTTCACTACACCAACAGCATCGCCGCGCACGCGAGCGTGTGCCTCAACGTCGCCGCCGACCACCTGGATTGGCACGGCTCCGCGCAGGCCTACCGCCAGGCAAAGGCCGCGGTCTACCACAACACCGTGGCGGTGTGTCTGTTCAATCGTGCCGATGACGCCACGCGGTTGATGGTCGAAGACGCCGACGTGGCAGAGGGCTGTAGGGCGGTCGGATTCGACCTTGGCATTCCCGTGCCGGGAGACGTCGGCGTCGTCGACGGTATCCTTTGCGATCGTGCGTTCCACACGGACTACCGGCACTCTGCGGTCGAACTGATCCACGTGGACGAGTTGGCTGCCGCCGGACTGGACAGCCCGCACATGGTTCAGAACGTACTGGCGGCATCCGCGCTGGCGCTCAGTGTGGGAACGCCGGCCGCCGCGATCCGGGCCTCGCTCGCCGCGTTTCGGATCGACCACCATCGCACGGAGATCGTTGCCGAGCGTGAAGGCATCCGCTGGGTGGACGATTCAAAGGCCACCAACCCGCACGCCGCACACGCCGCGCTGGCGTCCTGCCCCTCCGTGGTCTGGATCGTTGGCGGCTTGCTCAAAGGAGTGGATGTCAACCACCTCGTCGAGAGCGAAGCCGACCGCCTGCGCGCGGCGGTGGTGATCGGCACGGATCGGCGGGAGGTGCTCGCGGCATTCGCGCGACACGCGCCGGCGCTCCCGGTGTTCGAGGTCGACACCGTTGACACTGAACAGGTGATGCCGATCGCCGTCAGGTTGTCGGCTGCTGTCGCACGAAGCGGAGACACGGTGCTCCTGGCTCCCGCTGCCGCGTCGATGGACCAGTTTAAGAACTACGCGGACCGCGGAACGAGATTCGCAGCGGCAGTGAACGACATGTTGGGAGGTGGGGCGGATGACGACGAGCCTTCCGCGCCAGCAGCCTCGCCGAACCGGTAGGACCACCCCCGGTAGGACCTCGACAGGAAAGCCGGCCACCGGGCGGCGCGTCGGCACACCGCAGAACGGCACACGGCCGGATGTTGCGGGCCCGGCTACTGCAGGAGAAAGCGAGCATCGCGGCTCCGGCGCCGCCGTCGTCGCGGTCAAGAAGATCTTTGCCGCCGAGACCGGCAACTTCTTCCTCCTGCTGGGGGCCACGCTGTTCCTGGTCACCTTCGGACTGGTCATGGTGTTGTCTTCCTCGGCGGTGTCCTCGTACAAAGACACCGAAGACGCCTTCAGCGGCTTCGCCCGGCAGGGCGTGTTCGCGATGCTGGGCGTGCCGCTGATGCTGATTGCCTCCAGGATGCCCGCCGTCTTCTGGCGAAAATGGGCGGGCCTGGCCATGATCGTGGCTGTCGGGCTGCAGTTCCTCGTGGTCGCGACCCCGCTCGGAGTGGAGCACGGCGGCAACCGGAACTGGATCAGCATCGGCTCGGTCAATCTGCAACCGTCCGAGCTGGCCAAGGTGGCGCTGGTGATCTGGTTGGCCCTGGCCCTGGCCAAAAAACGCGATGCCCTGGACGAGTGGCGCGAGTGGGTGTTCCCGCTGGTTCCCGTCGCCGGGGCCGCCATCGGGTTCGTGCTGCTCGGGCAGGATCTAGGAACGTCGATCATCATGATCTCGATGGTGTTCGGGGCGCTGTTCTTCGCCGGAGTACGGCTGCGGCACTTGGTCATTCCGCTGGTGATCATCGGAGCGGTCGGGCTCGCGCTCGGCAGCGCCACGAACTCCCGGCAAGACCGCATCTCGGCGTGGTTAGGGGGGTGTTCCTCGGATTCGGATTACTCCGGACTGTGCTGGCAGACCCTGCATGGATGGTGGGCGCTGGCCTCCGGAGGACTGTTCGGCGTCGGACTCGGCAACTCCAAGGCGAAGTGGTCGTGGCTGCCGGAGGCCGACAACGACTTCATCTTCGCGATCATCGGCGAGGAACTCGGCTTGATCGGTGCCGTGCTGGTGCTCGTGCTGTTCGTCGTGCTCGCGATCGCGCTGGTGCGGATCATCCGTGCCAACACCGACCCGTTCGCCCGCGTGGCAGTGAGCGTGGTGATGGTGTGGATCATCGGTCAAGCGTTCGTGAACATCGCGGTGGTGTTGGGCATGCTGCCGGTGCTCGGAGTGCCGCTGCCGCTCATTTCGGCCGGGGGGTCGGCGCTGGTCACCTCCCTGGTGGCGATCGGCATCGTCTTGTCGTTCGCCCGACATCCGATCGTTCGTGATGCCGTCGATCAGCCGGGACGCCCCGGCCGGAAGCCGGCCGGCCGGTGACCCGCTATCTTCTCGCCGGCGGCGGCACTGCCGGGCACGTCAACCCACTGCTTGCGGTCGCCGATCGGATCAAGGATCGCGAACCCGACGCCGTGGTTCTGGTGCTCGGCACTGCGCAGGGTTTGGAGTCACGACTGGTTCCGGCACGCGGCTACGAGCTGCTGATCGTGGACAAGTTGCCGTTCCCGCGCACACTTTCGGCGTCGGTGGCACGGTTCCCTGGGCGGTTCCGTTCGGTAGTGCACAGCGTTCGCGAGCTGATCGCCGAGCATGCCATTGACGTGGTTGTCGGGTTCGGCGGGTACGTCTCCGCCCCCGCCTACCTTGCCGCACGTGCCGAGAAGGTTCCCATCGTGATCCACGAAGCGAACGCCAAACCTGGGATGGCGAATCGGCTCGGCAGCGTTTTGACCGGCCACGTTGGCGTCGCCTTCGACGGGACCAGGCTCCCGCGGGCTCGACTGGTGGGCATGCCGCTGCGTCGCGAGATCGAGCACCTCGACCGACACGCCACGAGACGCGACGCGATCGCCTTCTTCGGGCTCGACGCGAGCCGTCTGACCCTGCTGGTGACCGGTGGATCGCAGGGTGCCAAGCGGCTCAACGACACGATCAATGCCGCCGCCGCGCTGATCCTCGGCACCGGATGGCAGATTCTGCATATCACCGGCGAGAAGTCAGAGCTGCCGCCGTCGGGGCTCCCCGGTTACGTGACGGTCCGCTACTGCGACCGGATGGAGTTGGCACTGGCCGCAGCGGATCTTGTCGTGTCCAGGGCAGGCGCTGCCACGGTGAGCGAACTGATGGGCTTGGGGCTTCCTGCCGTCTACGTGCCGCTGGCCATCGGAAACGGCGAGCAGCGTCGGAACGCGAAGTCCCAGGTCGCGGTCGGTGGAGCGCTGATCGTGGACAACGCGGACTTCACTTCGGAGTGGGTGTCGTCCCAGTTGGTGCCGCTGCTGCAGAACCGGCCGAAAATCGCCGACATGGCGGCGCGCACCAGCGCGGTCGGCACGCGCGATGGCGCCGACCGCACGGTAGACCTCATCCACGACGCCCTTCGCGGCACCCGAAAGCAAAAACAGTGATCAAGTCGGACTTTTCCCAGACCATGCCGGGGCACGTGGGGAAGGTGCACTTCGTCGGAATCGGTGGCGCCGGAATGAGCGGCATTGCGCATCTGTTCGTCGCCGACGGCATCTCGGTCAGTGGGTCAGATATCCGAGACACCGCTGCCGTGCGCGCGCTCAGGGCCGAGGGCGTCAGTGTGGCGATCGGTCACGCGGCCGAGAATGTAGACGGAGCCGACACCGTCGTGGTCACCGGCGCCATCGCGGAAGACAACCCAGAATACCTCGCGGCCCGGGCCGCCGGCATCCCGGTGCTGCACCGTGCGGTGGCGCTGGCGTGGCTGACCGAGAAGCACCGCCTGGTGGCGGTGGCCGGCGCTCACGGCAAGACCACGTCGACCGGGATGATTGTTACGGCGCTGCGGCAGCTCGGTGCGGATCCGAGCTTCGTCAACGGCGGTGTGCTCAGCGACCTCGGTGTGAGTTCCGCCGCCGGGGCAGGAGACGTGTTCGTGGTCGAGGCCGACGAATCGGACGGATCGTTCCTGCTGTACAACACCGCCGTCGCTCTGGTGACGAATGTCGACCCCGATCACCTGGATCATTACGGGTCGCGTGAAGCCTTCGAGGACGCGTTCGTGCGATTCGCGAGCCACGCGTCGGAACTCGTTGTGATCTCCAGCGACGATCCAGGAGCCGTGAAGACCACGCAGCGTCTGCACGGTGCGCGCGTGATGACGTTCGGTACCGACCCCGGCGCCGACGTCCGGGTGCACTCCGTCGTCTCTGGCGGCACTGTGTCGTTCGCGGTGGCGTATCTCGGCAAGGACTATCCGGCAACCCTCGCCGTTCCCGGACTGCACAACGCTCTCAACGCCGCCGGCGCGTTCGGGGTGCTCGTCGGATTGGGTTACCCGCCCAGTGAGGCATTGGCCGCAGTCGCCGAGTTCAAGGGCACGCAGCGCCGCTTCGAATTCAAGGGTGAGGTGCGCGGAGTGCGCGTCTTCGACGACTTCGCCCACCACCCCACCGAGATTGCAGCCGCCCTCGCCGCTGCGCGAGGTGTGGTGGGTGCAGGCAGGCTGCTGCCGATTTTCCAGCCCCACCTATACAGCCGTACTCGGCTGTTGGCCGCCGAGTTCGCGCGCACCTTCGAGACGTTGGCCGACCACACCACTGTGGTGCCCATTTACGGAGCGCGGCAGAACCCGGAGCCAGGAGTGACCGGGGAATTGATCACCGAATGTTTCGACAATCCAGACAACGCGCGCTACCTGCCGCAGTGGCAGGATGCCGCGCAGCACGCGGCGTCCGTCGCTCGACAGGGCGACATTGTTCTCACCATGGGGGGTGGCGACATCTACCGGATCGTTCCAGAGGTTTTGCGTGCACTCGGGGAGCGCGCCGCCGGTCGGCAGGACTGATGGCACGACTATGAAGCGACCAGAGGGCTTCGATAGGCAGGCTCCCGCAGCTCCTGCAGCTCCTGCCGCCGGCCGGGCACGTCCCCGGAAAACCGTGGGGCCGACCGCCACCGTGGACTCGCCCGCCACGGTAACGAAAGTTGCTGCCGCGAAGCGGCCGGGCCGTGAGCTGGCCAGGATCGCCAGGAAACGGCGCCGCTTTGAGAAAAGCGAGGTGCGACGCTTCACCAGGCGGTCACGGCATCGCCGGGCACTGTGGCTGACCACCGGATCGCTGGTTCTTTTGCTCGCCGCGCTCGTTGCGGTCGCGGTGTACTCCCCGCTACTGGCACTGCGCACCATCACCATCAACGGTGCCTCGCTCGTGAAAGCGAGCGACGTGCACGCGGCGATCGACGGCCAACTCGGAACACCGCTCGCCCTGGTTGACTACGGAGCGATCACCCGGGAACTATCCGCGTTCCCACTGATCAGGAGCTTCGTCACCGAAACGGTACCGCCTGACACTCTGGTGATCCACATTGTCGAACGGGCACCAGTGGGCGTTCTCGCCAGCTCGTCCGGCTACGACGTGGTCGATCCAGCGGGAGTCGTCATCCAATCCGCCCCGGAGCGGCCTCCGGGCATCCCGCTCATCGACATCGGCGGCGCCTCGGCCCATAGCGCGGCGTTCAAGGCGGTGGTCGAGGTGCTGTTGGCACTGCCGGACTCGATGCTTGCCACCGTCAAAAGCGCCACGGCTCAGACCAAAGACGATGTGACCTTCGTGCTGTCCGGCGTCGGGCAGCGGGTGGTGTGGGGCAGCGCAGACCGGTCGGCGCTCAAGTCACGCGTGCTGCAGGAGCTCATTGCCACCCAGGATCCCGCGCACCAGGTGGAGTATGACGTGACGGCACCGCTCAGCCCGGTGCTGCGTCCGGTTGGCTGAGAATCAGCCCCACTTCGCGACACGCGGGAGCGCCTGCGGCGGTGGCCGCGCTGGCGCCCTTAGTTTCTAATCAGGAAATGCATACCGAGCATAACTTTAAGCTTCTACCTGAGGTTGACAGTTTCCAGCGGAGGCCGGACGTGACATCAAACCAGAACTACCTAGCAGTGATCAAGGTCGTCGGAATTGGCGGCGGCGGGGTGAACGCCGTCAATCGGATGATCGAACTCGGGCTACGCGGGGTGGAGTTCATCGCGATCAACACCGATGCGCAAGCTCTCTTGCTCAGCGACGCCGACGTCAAGCTCGACGTAGGCCGCGAGATCACGCGAGGCCTGGGTGCCGGTGCTGATCCCGAGGTGGGCCGCCGCGCCGCCGAAGACCACGCGGAGGAGATCGAAGAGGCCCTCGCGGGCGCCGACATGGTGTTCGTCACCGCGGGCGAGGGTGGCGGAACCGGTACCGGTGGCGCTCCCATCGTCGCGCGCATCGCGCGGTCGATCGGTGCGCTCACCATCGGTGTGGTCACCAGACCGTTCGGCTTCGAGGGCAAGCGTCGTGCCGCGCAGGCCGAACTGGGCATCACCACCTTGAAGAACGAAGTCGACACCCTCATCGTGGTGCCCAACGACCGGCTGCTGGAGATCAGCGACCGGGGAATCAGCTTCCTTGAGGCGTTCGCCACAGCGGATCAGGTATTGCTCGCCGGCGTGCAGGGCATCACCGATCTGATCACGACTCCCGGGTTGATCAACCTCGACTTCGCCGACGTGAAGTCAGTCATGCAGGGTGCCGGGTCGGCGCTGATGGGCATCGGCTCCTCGCGCGGTGCCGACCGGGCGATCAAGGCCGCGGAGCTGGCCGTCGCGTCTCCACTGCTTGAAGCCAGTATCGATGGCGCCCACGGCGTGCTGCTGTCGATCCAGGGCGGCTCAAACCTCGGGATCTTCGAGATCAACGATGCCGCCAGACTGGTGCAGGAGGCGGTGCATCCGGAGGCCAACATCATCTTCGGCGCGGTGATCGACGACACTCTCGGCGATGAGGTCCGTGTCACCGTGATCGCAGCGGGCTTCGACGGTGGGGAGCCTTCCGCCAAGAAGCAGGAGCGTCGTTCGACCTTCGTCATGGCCGGAGCGCCGGACGCGTCGCTGGCCCAGGGGCAGGAAGCACACGAGTCGGCCACGGAATGGTCGGGGGAGGCGGAGCCGCCTGCGGCGCCGAAAGACCCGATCTTCGACGAGGAGACGGACGACCTGGATATTCCGGATTTCCTCAGGTAGTGCTGGATAGATCGCCCAGGATGCTCGCGGAACGGCTCGAGGCGTTGCACTCGTCCATCGCGGACGCTGCCTCGCTAGCCGGCCGGAGCGTGGCCGACATCCACCTGATCGCGGTCACCAAGTTCCAACCGGCCGACGTTGTGCGTGAGCTCTACGAGCTCGGTGTGCGAGACTTCGGCGAGAGTCGGCACCAGGAGGCGCGTGGCAAGGCGGCAGAACTGTCGCAGCTCGATCTCAGCTGGCACTTCGTGGGCCAGCTGCAGACTAAAAAGGCGCGTCAAGTGCGCGTCTACACGGACGTGATCCATTCGATCGACCGGGTTGGTCTGGTCGACGCGCTGACGGACGGACCAGGCGTGCGGGACTGCTTTGTGCAACTCAACCTGACCGAAGACCCCGCTCGCGGCGGAATTGCCCTCGCCGACCTCGAACCGCTTGTCGAGGCAGTGGTCGCCGCGCCCGGCCTGCGATTGCTTGGCGTCATGGCGGTGGCGCCGCGGGGCGCCGATCCGCGCAGCTCGTTTGCTACGGTGCGGCGCGCCTCCGAGCGGGTCGCCGCGATTGACCCCGAAGCGGCCTACATCTCCGCAGGTATGTCCGGAGACTACCGCGAAGCCATCCTCGAAGGCGCGACACACCTGAGGATCGGGACGGCAATCACGGGAAACCGGCCCGCAGCCGGTTAATCTGAAGACACGTGTTTCACCACAGGAGGCAAGAAATGGCCCATCCGCTGCGCAAGACCATGGTTTATCTGGGGCTCGCCGACGAGGACCTCGACTATGAGGACGCCACTGCCCACACGCCCGTCGCGCAGGCGCCGGCGGCGCAGCCGACGCACCAGTCGGCAGCCAGTGTGCCCAATCGCGCGCCCGTGACGCCGTTGCGTCGGTCATCGATGGCCCGAACCGCGCCACCCGCCGAAATGAATGAGATCCTCACCGTGCATCCGCGTCAATACCGCGACGCGCAAGTCATCGCCGAGAGCTTCCGGGACGGCATTCCGGTCATCATCAACCTGACCCAGATGAGCGAGTCGGACGCACGCCGCCTCATCGACTTCGCCAGCGGGCTCTCGCAGGGGTTGTACGGAAAGATCGAGCGCGTGACGTCGAAGGTGTTCCTGTTGTCGCCGGCGAATGTTGCGGTGAGTGGTGAGGGCGCTGACCCGAGCGCAGACGTCGACGCGTCGTTCTTCGTCCATTCTTGATATCGGTGCGCACTTCTGACCACGAGCGCTTTCTCGTCGCGTTGCCAGCGGCGTCGCCGTTGCCCGAACCGTCGGTCGGAGCGACGAAGTGATACTCGTCTCGATCGTTGCGACGGTTCTCTACTATCTGCTTTTGATCTATTTTTTTGTACTGTGGGCCCGGTTTATCTTGGACCTGCTCCGCAACTTCTCTCGGAGTTGGCGGCCGCGCGGGGTCGGGCTCGTGCTGGCGGAAGTTGTTTTCTCCCTCACCGACCGACCGATCCGCACGCTCAGGCGTGTGATACCGCCGATACGGGTCGGCGGCGCCGCTCTCGATTTTGCGTGGAGCGTCGTCATGCTTGTGGTGATCATTCTGATTTACATCACGTTGGCCCTGAGTCAGTCCTTCGCAGTTGTGTAATCTGTGATGGTGGCTGTACGTCACTGGGAGTGGGGCCCCATCCCGCTCTTAAACTTTGCTAGCGTTAACCGAACGTCGCACGTGGCGTTCTAACGAGTTTTGAGGTGAGCACATGGCCCTGACGCCAGAAGACGTGGTTAACAAGCGCTTTCAGCCGACGAAGTTTCGCGAAGGCTACGACCAGGACGAGGTCGACGACTTCCTCGATGAGGTAGTTGTCGAGTTGCGTCGCCTGGGTCAGGAGAACGAGGAACTGCGTCAGCGTCTCATCGCCAGCGAATCACGGATCAACGAGTTGCAGCGCAGCGGTGGTCAAGCGCAGGGCTATAACGGCTATCAGCCGCCGCAGGTCCCGGCTCCCGCAGCGGTGGAGGCTGCGCCGGTTGAGGCAGAGCCGGTGGCGGTTCCCACACCGGTCGTTGCTCCGACTCCGGTCGATGACATCGATTCCAACAGCACCAATAACCTTCTTCAGTTGGCTCGCCGGCTGCACGAGGAGCACGTGCGCGATGGCCTCCAGAAGAAGGAAGCCCTCATCGCAGAGGGCCAAGCCACAGCAGATCGTCTTGTCTCGGAGAGCGAAGCCAACGCCGAGCGTTTGGCCAGCGAGAGTCAGGCCAACGCCGAGCGTCTGGTTAGCGAGAGTCAGGCCAACGCAGATCGCGTACTGAGCGAAGCTCAAGCGACCGCTGAGCGGCTGGTCGGCGACGCGGAGGTGCAACAGCGTGAGCAGATCGGTGCTCTGGAGAAGGAGCGCACGTCGCTCGAGCAGCGCATCGATGACCTACGCACCTTCGAACGCGAGTACCGACAGAAGCTCAAGGGTCACATCGAGGGGCTGCTTCACGATCTTGAGTCGTCATCCACGAGCACCGGCTCCGGCAACGGAACGGCAGCGGTAAGCGCGTCGACGAGCTACCAGGACTTTGGCGGTCGCTGAATCGGCGGAGGTTCACACGGCCAGTAACGCTCGCATTAGCGCGCGGGCGCTGGTCGTTGTGGCGCTCGTCGCGGTGGTCGTGTACGGCGTCGACCAGTATGCAAAACTCCAGATCGTCTCCCACCTCACGGTGGGGGAGCAGGTTCCGGTGCTTGGCGAATTGCTTCAGTTTCACTTCGTCAAGAACTCGGGAGCCGCATTCTCCCTCGCCGGCGCATACACGTGGTTCTTCACGCTCGCTGCGATCTGCGTGACGGTGTTCATCGTGTGGTTCGCTCGCCGCATCCGCTCGATGGGCTGGGCCGTGTTGTTCGGGATGCTGCTGGGTGGCACCACAGGCAACCTGACCGACCGGCTTTTCCGGGAGCCGTCCTTTGGGCAGGGTCACGTCGTGGACTTCCTCCAGGTGTGGGGGTTCCCCGCCATTTTCAACGTCGCGGATTCGTTCATCGTTGCCAGCATGGGGCTGTTCATCATCCTGACCGTGCGTGGGATCGGCCTCGACGGCAAACGCGCTTCCCACGCTGAGGGCAATTCAGTCGATGTGCCACCACACGATCAGCAGCCGCCGGCCCAGCAGCCGCCGGCGCATCAGTAGGCCATGGAGACCAGGAGCCTCCCGGTGCCCGACGGGCTCGCCGGCGAGCGAGTGGATGCGGCCATTGCCAAACTGCTCGGCTTTTCCCGCAGTTTTGCCGCCACGGTCATCGACGACGGCGGCGTCGCTATTGACGGTGTCGTGGTTGGCAAGTCCGAGCGGCTGAAGTCCGGTGAGTGGTTGGAGGTGTCCTGGACACCACGCCAGGAACCCACCGTCATTCCGATCCGGGTGCCAGGGTTCACGATTGTGTACGACGACGACGATCTGGTTGTCATCGATAAGCCCGTGGGGGTTGCCGCGCATCCGTCGGTGGGCTGGGATGGGCCTACCGTGCTCGGGGCGTTGGCCGGAGCCGGATTTCGCGTGGCGACCTCCGGAGCGCCGGAGCGCGCCGGCATCGTGCACCGGCTGGATGCGGGCACCAGCGGTCTAATGGTCGTTGCGAAGAGCGAGTCGGCGTATTCAGCGCTCAAACGTGCCTTCCACGATCACGAAGTGACCAAGATCTACCACGCCATCGTGCAGGGGCATCCGGATCCCTCCGCCGGCACGATTGACGCCCCGATCGGCAGGCACCCGGGCGCACGCTGGAAGTTCGCAGTGACCGAGGGCGGCAAGCCGTCCGTCACGCACTACCGAACCCTGGAAGCGTTCCGCAGTGCCTCACTGTTGAGGATCAATCTGGAGAGTGGCCGCACCCATCAGATCAGGGTGCACATGGCCGCGCAACGGCACCCCTGCGTCGGCGACGCGATGTACGGGGCTGCCCCGGCAATCACGGCACGGCTCGGACTGACCCGGCAGTGGCTGCACGCCGTCGAGCTCGGCTTTCGGCATCCGGCGACGCGCCAGCCCGTGGTCTTTCATACCGACTATCCCACCGACCTGCAGCACGCCCTCGACGTGCTCCGTTCTGACTAGCAGTTTCTTCCTGAAACGGGATGGGGACGGCGGTGTCGAAGCCGGATGACGCCACTCTGACTTAAGCTGGTACGACCCTCGAACAGTCGGAGAAGTTGTGGCGCCCAGCAAGGATTCCTTCGTGCACCTGCACGTGCACAGCGAGTACTCCATGCTGGATGGCGCGGCCCGGGTCAAGCCCCTGATCGACGAGGCTGTCGCCCAGGGAATGCCGGCCATCGCGATCACCGACCACGGCAACATGTTCGGTGCGTACGACTTCTGGCACGTCGCCACGGCGGCGGGAATCAAGCCGATCATCGGCACCGAGGCGTATGTCACGCCCGGCACGGCTCGTGGTGACCGCACGCGCGTGCGCTGGGGCAACGGTGGAGGAGACGACGTCTCCGGCAGCGGGGCGTACACCCATATGACCCTGCTCGCCGAGAACAACGTGGGAATGCACAACCTGTTCCGGATGTCGTCCCTCGCGTCGATTGAGGGCTTCTACTTCAAGCCGCGCATGGATCGCGACCTGCTCAGCAAATACTCGGAGGGCGTGATCGGCACCACCGGATGCGCGGGCGGCGAGATCCAGACCCGACTGAGGCTGGGGCAGTACAACGAGGCGCGCAAAGCCGCCGCCGATTTCCGGGATATCTTCGGCGCCGACAACTACTACTGCGAGATCATGGACCACGGCATCGACGTCGAACGCCGCGTGATCGGGGAACTGCTACGACTGGCCAAGGACCTGGGGCTGCCGCTCCTTGCAACCAACGACCTGCACTACGTGCACGCCGGCGACGCCGACGCGCACGCGGCGCTGCTGTGCGTACAATCCGCCTCGACCCTGGACGACCCCAACCGGTTCCACTTCGACTCCAACGAGTTCTACCTGAAAAGCGCCGAGGAAATGCGGTCGCTGTTCCCCGACCACCCCGAGGCGATCGCCAACACGCTGGCGCTCGGGGAACGCTGCGAGGTGTCCTTCGTGCACCGCGACCTGATGCCGCGCTTCACGGTACCGGAGGGCGAGACCGAAGCCAGCTGGTTCGAAAAAGAGGTTGCCCGGGGGATGCAACGGCGCTTCCCGGAAGGTCCCAGCGAGAAGCATCTTGCCCAGGCCCAGTACGAGGTTGATGTGATCAAGCAGATGGGCTTTCCTGGCTACTTCCTCGTCGTTGCCGACTACGTCGGCTGGTCCAAGAGCCAAGGCATCCGCGTCGGTCCGGGGCGCGGTTCCGCTGCCGGATCGATGGCCTCCTACGCGATGGGCATTACCGAACTCGACCCGATCAAGCACGGACTCATCTTTGAGCGGTTCTTGAACCCGGAGCGAGTGTCGATGCCCGACGTCGATGTCGACTTCGACGATAGACGTCGCGGTGAGGTGATCCGCTACGTCACTGAGAAATACGGTTACGACCGGGTTGCGCAGATCATCACCTACGGCAGCATCAAGGCCAAGCAGGCGCTCAAAGACAGTTCCCGCGTTCTGGGCATGCCCTACTCGGTGGGGGAGAAGCTCACCAAAGCCATGCCGACGGCGATCCTCGGCCACGAAGTGTCGCTGAATGACCTCGTCGACCGCGCCGCTGAGCGGTACAAAGAGGGCGCCGATTTCCGGGCGGTGCTGGAGACCGACGTTGACGCCGCCAAGGTGTTTGAGACCGCTCGCGGCATCGAGAACATGAAGCGGCAGTGGGGAGTGCACGCGGCCGGCGTGATCATGTCCGCCGAACCGCTCCTGGACGTGCTGCCGATCATGAAGCGGGAGGATGACGGCGCGATCATCACCCAGTTCGACCAACCGCCGTTGGAAAAGCTGGGCCTGATCAAGATGGACTTCCTCGGGCTGCGGAACCTCACCCTGATTGAGGATGCGCTGCAGTCGATCAAACAGAACACCGGCGCTCCGCTGCCCATCGAAGACCTCGATCTCGACGCCGACCAGAAAACGTACGACCTTCTGGCGCGGGGGGATACCCTCGGTGTATTCCAGCTCGACGGTGGCGCCATGCGGGCGCTGCTCAAACAGATGAAGCCCACTAACTTCGAGGACATCTCCGCGCTCATCGCCCTGTACCGGCCGGGCCCCATGGGCATGAACTCGCACATCAAGTACGCGCTGCGCAAAAACGGGCTTGAGGAGATCGAGGCGATCCATCCTGAGCTGGAAGAGCCGCTTCACGAAATCCTCAGCGGCACCTTCGGGCTGATCGTCTATCAGGAGCAGGTGATGGCCGTCGCGCAGAAGATCGCCGGCTTCACCCTCGGCCAGGCCGACATCCTGCGACGCGCGATGGGCAAGAAGAAAAAGTCCGAGTTGGACAAGCAGTATGCCGCCTATTCGGCCGGGGCCAAGGCCAATGGCTACAGCGACGAGGCGACCAAAGTGCTCTGGGACACCCTGATGCCGTTCGCCGGTTACGCCTTCAACAAGGCGCACAGTGCGGGCTACGGGGTTCTCAGCTACTGGACCGCATACCTGAAGGCGAACTACCCAGCCGACTACATGGCGGCGCTGCTGACCAGCGTGGGCGACTCCAAGGACAAACTCGCGCTCTATCTCAGCGAATGCCGCAGGATGGGCATCCGCGTGCTGGCGCCGGATGTGAACGAGTCCAGCGTGAACTTCACCGCGGTCGGCGGCGATGTGCGATTCGGCCTCGGCGCGGTGCGCAACGTCGGGACCCACGTGGTCGAGGGCATCAGGCAGGCGCGCGAGGAAAAGGACCGGTTCACCTCCTTTCACGACTTCCTGAAGAAGGTGCCGATCTACGTCGCGAACAAGCGCACTGTGGAGTCGCTGATCAAGGCGGGAGCGTTCGATTCCCTCGGGGCGACCCGGCGCGCCATGCTCGAAGTCCACGAGGATGCCATCGACGTTGCCGTCAGCCGCAAGCGCAACGAAGCCAACGGACAAGTCGATCTTTTCGAAGGCATCCTCGATTTCGAGGAAGAGTCGGCGAAGGTGCCGGATCGGCCGGAGTGGTCCAAGCGCGACAAGCTCGCGTTCGAGCGGGAGATGCTCGGCCTGTATGTGTCGGATCACCCACTCGCCGGACTCGAGTCGCAACTGGCCAAACACGCCAGCACGACGATCGCCGACGTACTCTCCGGCGAAAGCGCCGCCGACGGGGAGACGGTCACGATCGCGGGGCTGATCACCTCGGTGCAGCACCGCACCGCGCGCAACTCCGGAAACCAGTACGGGCTCGTGCAGGTGGAGGACTTCGGCGCCGACATCACGGTGTTGTTCCTCGGCAAGACCTACCAGGAGTTCTCCCCGGCGCTGACCAACGATGCGATTGTGGTCGTGCGCGGCCGGGTGAGCGTGCGTGACGACGGGGTGAACCTCCACGCCGTGTCGATGTTTACTCCGGATACCGGGCAGAGCCTCGGCTCAGGCCCCCTCGTGATCTCCGTGCCGGAACGGCGGGCGACCACCCAGGTGGTCACCGCACTGAATGACGTACTGATCCGGCACTCCGGCAAATCCGAAGTTCGACTGAAACTGCTCAAAGGCGCCAGCGCCCGGATGTTCGAGATCCCGTTTCCGGTGACGGTGAGCGCCGACCTCTACGGCGAGCTGAAGGCACTGCTCGGGCCTCGCTGCCTCAGCTGACGCCTCCGCTGGCCTCCCGGATCCAGCAACCATCTTCCTGCTCCCGTAACTTTTGGCGCGGTGAGGCGGTATCGGGCGTGGCGATCAGCACCGGCCTTCACAGACCCGGCGCACCGTCGCCGGTAAGATTGATGCGCCATGATTCAGCGCATCGACCTCCGCGGACGCACCACCACACCAGCAGAACTGCTCGCCCTGGTGCCTCGAGCTCGAACCGATGTGTCGGTCGCCACGGCGATTGCCGAAGAACTCATCGACGACGTGCGGATGCGTGGTGAGGCGGCGCTGCTCGACCAGGCGGAACGACTCGATCGCATCCGTCCGCCTCGCGTGCGCGTGGGCACTGAGGAGATTTCCGCCGCGGTCCTCGGGCTCGATCCGCAGGTGAGAGCCGCCCTGGAGGAAGCGATTTCGCGCGTTCGTGAGGCCAGCACGGCGCAGCTGCCGACCGCGACGGTGACGACCCTGGCTGACGGCGGCAAGGTCGTGCAACGATACAGCCCGGTGAGGCGTGTCGGGTTGTATGTCCCGGGCGGGAAGGCGGTTTATCCGTCGAGCGTCGTGATGAACGTGGTCCCCGCGCAGGTGGCCGGCGTGCTCTCGGTGGCGTTGGCGTCCCCGCCGCAGCGCGAGTTCGGCGGCAGCGTGCATCCCACCATCCTGGGAGCGGCCGGCCTTCTCGGTGTCGACGAGGTGTATGCCATGGGCGGTGCGGGAGCGATTGCGGCGTTCGCCTACGGTGTACCCGCCATCGCTCTGGAGCCCGTTCAGTTGATCACGGGGCCCGGCAACGTTTACGTCGCCGCGGCGAAACGGTTCGTACGCAGGTTTGTGGGTATCGACGCGGAGGCCGGCCCGACCGAGATCATGGTGATCGCCGACGGTGAGGCCGACCCGTTTTTGGTGGCCAGCGACTTGATCAGCCAGGCGGAACACGACGAGCTGGCGGCCGCGCTGCTCGTCACCGATTCTGGTGAACTGGCGGATGCCGTCACTGCGGAACTCGATCGCCTCGTGCCTCAGACGAAACATCGGGAGCGAGTCGCTGCCGCGCTCGACGGTCAACAGTCTGGAATCGTGCTCGTCAACGACATGACGGGGGCCGCGGCGTTCAGTAACGCCTACGGGCCTGAGCACCTGGAGATCCAGACCTCTGATCCCGACTCGGTGCTCGCCGCCGTCGACAGCGCCGGAGCGATCTTTATCGGTGAGAACTCGCCGGTGAGTCTCGGCGACTATATGGCCGGCTCCAACCATGTGTTGCCCACCGGTGGTCAGGCGCGCTTCGCGCCCGGCCTGGGGGCCTACACATTCCTTCGGCCGCAGCAGGTCGTGCGTTACGGCGAACACGCGCTGCACGAGGCCGAGTCCAAGATCGTGGCTCTGGCCACGGCGGAGGACCTGCCGGCACACGGTGCCGCAGTCACGGCGCGGTTCCACCGCAGCTGAACCCCGTGCTCGGGGTCCCGTTGAGGCGGATGCCGTACGCTTGAGCCACAATGTTCTGCCCGTTCTGCAGGTACCCGGACTCCCGAGTGGTCGACTCGCGCACCAGTGACGACGGACTATCGATCCGCCGCCGCCGGCAGTGCCCCGAGTGCGGCCGCCGGTTCAGCACCACCGAAACCGCAACGCTCAACGTCGTCAAGCGCAGCGGCGTCGTGCAACCCTTCAGCCGAGAGAAGATCGTCACCGGGGTGCGCAAGGCCTGCCAGGGCAGGCCGGTCACCGACATCGACCTTGCCGTGCTGGCGCAGCGCGTCGAAGAGTCCATTCGCGCGACCGGCGCCTCGCAGGTCGACGCGAACGACATCGGGTTGGCCATTCTCGCTCCGCTGCGCGAACTCGACGAGGTGGCCTACCTCCGGTTCGCCAGCGTGTACCAGGCCTTCAATTCGCTCGACGACTTCGAAAGCGCCATCGGCCAATTACGTGTCGGGCACCCCCCGGATGCCGTCCCGAGCGACCCGCAGTCCTGAGAGGCGGTCGGCCGACCGATACTCTGGCTACGGCATGTATCGAATTCTCTTCCGTCTCATCCTCTCCCGCATGGACCCCGAGACCGCACACCACCTCGCGTTCGCCGTCATCCGGCTCCTGCCGCGGATCGGCCTGGGCGTACTTCTTGCGCGCCTGACCGGCCCGCACCCGAGTCTCGCTGTGCAAACTTTGGGCCTCAGATTCGCCTCACCGTTCGGCGTCGCCGCCGGGTTCGACAAAGACGGGCGGGCGATCCAGGGCCTCGGCCAGCTCGGGTTCGGCCATGTCGAGGTCGGCACCCTGACCGGACTCGCGCAGCCGGGAAACGAGCGTCCGCGGCTGTTTCGGTTGGTCGCCGACCGCGCCGTCGTCAACCGGATGGGATTCAACAACCGCGGAGCGGCGGATGCGCAGCCGCGACTGCGCCGGGAACGTCGCCGTCGCATCCGCCCCGTCATCGGCGTCAACATCGGCAAGTCCCGGGTCGTCGACGTCGCCAACGCCACAGCGGACTACCTCACCAGCACGGCTCTTCTGGCGTCGGTGGCCGACTACCTGGTCGTGAACGTCTCGTCGCCGAACACGCCTGGACTACGCGGGCTGCAGGAACTCGACAAGCTCGCACCCCTGCTGCGCGCGGTGCGAGACGCCGCCGCAGGTACTCCGGTACTCGTGAAGATTGCGCCAGACCTGTCAGACGACGAAGTGCATCGCATCGCCGAACTCGTGGTGGACCTCGGCCTGCCCGGGATGATCGCCACCAACACCACGATTTCCCGCGACAACCTCGCCACCGACCCTCGGATCGTGGAACGCGCGGGAGCAGGAGGGCTCTCCGGCGCGCCGCTGGCTCGCCGGTCGATCGACGTGCTGCGCATCATTCGCAGTGTCGTGCCCGCTGAACTGTGTGTGATTTCGGTCGGAGGAGTGGAAACTGCCGCCGATGTCGCAGAACGGCTGGAAGCCGGAGCCACCCTCGTGCAGGGCTACACCGCGTTCCTTTATCGGGGGCCGATGTGGGCGCGCCAAATCAACCGCGGACTGCTCGCCCTGCGGCGCGACCACGTCAGTTCGGGTACTGCCCTCGCTTGACCTGAGGCTTCGGCAGTCGCATCATCCTCAGCTGCAGGGCGCGCATCGCCGCGTACCAGCGGTTGCCGCGCTGCAACTGATCGGCGCCGAACTTCACGGCAAGCTTGCGGTTGACCCTGACGCCGACAATAAAGCAGTCGATCACCGCGAGGATGAAGAACAACCACAGTCCGAGGATCGCGAGCACCTGGAACACGTTGTCTTGCACGAAGGTCAGGATGATCACCACAAACATGATCGGAATCATGATCTCGCCCACGCTGAACCGCGCATCGATGAAATCCCGGATGTATCGACGTTGCACCCCACGGTCCCTGGCGACCAGATACTTCTCTTCGCCGTTGGCCATGCCGATTCTGGCGCGCTCACGCGACTCCGCCATTTTCGCCCGGGACGCCTTGCTCGCGGCCTTGCGGTCGCTGTTCACCAGCGGGCGCAGGTTGGCGGCCTCGCGCTCCTTGCGGGTGGGCGTGGCATGGCCCTTCCCGCCGGTGACGCTGTCAGTATTGAGCTCGTAGTCGACGGCGCCCGCGGACTTGTCTGGTTTCGCCACGTTGATTCCTTAGCCTTTGATGTCCGCTTAAGATTACCCGTATGACTTCATCGCAGGCCACCCGGCCGGAATTACTTCTT
>JBDTBD010000072.1:0-6514 GCA_039924285.1 Terrimesophilobacter sp. | reverse complement strand
AGCGAGTCAACTTCGAAGACGTGGTGTGTCATCGCCTCGACGTGCGAGTTGACGTCGTCGACCGAGTGGTGCACCTCGTTGTGGAGGAACTTTTTGACGATCTTGTCCACGCCGTTGTCCAGCGTGGCGGAGAACAGCAGGCGCTGGCCGGTGTTCGGCGTCTTGTCCAGAATTCGGGTGACGATCGGCAGGAAGCCAAGGTCGGCCATGTGGTCGGCCTCGTCCAGCACGGTGATTTCGACGGCATCCAACGCGACGAAGCGCTGGTGCATGAGATCTTCGAGGCGGCCGGGGCAGGCTACGACGATATCGACGCCGGCCTTGAGCGCGGCAACCTGCCGGCCCTGGGACGTGCCGCCGAAGATCGTGGTGATCTTCAGCCCGTATGCCTCGGCGAGCGGCGCGATGGTCGCGGTGATCTGGGTGGCCAGTTCCCGGGTGGGGGCGAGCACAAGGCCAAGCGGCCGGCCGGCGCGGCGCTGCCCGCCGGCGAGTTTGCCGCCGAGACGCGCCACCATGGGGATGGCGAAGGCGAGCGTCTTGCCGCTGCCGGTCTTGCCGCGGCCGAGTACGTCGCGCCCGCTCAGGGTGTCCGGCAGGGTGTCTGCCTGGATCGGGAACGGTGAGGTGATGCCGCCCTTGGTGAGCGCGGCGATCAGTGGTGCTGGCACGCCGAGCGTGCCAAAGGATGATTCAGACATGGAGATGTTTGGTGCCTTTCAGGCATCGGATACCGCCGGGCACGGTGCAAGCGCACAGTACTGGCGGTGAATGGCGAAGGTGGCGATGGCCACATCCGTTCGCCGGAGAAAGTTTCTACGAGTCCCTACACGGGGCGAGAAGAGTAAGTCCCTCGATAATGCGCAGAAGCGCAAACCCAAGAACAAGCGTTCAACGACGCAGGGAATCCAGCAGTGGATTCACGAGTAGCTTCAGCATAGCAGGAGAGGTGCGGGCTAGGCTTGCCGCGTGGAAGACCCGCATTCTCAGTACCGGTACCAGGTGCGGTTCGAGTGGGGTGCCGTGGGAGCCGCCACTGTCGGCATCGGCGTGGATGTGATCGTTTGGGTCGACGTGCTCGACACTGAAGCCACGTTTGTGCCGGACGCCGCCGATTCGCACGTTCAGGCGATCGCCACCGATCCTCTCCGCGACATCCTGCCGCAGGCCGCAGTGGTGGCGGGGGGCTTCCGCAACCGCACGGCCGTTGCGCAGTGGGTGCTGGACCAGCAGGCGGTGAAGGGTGACCGGTTTACGGTCGCGGTGATCGCTGCTGGGGGCGTTCGCGCCGATGGAACCTCGAGGTTCACTGTCGAAGACATGCTCGCCGCCGGGGCCGTGGTTGACGCACTCGCGGGGGTCGGCATCGACTATTGTTCTCCGGAAGCGGCCGCGGCGTGCGCCGCATTTACCACACTGACCCGCGCCAGCGCGCACCTCGTCAGCGCCTCCGGCAGCGGGCAACAGCTCATCGATCTCGGCCGCAGGAGTGACGTCGACGACGCCTGCGAGGTCGATGTGTCCCAGTCGGTGCCTGTGTTGCGGGGTACCGAGCAGTCGTGAGGCTGCGGAATGTCGCACGGCGGTCGCGTGTTGAACCGAGCGACAAACAATCGACGAGTGCGCAATGCGAGACAGGCGGATGCGCGGGGATCCGGTCGAAACATTGAGGCCGAAAGTGGAGAGTGCGATGAAGGCAGTTCTAGGTGACACGGTGATCGCCGAAGCAGCGAAGGACGATTTAATCTGGATCGAGGGGAACTGGTACTTCCCGCCGAACGGTGTGAAGTTGGACCTGCTTGTGAAGAGCGACACCCCCTACACCTGTCCGTGGAAGGGCGTCTGCCAGTATTTCAGCGTCAAGAACGGCTCCGGAGTGTTACAGGATCAGGCGTGGAGCTACCCCACTCCGATGCCTAGTTCCTTCGACATCGTGGGCAAGGACTACACCGACTACGTCGCGTTCTGGAAGAACATCAAAATCGTCGACTAAGCGCTCCCGCGGCGATGCAATGGCGTCGGCCTGAGTTCAGACCGAGTCGCGCTGCATCGCCGCCGAGTGCCGCACGCCCGCGGAGATCACGCGTTCGCGCCAGACGATCGCGTTCGCCGCGTCGAAGCGACGCGAACAGCGGCCGCAGGCGAGTTGTCTGGTGGGTTTGCGGTAGCGATAGTGCACGTGGCCGGCCGGGCAGGTGCCCACCCAGGGTGCCAGTTCGTCCGCGATCGCGCCGTGGTGCAATCTGGCCCCTTCATAGCCGAGATCCCGCGCGATCAGCCGCCAGCGCGGGCCGTGACCAGCGCGGACGCCGGCCAGCGCGTGGGCCACCTCGTGCAGCAGAACTTGGTGGATCTCATCGTCGCCGTAGCGAGCCGCTAAATATCGGGACACGGTGATGCGCTTCGACGTGTAGTTGCACAGTCCGGCTCGGGTCTTCGCGTTGTCGAAGCCGAAACTCCACACCGCCGCGTCCAGGTGCAACGCGATCAACGCATCCGCCCACCGCCGCACTCGCGCCAACTCCGCCATCACAGCCCCTTCAGACCGGTGGTTCCGGATCGTATTGGATGCCTCGCCTGACCTCGCGAGCCCTATCCGGCCCGGCCAGGCGAGAGACGAGGTGCAGCGCCATGTCGATTCCCGCCGAGACGCCTGACGAGGTGATGGTGTCTCCGTCGTCCACGAAACGATCCTGGGGCCGCACAGTGATCGTGGGGTCGAGAGTGGCGAGCAGCTCAAGCGAAGCCCAGTGGGTGGTGGCAGGGCGTTCATGCAGGATGCCCGCCGCCGCATACACGAGAGCGCCGGTGCACACGCTCGTCATCAGCGGCACACTAGCCCGCTGCGCGCGCACCCAGTCGAGGCGCACCGAGTCGGTAAGGTGCGCCCGCGTGCCACGGCCACCAGGGTAAATCAGCACCTCCAGCGCCGGGGAGTGGTCCAGCCGGTTCTCCGGCAGCATCCGCAATCCTTTGGCGCAGGTCACCGCACCGAGGTCGTCGGCAACCGTGATGATGCGGTATCCGTCTTCGGGGTGGTTGCGCGTCCACCAGCTGATCACTTCCCACGGTCCGACGGCGTCAAGCTCTTCCACGCCGTCGAACAACAACAACCCGATGTACTTGAGGTCCTTCACGAGTCGAGACTAACCCGCACCTCCGACGTGAATCGGCAGCGGACCCGGGAGTGCGGAAAACTCGTCCGCCAGCGAATATGGGGAGGAGAGGGAGAGGTCGAGACGGTTCCTGGGCCAACGGCGCCCGCGGCATCCGTTAGTCGTCGAGGAACGATTCGGCGACACCGATAGCGACCATCGAGCTTTCGATGTGGCTCGCCGGCGCACCGATCCTGGTGCGGATCGTGGCAGCCGTGCGGAAGTCCAGCAACGCCGCCGGGTAGTCGAGCAGGTCGAAGTGCACGCGCCCGCGGTGCTGCAGTGCGCACGCCTCAACGCTCGCCCAGTCGTGATCGCGCGCCTCAGTGGCACACGAGGTCAAGTCGATGAGCGCGTGATCAAGCTTGCCCAGCGCCTGCCCCACGATCGCTCGGCGGATGCGCGCCAGGCACAACTGCTCGCGATCGCCGGAGAACCGCGCCTGCCGCAGCGCCTGGTTGGCCATGTCCCAGGCCTCGTCGACGCGTCCGACCAGACGCAAAAGGTCAACCTTCTCGTTGATCGCCGCGGTGTTGCGCTGCTCACCCAACTCGTCCAGCCGTGTCCCGGCGGCGGCCAGGTCGACCCGTTCCCGAAGGGTAGTTGGGTCATAGCCCAGGATGATGCTCACGCGGCCCCGATCTGTCTCAAAGAACAGGTTAACCCTCCTGGTGGCTACCGAGCTGGATCTGCACCAGCCGGTCGTCACCTTGCCGGGGATTGCCTCGGCCATCCGTATTATTCGTCAGGATCCACAGCGTGCCGTTCGGCCCGGGCACGGCGTCCCGCAGCCGACCGTAATCGCCCTCGAACCAGCTCACCGCCTCCACCGATGCCGGCCCGGGGTAGATCGCCCAGAGACGCTGACCGCGCAACGCGGCCATAAAGAGACTGTCGTGCACGATGGCGAGGCCGCTCGGACTGGCCTGCGCGGTGGACCACTGTTTCACCGGGTCGGCGTACCCGTTGGCCTCCGCGACGCCCTCGTGAATCGGCCAGCCGTAGTTCTGGCCGGGAGAGATGATGTTCAGCTCGTCCCAGGTGTTCTGGCCGAATTCGGACGCCCACATCCGCCCCTCGGAATCCCACGCGATGCCCTGCGGATTGCGGTGCCCCAGCGTGTAAACGAGGGAGCCCGGGAACGGATTGTCGTCCGGCACGCTGCCGTCGGGGTTCATCCGCAGAATCTTGCCGTTCAGCGACGTCTTGTCCTGAGCGCGCGAGCCCTGCCCGGCGTCGCCGACGGTGGCGTAGAGGTGGCCGTCCGGGCCGAACTTGATCCGTCCGCCGTCGTGGTTGCCTGCTTTGGCGAGACCGGTGAGGATGTTGTGTTGATCGCCGAACGAGTAGTGCCCGGGGGTACCGATCAGCGCCATCCGCACGATCCTGTTGTCGCTTGTGCTTGTGTAATAGGCGTAGATCCAGGTGGTGTCGCCGTCACTCCGGGCGTCCAGACCGAGCAGTCCGCCTTCGCCGGAGTGCACGACCCCGGCGACGGTCCCGGCGTCGCGCAGCGTTCCGGATGCGGTGAGTTCCTTGATCACGCCGTCATCGCGCCCACTGATCAGCGTGGATCCGCTCGGCGTGGATCCGCTCGGCGTGGACCCGCCGCCGCCATCCGTCAGATGAGCATCCAGGCGCAGGATCGACCACGGGGCCTTCAGCCCGGAGGCGAGCACCGTCGGCTCGCCCACCGGTTGCACCGGACCAACGTCGCTCGGACTGATACTCGGACGTGCGGATGCGCTCGACAGCGGCGCAGCGGACGGAACCGGTGCGGGCCCACCGGGCGCGCATCCGGCCAGCGTCAGGGCGAGTGCCGCGGCCACTAGCCCGGCCGCGGGGGTTCTGGGCGAGCGTCGCATCCGGTCCGCCTTTCGGTTCCTTACATCATTCCCGCGCCGGCGCCGCTCCGGGAGGATCGTTGCGCATTTGCGACCGGCCGCAGCCGACCCTCCCACCCCGCCCGTCCTGTCCGTTCCGTCCGAACCCTTCCGAAATGACGGACTTTTGGTATCCGGCGGGCCGATTTACTGTGATCCGGGGCCGCCGTTGACCAAAACACCGTCATTTCGGAAGAGACGGGGCCGACGGCGGGGAGGATGGGGCGAGGGGGCGCAGGCGGGAATCGGCGGGTCAGTGGCGACCGGGCCGGGTCTGGAACACGCTCCTGGCCGGCGGAGGTGACGGCACCGCGGTGGCATCGGTGACGATCGGTGCTCCGGCAATCCAGTTGGTCAGTTCCCGGCCGGAGACAACCTTCGCCGGATGCGGCCCCGCCGCCAGCAGGCGCGGCATCCAGTCCAGCGGCAACGGCCGCTCGGAGCCGACCAGCACGAGGTTGCCGTAACGGCGGCCCTTGAGGATCTGCGCCTCCGCAAGTACGGCGACGTGCTGCACGGCGGCCAGCAACGTCGCGGCCTGCCCGCGCGCAAAGGCCAGCCCAGGTCCGTCAGCGATGTTGACGAGCACCACACCTGATGACTTCAGCAACAGCCCCGCGGATCGATAGAACTCGACACTGGTCACGTGCGCCGGCGTGCGCGCCCCACTGAAAATATCGACAACGAGCAGGTCGGCCGACCCGCGCAACCCGCCGGGCAGTTTTGCGACCACCTCGCGCGCGTCGCCGTACCGGATCCGGATCGACGCCGTGCGCTGCCACGGCACCGTGTCGCGCACGAAGTCCACCAGGTCCCGCTCCAGCTCGATCACCTGCTGGCGTGAGCCCGGCCTGGTCGCTTCGATATAGCGGGGCAGGGTGAGCGCCCCGGCGCCCAAATGCACGGCGGTGATGGCTTCGCCGGGGGTGGTCAGCTCGTCGATCACGTGCGTCATCCGCTGGATGTACTCGAAGAGCACCACCGTCGGGTCGTCGAGATTCACGTGCGATTGCGGTGTTCCGTCTACCACGAGGGTGAAACTGCCTGGCATCCAGCGGTCCGGCTCGATCACCGCGTGGTAACCGCTCAATTTGAGAACCACCGAGGGAGCTGGCGCGGGCGGATTCACTCTCCGATCATGCCGCATTCGACGGCCAGGCCGGTGCCTTATAGCCGAGATTCCGAAATAGGTCAAGAATCGAGGTGGACAACCGGACGGAACCGTCCTATAGTTGTTCTTTGCGCTCCCAGAATATCTATGCCTTCATATTGCGGTCGGCTGCGCGTGTCTGGACGAACAATCCACTGACATAACCCTATGGAGTTTCTGGTGAGCCCATCCTACAAATCCGTTCATCACAGACTGTAACCGGCTTTTAAGCCACCGGAGGTTATTTCCTTGGCTGTTGCGCGCAACGCATCCACCACGAATTCGACAACAACAACGGGAAAGGTGAAGAACGGTCGCTCAGCCGG
>JBDTBD010000071.1:0-14162 GCA_039924285.1 Terrimesophilobacter sp. | reverse complement strand
CAAGCCTCAGGGCATCCTCAATTCGCACGACACCGACCTGTTCGCCATGAGGGCCAACAAGACGGACCTCGGGAACCCGGATTCGGTCATTGGTACGGGGATCGCTGATAGGTGACTCCTCTTTCTTTCTCTGCGTCTGCCAGGGAGCAGACCGGATGCTGCCACTCGTGCGGCGGATGCCGCTCAAGCGACGAAAGAAGGACGGTCCTGCCGGCTCCGGGCATCTTTCACCCGGGTCACCGACTCAGCACCCTAAGCTACCGACGCCTGCCGAAGCAGACGTCAGCGGGGTACCAACAACCCGGTAACCTTATACAGCGGTCAACGCGGGTGGGAGAGTTTCCACTTTCGTTCCCGTTGCCATTCACGGCTTCGGGGCCCGCACGAGTCTAACAGAGGAAAGATTGATGAGCGACACCAGCGAGCACGAGCATTCTGACGGCACCGATCATTCCGGTGCAAATGCCGCCCGTGATATCGCCGATGTACCTGCCGTGGAGATCATCAACACCGTCGCTGTGCACCTCATGAGCGCTGCGGCCGTCAAGTGCGGTCTGGCCGACGATCCCGAAAACCAGCAGGACCTGGATCAGGCGCGTAAACTCATCACCGCTCTGGCCGGACTGGTGACCGCCGGCGCCCCGGAGATCGGCGACGTGCATGCCCGGCCGCTGCGCGATGGGCTTCGTTCCGTGCAGCTGGCGTTCCGTGAAGCATCCGCGATCCCGGACGCGCCCGGCAAGGGACCCGGTGAGAAGTGGACCGGACCGGTCAACTAACCGCGACCATTCCCCGCCGCCCGTGGCCATTCCCCTCCGCCCGTCCTTCTTTCGTTATTCAGGACGTCGTGTGACTGCAGTGGCTGCTGAGCAGTATGCCCACCCCACCCGTCACACCAGCAACTCTGGTCACACCGTGTCCTGAATAATGAAGGGCTTCAGTCCAACGGGTGCAACAGGCGGCTCAAGAATTTCTGCGTGCGCGGCTCCTGCGGATCGGTGAAGATCGCTTGCGGCCTTCCGCGTTCCACGATGGCGCCGTCGTCGAGGAACAGCACCTGGTCGGCGACCCTGCGGGCGAACTCCAGTTCGTGGGTCACCACGACCATGGTCCAGCCTTCCTGGGCCAGGTCCTTCATTACCCCCAGCACATCGCCGACCAGCTCGGGGTCGAGCGCAGAGGTCGCCTCGTCGAAGAGCAGGATCTCGGGCCGGATGGCCAGAGCGCGCGCGATTCCGACCCTCTGCTGCTGTCCACCGGACAGTTCGAACGGGTACACGTCCCGCTTTTCCTCAAGCCCCACCTTGCGCAGCAGCTCCAGCGCCTCGGCCTGCACCTGGGCGAACGGCCGTTTCTGCACCTGGACCGGTCCCTCGGTGATGTTCTGCAGCACCGTCTTGTGCGGGAACAGGTTGTAATGCTGGAACACCATCGCCGACTTCCGGCGCAGCGCCGCGATCTCGCCCTTACCCACCGGCGCGGAAAAATCGACGGCGACGTCTGTCCCGATCCGGACTGTTCCGGCATCCGGGGTTTCCAGCGCGTTGAGCGAGCGCAGGATGGTGGTCTTCCCTGACCCCGACGGACCGATGATCACCACCACGCTGCCCGTGGCCACCTCGAACGAGATGCCATCCAGTACCCGGTGACCGCCGAACGATTTGCTCAGTCCGCTCACCGACAGCCCGGCCGGCGCGCGGGCATCCTCAGCGTGCGACATAGCGGTCCAATCTCTTTTCGATGGCTGCCTGGCCACTGGCCAGCACGAAACAAATAATCCAGTAAACGAATGCTGCCTCGATGTACAGCACGAGAAACTGACTACTGGCCGCGGCGATCTGCTGCGCCTGACGGAACAATTCGGTCACCAGGATCACCGAGGCGAGCGAGGTGTCCTTCACTAGAGAGATGAACGTATTGGACAGCGGCGGCACCGAGACCCTGGCCGCCTGCGGCAAAACGATCCGGCGGAGGGTTTGCCCATTGGACATGCCGATGGTGTAGCCGGCCTCCCATTGGCCCTTCGGCACGGCAAGGATTGCCGCGCGCACCACTTCTGACGCGTATCCGCCGACGTTCAGCGACAAGGCGATGATGGCGCTCGGCCACGGGTCGAGCAGCACACCCAGAGTGGGCAATCCGTAAAACACCACGAACAGCTGCACTAGCAGCGGGGTGCCGCGGATGATCGACACGAAGGTACGTGCCACTCCCCTAGCCAGCGAGTTCTTCGAAATCCGCATCATTGCGACGAGGATCGCCAGCAGCAACCCCAACGCGAACGAGGCGAGCGACAGTGGGATGGTGCCGGCTACGGCGCCGCCGAGGATCGGTGGCAGCGAATGGGCGACGAGGTCCCAGTAGTACTCAAAGCTGCCCACCGGAGGAGTCATCGGGAGCGTCCTCCGCTGATCGGATCAACTAGTGCGATACGTCTTCACCAAAATATTTCTCGGAGATCTTCGCCAAGGTGCCGTCGGTCGAAAGCTCCTTCAGTGCGGCATTGAAGTCCGTAACGAGTGTACTTCCCTTGCGAAACGTGAACGCGCTCTTGGCCGGGTCGTCAGCTGTCGCCGCGATGCGCAGCTTGACGCCGGGATTCTGCTTTTCGTAATCGAGAAGCGTCAGCTTGTCGTTGACTGTGGCGTCGATGCGACCCTGCTGCAACAACGCGATCGCCTGCGCCCAGCCTTCGACAGCTTCAACGTCGGCACCGTACTTCTGCGCCAGCGCGTACCAGTTGCTGGTGTTCGATTGTGCCGTCTTTTTGCCCTTCAAATCGGCGAAGCTCTTGATGTCGGTGTCATCGGTCCTCGTAATGATGACCCCGGGCGAGACCGTGTACGGCTCGCTGAAGGAGTACTTGGCTTCGCGCTCCGGGGTGATCGAGACCTGGTTGGCAACCACGTCGAAGCGTTTCGCGTCAAGAGCTGCGAAGATTCCGTCCCACTGCGTTTCCTGGAACGACACCTTGACGCCGAGCTTTTTGCCCACCGCCTCGGCGATCTCCACGTCGTACCCGGTGAGTTTGTTTGTCGCCGAGTCGTGGAACGAGAACGGCCGGTACGTTCCCTCGGTCCCGATTACGAGCCCTCGATCCCCCAACGCCTGCAAATCCTTACTGCCGGCATCCGCCCCCGCCGCCGGCGCCTGGGCCGGTGTGGAGCAGGCGCCCAGCGAGAGCACTGTCGCGGAGGCGAGGACGAGCGCAAGAATGAGCTTGGATTTCATTGGATTCTTTCCTGGGGGCTCAGCAATACGCCTTCGGGTTGCCAATGCTGTGGTGAACGGTCATTCGAGGCTATCCATGTAGCGATCTCGATGGCAACACCAGCGGCGGAAGGTTACCAAGACGAAAGATTAGCTGCGGGCCGAAACGCCAACGCCGTCAGCTGCCCTTGGCCACCAGTCGAACATCGAGTGAGTCGACGCGGGCAGCCAGCACCGTGCTGGTGGCCCATCGCCGTTGCATCCTGGCCACGACGGCGGTGAGTTCCTCGTGATCCAGCCCGTCACCAAGCTGCAGAAGCACGGTCAATTCCGGGCCGGCCAGTCGGGCATCCGGATCGCCGGCGGCCAATTGCACCGCGTCGACCGACGGTTCCGTACGCGCTGCGTCGACGAACTCGGCGAGGACCTCGGGGTCGCTGTAGCTGGGGGTCCACGGCAGGGACTGAGCCAGCGCCCACAGTGCTGGCCGTCGCACGGCGAACTCGGTTGGCGAGGTGGGGTCGATCACCACCAGGTCGGTTCCGTCGCCGGCTGCGGCAAGCGCAATGAGCTGCATTTTCTGCGCCACGGGACGGGCGCGCGGGTTCCAGTGCTGCAGCGCTTCGACACTGGTGAAGGCCGGGAGCACGTTGCGGCCGTCCGGGCCGGCGACGGTGACGATCGACATCTCCGCCCGCTTGTCCGATTTCAGCCCGTTCTGAGTGGTCGGTTCGGCCAGACTCGCGACCAGCGGCACAAAGAGCCTGCAGTCGGCGAGAACCCGCACGACGACCTCGGGGCCGCAGTCGCGGGCGTGGAACCTGTCGAGGACAGCCAGGTACTCCTGCGGCGCAGTGCCGTCGTCGTCGGATGCTGTCACGTGCGCGAAACTGCGCCCTGCCCAGGGCTGCCCGGCGGAATCAGTCGGGTTCGACACCGGCATCAGGCGCTGGCCACGTCCAAGGCCTCGGCCAGGGTGAACGCCTTGGCGTAGAGCGCCTTACCGATGATGGCTCCCTCAATCCCGAGGCGCACCAGGGAGCGCAGATCGGCGATGTCATCGAGATTGGAAACTCCGCCGGAGGCGACCACCGGCTTGTCGGTGCGCTCGGCGACGGCGGTCAGCAGTTCGAGATTGGGTCCGCTCAGCGTTCCGTCTCGTGTCACGTCGGTGACGACGTAACGAGCGCACCCTGCCGCTTCGAGCCTGTCGATGACCTGGAACAAGTCGCCACCGTCTTTGGTCCAACCGCGGGCCGCCAGCGTGTTCCCGCGCACATCGAGGCCGACGGCGATGGATTCGCCGTACTCCGCGATGACGTGCGCTGCCCATTCCGGATTTTCCAGCGCCGCTGTGCCGAGGTTGATGCGTTTGGCGCCGGTGGCGAAGGCACGTTCCAGGCCGGCGTCGTCCCGAATGCCGCCGGACAGTTCGATGTTCACGCCGCGCACCTGGCGGATCACCCGTTTGATGACCGCATGGTTGTCGCCGCGGGCGAACGCGGCGTCGAGATCGACGAGATGGATCCACTGTGCGCCTTGGTGCGCCCAGTCGTCCGCCGCCTCCACGGGGTCGCCGTAGTTCGTCTCGGTCCCGACTTCGCCCTGTGTCATCCGCACGGCTTTGCCGTCGGCGACGTCGACTGCCGGCAACAAAATCAGTTGTGGGATGGTATTGAACTCGCTCATGTGGTCCTTTTCGGCCCGTATCGGTGCGGCACTGTCCGTGCCGCGGGTGTCGTGCGGCACAAGTTTCAGATACTAGTCATTGCGCAGGGCCGCCACCCAATTGGACAGCAGCCGGATCCCGGGAAGGCCTGACTTCTCGGGGTGGAATTGAGTGGCGGAGAGCGGACCGTTCTCCACCGCCGCCAGGAAGCGAGTGCCGTGTTCCGCCCAGGTCAATGTCGGCGCGGCCAGAGTGCCGCTGTGCGGCTGATCCCAACCGGTGGCGGCGAAGGAGTGCACGAAATAGAACCGCTCATCCCGCACGCCGGCGAACAGCGTGGAGTCTTCCGGTGCCTGGACGGTGTTCCATCCGATGTGCGGCAGAACCGGCGCGTGCAATTCGGTAACGATTCCCGGCCACTGCCCCATGCCCGCGGTGGAGTCCCCGCCCTCGACCCCCGCATCGAACATGACTTGCATCCCCACGCAGATGCCCAGGACCGCACGCCCCCCGGCCAGCCGCCGATCGACAAGCTCCGGCGCGCGGGCGTCCCTCAGCGCATCCATGACCGCCGAAAAGGCGCCGACTCCGGGAACCACGAGGCCGTCGGCCTCCCACGCCTTTCGCCGGTCCGCCGTCAGTTCGACCTCGGCACCGGCGGCCTCAAGCGCCTTCGACGCAGAGTGGACGTTTCCGCTTCCGTAATCGAGGACGACTACGGTCGGCCGTCCCATCTCAGAGCGCCCCTTTGGTCGACGGGACGCCGTCCACTCGCGGATCGAGCGACACCGCTTGGCGCATGGCACGCGCGAAAGCCTTGAATTCGGCCTCAGCGATGTGGTGCGGGTCCCGTCCTGCCAGCACGGTGACGTGCACGGTGAGCATGGCGTGGAACGCGATCGCCTCGAAGACATGCCTCACCATTGAACCGGTGAAGTGGCCCCCGATCAAATGGAATTCAAAACCCGACGGCTCGCCGGAGTGCACCAGGTACGGCCGACCGGACACGTCGACAACTGCTTGCACCAGCGCTTCGTCCAGTGGGACCAGGGCGTCGCCGAACCGGGAAATCCCCGCCTTGTCACCAAGTGCCTGGGCGAGCGCTTTGCCCAGGACGATTCCGGTGTCCTCAACCGTGTGGTGCACGTCGATTTGGATGTCACCGTGAGCTCGCACCGTCAGGTCGATGAGCGAGTGCTTCGAGAACGCGGTCAAGAGGTGGTCGAAGAAGGGCACCGAGGTGTCGATGTCGGCCCGCCCCGTGCCATCCAGCTTCAACGATAGGTCGATGCTCGACTCGCTGGTTTCCCGTCTCAGATGCGCTTCGCGCTCGTGCGTCATCCGTCAAGCTTAGCGAGGGCGTTCAGGAAGGCCGTGGTCTCCGCTTCGGTGCCTGCGGTGACCCTGAGGTGATGCGGAATGCCGAGGTCCCGGATCAGGATGTCCTGCTCGAGCAGCGCATCGAAAACCGCGTGCGGGTCTTTGACGCCTCCGAACAAGACAAAGTTCGACCAGCTGGGCCACACCGTGAAGCCCAGCCGCGGCAGCTCAAGGAGCAGGCGGTCACGTTGCTCCTTGATGTCGTCGACCATCGCGAGCATCTCATCGGCGTGGGCCAGTGCCGCCGTCGCGGCCGCCTGGGTGAGGGCAGAGAGATGGTAGGGCAACCGGACCAGGCGCAGCGCGTCGACGATTGCCGGGTCTGCGGCAAGGTAGCCGAGCCGCACTCCCGCGAACGCGAACGCCTTACTCATAGTGCGGGACACCACGAGCCGTTCCCGTCCGGGCAGCAGAGTGAGAGCGCTGGGCAGATCGACGGGCGCGAACTCGACGTAGGCCTCGTCGACGACGACGATACCTTTCGTGGCCTCGTAGGCTGCGGCAATCGTTTCCAGGCTGACTCCGGTGCCGGTCGGATTGTTCGGTGAGCAGAAGAACACCACATCGGGCCGGGTGGACTCAATTCCGCGCACGGCTGTTTCCGGTGAGATTTCGAATCCAGGATCTCGCTCGGCAGTCAGCCAGGTCGTTCCGGTACTCCCCGCGATGATGGAGTGCATCGAGTAGGTGGGAGGAAAACCAAGCACGCTTCTGCCAGGCCCGCCGAAAGCTTGAAGCAGATGTTGGAGCACCTCGTTGGAGCCATTCGCAGCCCAGATGTTCTGCGGACTAATCCCGTGGCCGAGGTAGCGGGCCAGGCCCTGCCGAAGTGCGGTGAATTCCCGGTCCGGGTAGCGATTGGCCCCTCGGACGGCCGCCGCCAGAGCTGACACGATGTCGGTGGCGACGGATTCCGGGATCGGATGCGTGTTCTCGTTGACGTTGAGAGCGATCCGTACCCGTTTCTGCGGAGCCCCGTATGGCGTGCGGCCCCTGAGGTCGTCCCGGATAGGGAGGTCGGAGAGAGAAATCACCCTGCCATCGTATTGCCGCGCACGGCCCGCCTAGTACGAATACTGCGCGGGGATCGCCAGCTGCTGACCGGGCTGCACGTCCGCTCCGTGCAATTGGTTGAGGTGCACGATGTCGGATACGACATCCCGTGGATCGGCGGATGGCGCGAGACTTGCTGCGAGGTCCCACAACGACTGCCCGGATGCGACGGTCACCTGCTCGAACGTCGTCGAGCTGCTGATCTGCGTCGCGGTGGCGACTCCGCCGTTCACGGCCACGAGCAGTGCGCCGACTACGAGCGGAAGTGCCGCGAGCGTGGTCACTACCGCCTGGCCGCGTTTGGTGATGCGCAATGGCGCTCGGCGCCTCCGGTTCGCGTTCATCTCTTTGACCTCTCTCGCCGACCAACTGGCTCTGCCGAGTCGCGTGCCCTGCCCACTGGGATGCTGTGTTCGTATCCGGTGCTCGGCCGGGAGCGCCGGATACGAACTCACGTTCCGAACATACATACGATTCCGTTCCATTGCAACCTTTTTCTTTCGATGTGGCGATCCGTTTGCACGACACACCGTCGAACACACCTATGCCTACAAACTCGATCGGAGGTACAGTGTTGGTGTCGAACATCAGGTAACCAGGCACCACTGACATAGACGTCTTTCACGCCCCGGACAGAACTCATTACGCACGCAGGACCCACCACGAGGAAGATCGGACACACGACATGGACACCGCAGATCAGGCCCCCGAGGCCACGACCGACCAGGCGGTATCGGCACGGAAACTTCCCCGGCCAAAGAGCGGCACCCGGCGGCGGAAAAGTCTCAGTGCCAAGCAAATAGCGATCCTCGAGGCGATTCGTCATTCCGTGGAATCCCGCGGCTATCCGCCTAGCATGCGGGAGATCGGCGACGCGGTGGGGCTTTCATCGCTCTCGAGCGTCACCCATCAACTCGGCCAGCTCCAACTCAGCGGCTACCTCCGACGCGACCCCAAACGCCCACGGGCGCTCGAGATCCTCATCGACGTGCCGCACCAGGCAGGCGCCGAATCTGGCACGATGCCGTCCGACGGACGGATCCCCGTGGGCGACGCGGCAATGGTCCCACTCGTCGGCCGCATTGCTGCGGGAATCCCGATTACCGCCGAGCAGCAGATCGACGAAGTGTTTCCCCTTCCAAGACAGCTCGTCGGCAAGGGCGAGCTGTTCATGCTCAAGGTGTCGGGGGAATCAATGATCGACGCCGCGATTTGCAACGGCGACTGGATCGTCGTGCGCCAGCAGAGCACCGCCAACAACGGCGACATCGTCGCCGCCATGCTCGACGAGGAAGCGACGGTCAAGGTGTTTCAGCAGCGTGACGGTCACACCTGGCTGCTCCCGCGTAACACGAGTTTCGCGCCTATCCTGGGCGACCATGCCGAGGTGCTGGGCAAAGTCGTGGCGGTGCTGCGAGCGTTATAGCTGCGGCGGGATCCCCTCCGGCTTCAGCGGTGTTGCCCGCTGCCTGGCACCACGTAGTCCTGTAGTTGCGCGACGTGCTGCTCGGTGACCATCGCGGTGACCATGGTGCCGCCTTCGACATACGCCGTGTCCAAAATGCGACCATGCTCGTGCAACGCAGAAATCACTTCTCCGTGGTCGTACGGAACCAACAGGTCCAGTCTGATCGACGGCTTCGGAAGCAGCTGCGCGATGCGCTCAAGCAGCTCGTCGATGCCCTCACCCGTGTGAGCTGACGCTAAGACCGCCCTCGGCTCAAGACCTCGCAGCACCAGCCTCTCATCCTCGGTCACCAGGTCGGCTTTGTTGAAAACGACGATCTCGGGGATGCTGCGGGCCTCCAGCTCGCCGATAACAGTGCGCACTGTCTCCAGCTGGCCAGCGGGGTCGGGGTGCGAGGCGTCCACCACGTGCATGATGATGTCGCAGTCGCGCACCTCTTCGAGGGTCGAACGAAACGCTTCGACGAGCTGGTGAGGAAGGTTCCGGACGAATCCCACAGTGTCGACGAGGGTGTAAACCCTGCCGTCGTCGGTCGTGGACCTTCGCACCGCGGTGTCGAGGGTGGCAAACAATGCGTTCTCGACAAGGGCGCCGGTGCGGGTGATCCGATTCAGCAGTGAGGACTTCCCGGCGTTCGTGTAACCGGCAATGGCAACCGAGGGAACGGCGTTGCGATGCCGGTTGGCACGTTTCGCCTCGCGCGCCGGTGCGAAGCCGGCAATCTGCTTGCGCAGCCGCGCCATGCGCGTGTGGATGCGGCGGCGGTCTAGTTCGATCTTGGTCTCACCGGGTCCGCGCGATCCCATACCCGCGCCGGCGCCGCCGACTTGGCCACCGGCTTGGCGGGACATCGATTCGCCCCACCCGCGTAGCCGAGGCAGCAAGTATTCCAGTTGAGCCAGCTCGACTTGCTCCTTGCCTTCCCTGCTCTTGGCGTGCTGACTGAAGATGTCAAGGATGACGGCAGTGCGGTCGATCACCTTGACCTTGACAACGTCTTCAAGCGCACGACGTTGGCTGGGCGCTAGTTCGGTGTCGGCGATGACGGTGTCGGCGCCGAGGCCGGCGACCAGGTGGGCAAGTTCGGCGGCTTTTCCCTTGCCGAAATACGTGCTCGGGTCCGGATTCGGGCGGCGTTGCAGCACACCGTCGAGCACCACGGCTCCCGCAGTCTCGGCCAGCGCCGCCAGTTCATGAAGCGAGTTCTCGGCGTCCTCGAGCGTTCCACCACCGTAAATGCCAATGAGGATGACGTTTTCGATGCGAAGCTGCCGATATTCGACCTCGGTGACGTCTTCGAGTTCTGTGGACAAGCCGGGCACCCGACGCAACGCTCGGCGATCCTCGCGCTCGGACTGATCACCGTCAAAGCCGTCCGGTTCATCGGAGTCGATCCCCAGTGCCTGCGCCCGGGTGCTCGCACGAGCGAGCACGCGGTCGATGAGATCGTCCGCAGTGCTCTCGTCAGGCTCGCGTTCATTCATTCGGTTAACCCTATGCCCTCGTACTTCGGTAAGTTCTTCTGCATGGCCAGCGAGCAATACTTCTCTTCAGATCCGAAAAGCGACCCTCGATTGCGCCAGTTCCACACCACGTTGGCGGGCCGGAACTACGAGTTGACCACGGCCAGTGGCATCTTCAGTCCCGAGCGGATCGACGCCGGTACCCGGGTTCTGCTCGCCAACACACCGCCGGCTTCCTCGAGCGGCCACCTCCTGGACCTCGGCTGCGGATGGGGTCCGATCGCGCTCTCCTTGGCGCTGGAGTGCCCGCACGCGACGGTCTGGGCCGTCGATGTGAACCGGCGCGCTCTCGATTTGGTGACGCGCAACGCGGCCGCCCTAGGACTCGACAACGTGGTCGCTACTCTCCCCGACGATGTCCCTGGCGACGTCCGGTTCGACTCGATCCGCTCCAACCCTCCCATCCGGGTCGGCAAAGACGAACTCCACTCGATGCTGCTGCGGTGGTTGCCTCGGCTGGAAAGCGACAGTGACGCCTGGCTAGTCGTGCAACGCAATCTCGGCTCGGACTCGCTCCACCGCTGGCTCGACGGCGCGCTCTCCGGCGAGTTCACTGTCGTGCGTGCCGCAACGAACAAGGGTTATCGAGTACTGAGGGTGCGCCGGCATTCGGCCGCGAGCTTTCACACCTCGATGACGCCCCGGTAGACGAACTCTGCAGGCCCGCTGAGCGACACGTGTTCGCCGTCTTCGGCCGGCCACATCCGTACGCCCAACGTGCCGCCCGGCACCTCGACCCTCCAACGATTAGGTGCGCCTGCTCCGGCCCAGTGGCGCGTCGCCAACGCGGCCGCCACCGCGCCCGTGCCACACGACAGAGTCTCCCCGCTGCCGCGCTCATGCACGCGCATCCGGATGTGGCCCATGTCTCCGTGGATCATCGGGTCGATCGGAACGACGAACTCCACGTTGACGCCGTCGATCTGGTCCGGCTCCACAACGGGAATGACCGAAAGATCCGCCGATTCGAGTTCAGCCACGCTGGACAGAGCTACGACCACATGCGGGTTGCCGACGTTGATGCCGAGCCCCGGCCGTGCCACCTTGAGATTCCTGGCACGCACCAGGGGTTCGCCGCCGTCAAGTCGCCAACGGCCCAGATCCACCTGGAAGCCGCTCAGGTTCCTCTGCACGTCGCGTACGCCGCCGCGGGTGCCGATCGGCAGGGTGCCACCGTCGGGAAGCTCGGCGAGACCCGTCTCGAGCAGGAATTTCGCGTAAACCCGGATGCCGTTGCCGCACATCTCCGACGGGGATCCGTCGGCGTTGTGATAGTCCATAAACCACTCGGCCGCGTCGTCTTCGGCGAGGGCAGCGGCGCCCTCCGGCAGGCTGCGGGAGCGCACCGCTCGAATCACTCCGTCGGCACCGGCGCCGAAATGCCGGTCCGCGATGGTCGCGAGCTGCCGTGCGGTGAGGTCTACGGCGCCGTCTGGATCAGCAAACAGCACGAAGTCGTTCCCCGTGCCGTGACCCTTCGTGAAGGAAATTTCAACCATTGGACAAGACTAGTTGCACGGCGCGTGTGGTCCGCTCGGGGTCGTCATAGTCCAGCCACCCGGTGAGCTTGTCACGCCGGAACCAGCCCACCTGCCGACGTGCATACCGCCTGGTGAGCGCGGCGGTGAGTTTGATGGCCTCCGCTTCACCAATTTCGCCGGACAACTGGGCGATCGCCTGGGCATAGCCGATCGCGCGTCCGGCGGTCGCCCCGTGCTCGATGCCCACCGACAGCAACGAACGCACCTCGTCCACCAGGCCGTCGCGCCACATGCCGCGCACACGCTCGTCCAGCCGCGCAACCAGGTCGGCTCGCGGTGCGCGCAGCCCCAAGATTGTCGTCGGCATCCACGTGCGGGTGCGCTCCGGCAACCCCGCCCCGAACGGCATCCCGGTGATCTCGACCACCTCGAGCGCACGGACGATCCTGCGGCCGTTGTGCGGTCCGATCGCCGCAGCGGCGACAGGATCCACGCTAATGAGCTTGTCGTGCAGTGCCCCGGGGCCTTCCGCTGCCAGTTCCGCTTCGAGACGGCCACGCACCGACGCCTCCGTGCCGGGGAAGCGAAAATCATAGATCACGGAGGAGACGTACAACCCGGATCCACCCACCAGGAGTGGAATCGCGCCGCGGGCGAGGATGCCCTGCACCACCTCCCGCGCAGCGTCCTGGTAGCGTGCGACGCTGGCGTCTTCGGTGACATCGAGTATGTCCAGCAGGTGGTGCGGGATCCCACGGCGGTCCCCCACGGGTAGTTTCGCTGTGCCGATGTCCATGCCGCGATACAGCTGCATGGCGTCGGCGTTGACGATCTCCGCCGGCCGGCCGACGGCGGCCAGCGCGTCGGCGAGGTCGAGTGATAGGGCAGATTTTCCGGTCCCGGTGGCGCCGACGATGGCGACTAACACGCTCGCCTCACGGGAGTCAGTCGAACGCCACACCGGAACGGTGCGAGGGCAATGCCTCCCGGACCGCCGAGCGGACCACGTCGGATGAGTACCCTTTGCGCATCAGATAGCCGCTGAGGCGACGGACGGCCGTTTCCTGATCGAGGCCGTGCAGGCGACGCACCCGATCCCGTGCAAGTCGCACGGCAGTCGCACGCTCGTCCTCGTCGTCGATCTGCACCAGCGCCGCGTCGATGTCGTGCTGCGCGACGTGGCGACGGCGCAGTTCCAAGGCCAGTGCCGACCGGCCGAGTCCCTTGCGTTCGTGCCTGGTGCGCACCAGCATGTCGGCGAGGGCGGCGTCGTCTATCAGTCCGATGTCTTCGAGTCGGGTGATCTCTGCCGCCACCGCTTCCTCGTCGAGGTCCCGAGCACGCAGTACCTGCTCGAGTTCCCAGCGCGACAGGTCTCGCCTGGTCAGTGCCCGGACGCTCACGTCTCTGGTCGTGGACTTGGACCTGCGGGCGGTGTCGGCAGGGGCAGGGGCAGGAGGCATCGCCCCGGGGAGATAGCTCACCGGGGCGAGTCCGTCATCCGACTTCATTGCCGCCTCGTCATCCTGCCTTGCGCGCTGTCGCGGGTTCCGGTGTCGTGCCGCCGGCTTTAGCGGTCTCAGCAGCGGCCTTCGCCGCCGCCGCGATGGCCTCGGGGTCGGGCATGATGCCGAGCTTCATCTTGATCTTGCGCTCGATCTCGTTGGCCGTCTCCGGGTTTTCGATCAGGTATCTGCGCGAATTCTCCTTGCCCTGACCGAGCTGGTCGCCGTCGTAGGTGTACCAGGCACCGGACTTGCGCACGATTTCGTGCTCGACGCCGAAGTCGATGAGGCTACCTTCGCGGGAGATGCCGACGCCGTACAGGATGTCGAACTCGGCCTGTTTGAACGGCGGCGCCATCTTGTTCTTGACCACCTTGACCCTGGTGCGGTTGCCCACGGCGTTGGTGCCCTCTTTCAAGGTCTCGATGCGCCGAATGTCCAAGCGCACGGAGGCGTAGAACTTGAGCGCCTTGCCGCCAGAGGTGGTCTCCGGGCTGCCGAAGAACACACCGATTTTCTCGCGCAGTTGGTTGATGAAGATCATCGTGGTCTGGGTCTGGCTCAGCGCGCCGGTGAGCTTGCGCAGCGCCTGCGACATCAGCCTGGCTTGCAGGCCGACGTGCGAGTCGCCCATCTCGCCCTCAATTTCGGCACGCGGCACGAGCGCGGCGACGGAGTCGACGACGATGAGGTCGATGGAGCCGGACCGGATGAGCATGTCGGCAATTTCGAGTGCCTGCTCTCCGGTGTCTGGCTGGGACACCAGCAGGGCGTCGATGTCGACGCCGAGCGCTTTGGCATATTCCGGGTCGAGGGCGTGCTCGGCGTCGATGAACGCCGCGATACCCCCCGCGGCCTGGGCGTTCGCAATGG
>JBDTBD010000070.1:0-8601 GCA_039924285.1 Terrimesophilobacter sp. | reverse complement strand
GTGCTCCACGCGCTACGGGCTGGCGACCCGCACATGCTCGCCGAGGCGCTGCACAACGACCTGCAGGCGCCCGCCTTGCACCTCGAACCGGGGCTTTCCGCGATCATCGAGCTGGGGGAGGAGAACGGAGCGCTGGCCGGGATGATCTCAGGCTCCGGCCCGACCGTGGCGTTCTTGGCAGCGGATATCGACAATGCGCTGGAGCTGCAGATTGCTCTCAGCGCCGCACGCATCAACGTGATTCGGGCCACCGGCCCGGTGCACGGGGCCCGACTCGTCGCCGACTGAACCGGCCTCGTCGAGAGGGCGCCGTATGGTGTGGTCAACTAGAGGTAATGGCCCATCTTCTCGGAGCGGAATCGCTTCATCTCGAATATCCAACCCGCGTGGTGTTCGACGGTATCACCCTCGGCCTCGACGAGGGCGATCGGATCGGCATCGTCGGGCGCAACGGCGACGGCAAGTCCAGCCTGCTCGCGATGCTCGCCGGACACCTCGAACCCGACGCCGGACGGGTGACCCGCCGCGGCGGCGTCACGCTCGCGATGCTCGACCAGTCGGACAGCCTGCAGGATGCCGCCACTGTGCAAAGCGCGATCCTCGGCGACATCGCGGAGCACGTGTGGGCGTCCGATCCGAAGATCCGCGACGTGCTCGCCGGACTGGTCGGTGACATCGCCTGGGAGTCGACGATCGGCGAACTTTCCGGGGGCCAGCGCCGCCGCGTGGCGCTGGCCAGAGTGCTCGTGGGCGACTGGGACATGGTGTTCCTCGACGAACCCACCAACCACCTCGACATTGAAGGCATCGCCTGGCTTGCCCAACACCTGAAACACCGCTGGTCGTCGAACTCCGGCGCACTGGCCGTCGTCACCCATGACAGGTGGTTCCTCGACGAAATCTGCACCGACACCTGGGAAGTGCACGACGGGCAGGTGGAACCGTTCGAGGGCGGCTACGCCGCCTACATCCTGCAGCGCGTCGAGCGAGACCGGATGGCCGCAGCATCCGAATCGAAGCGGCAGAATCTGATGCGCAAGGAACTGGCCTGGCTGCGCCGGGGCGCCCCCGCGCGCACCGCGAAGCCGAAGTTCCGGATGGATGCCGCGTACGAGCTCATCGAGAATGAGCCGCCGCCACGAGACAGTGTGTCGCTCGCGTCGATGGCGATGCAACGGCTCGGCAAGGACGTTGTCGACCTCGAAAACGTCTCCGTCTCCTACGGGCTCGGAACCGAAAAGACCGAGGTGCTGAAGAACATCACCTGGAGGATCGCGCCGGGCGAGCGCACCGGCATCCTCGGCGTCAACGGCGCGGGGAAAAGCACTCTGCTCAGCCTCATTTCCGGTGAGCTCACCCCGACGTCGGGCAAGGTCAAGCGCGGCAAAACCATCAAGGTGGCCACCCTCACTCAGCAACTCGGCGAACTCGAAGACGTCTGGGAGGACCGGGTGAGTGAGGTGATCGGGCGGCTGAAGAGCAGCTACGTCACCGGTGGCAAGGAGATGACGCCGACCCAGTTGCTGGAGCGCGTCGGGTTCTCCAGCGCCCAACTGTCCACTCCGGTGAAAGACCTTTCCGGCGGCCAGCAGCGCCGCCTGCAGTTGTTGCTCATTCTGCTTTCCGAGCCCAACGTCTTGATTCTCGACGAACCCACCAACGACCTGGACACCGACATCCTCGCCGCGATCGAGGACCTCTTGGACTCGTTCGCCGGAACGTTGCTCGTGGTCTCGCACGACAGGTACCTCGTCGAGCGGGTCACCGACCAGCAGTACGCGGTGATGGACGGCGGGTTGCGCCATCTGCCGCGAGGGGTGGAGCAGTATCTCGAACTGCGGAAGAAGCAGGATGCCGCCGCAGCCCGCGCCGTCGTATCCGTCGCGGCACCCGCACCATCCGGTTTGCAGGGCGCAGAGCTTCGGAACGCCCAGAAAGAGCTCGCCTCGGTCACCAGAAAGATGGAGAAAACCAGCGGTCGTATCAGTGCCGTGCACAAGCGCTTCGCCGAGTTCGACCAAAGCGACTACACGGGGCTCGGCCGCCTTTCCGAGGAATTGCGCACGCTACAGGAATCTCTCGGGGTGCTTGAGTCGCGGTGGTTGGAATTGAGCGGGGAACTCGAATCCTGATTCACTCACGATGATCAGCGGATCCGTGCCACACTGTCCCGCATGAATACGCAACATTTCCGCGGGCTTCTGATTGAAGACCGCGCGGCGACCCAGGGCTTGATAGCGGATCTTGGCCGAGACGCCGAGACGATCGTTGCCGCCAGGCGTTCGGTCAGTACCGATGACGAGCACGACCCGGAGGGCGTCACTCTGGCATTCGAGCTGTCCCAGACCGAAGCACTGACCGGCCAGGCCACGAACCGCCTTGCGCAAATCGACGCGGCGCTGGTGCGGCTGGATGCCGGAACCTACGGAACGTGCGAGGTGTGCGGAGCGCCCATCGGCACCGCGAGACTCGAAGCGCGGCCCGCCGCGAGTACCTGCATCAACTGCGCCTGAGCGCGCTCAATCGAAGTCGAGGCTCAGCTTGCGCAGCAGTGTCGCGATGCGCTCCCGGTCGGCCACCGAAAGTTTGCCCAGCAGCTCCGCTTCCGCCGCCAGCAGCTGGCTGATCGCCGCATCCACTCTGGATTGCCCGGTCGGCGTCATCGTCACGAGGATGCCGCGGCCGTCGTTCGGGTCTTCGCGGCGTTCGACGAGCCCGCGTTCCACCAGCCTGTCGATGCGGTTGGTCATCGTGCCGGACGAGACCAGGGTCTGCTGCAGCAGGGCTTTCGGGCTCAGCTGGTACGGGGCACCGGCACGCCGCAACGCGGAGAGCACATCGAACTCCCAGGACTCGAGGCCGGATGCCGTGAAGGCCGCCCGGCGGGCCCGATCCAGATGCTTCGCGAGCCGCCCGACTCGCGACAACACCTGTAATGGAGAGAAGTCCAGGTCAGGCCGTTCGCGCAGCCACGCGTCGACAATCCGGTCGACTTCGTCGCGAGGAGGCATCCCTCCATTATCCGCGTTGTGTGTCGACTCTCTCGATCTGGCAGAATTGTCTACCGCGGGCGCAGCCGCCCGCCGATCCGCCTTGGTGTAATGGCAGCACGACAGCCTTTGGAGCTGTTAAGTCTAGGTTCGAATCCTGGAGGCGGAGCTCCTTGAGCGCGGAAAGAGCACGGATGACGAGTACAACGCAGGTGGCAGTGGTCATTTTGGCTGCGGGGGCGGGAACACGGATGAAGTCAGTGACACCCAAGGTGCTGCATCCGCTGGCCGGACTACCGCTCATCGGCCACGTGCTCGCCACCGCCGACGCTCTCGGGGCCGGACTGGTCATCGCTGTGCTGCGGCACGAACGGGATGTGATCGCGAAGGTGATCGCGGAACGCTCGCCGCACACGGTGATCGTCGATCAAGACGACGTGCCAGGCACCGGCCGCGCGGTCGAGGTCGCGCTCGCCGCGTTGCCCGCCGAGTTCACCGGTTCGGTCGTCGTGCTCAGCGCCGACGTGCCGCTGCTGGATGCCCAGACCGTCCGCTCGCTGCTGGAGGCCCACGAGCGGGCGGGGAACGCCCTCACCCTGCTCAGCGCCTTCTTCGACGACCCGACCGGAGCCGGTCGCGTCCTGCGCAGCGAGGATGGCGCCTTCCAGGGGATCATCGAGCATCGCGACGCAGACTCCGCCCAGTTGGCAATCACCGAGATCAATGCCGGCGTGTACGTGTTCGATGCCGCGGTGCTCCGCACCGCGTTGCCGGCGATCACCACCCACAACGCGCAAAACGAGAAATATCTCACGGACGCCGCGGAGCAGATCCGCGCCGCCGGCGGACGCATCCAGGCGGTCCCCGTATCGGACCCGTGGTTGGTCACCGGCATCAACGACCGCGCCCAACTGAGCGCGGCGGCCCGCGAGCTGAACGCCCGCATCGTGCGCCGGTGGCAACTGGCCGGGGTCACCGTGCAAGACCCGTCCACCACCTGGATCGACCTGGATGCCACGCTCGCGGAAGACGTCGAAATTCTGCCGGGCACGCAAATCAAGGGCGCGACGACGATCGAACGCGGTGCCACGATCGGACCGGATACCACGCTGGTCGACTGTGAAATCGGTGAGAACGCGGTCGTCAAGCGCACCGATGCGACGCTCGCCGTGATTGGCGCGGGAGCATCCGTCGGCCCGTTCGCCTACCTGCGGCCGGGCTCGTATCTGGGTGCCGACGGGAAGATCGGCACGTTCGTCGAGGTGAAGAACTCGCGCATCGGCGATGGCACGAAGGTGCCGCACCTCAGCTACATCGGCGATGCCGAGGTCGGCGAAGGCGCCACCGTGGGAGCCGGCACCATCATCGCCAACTACGACGGGGTCAATAAGCACAAGACCGCCGTCGGCTCGCACGTTCGCACCGGCGCGCACAACGTGTTCGTCGCTCCCGTTAGAATTGGCAATGGAGCCTACACGGGAGCCGGCACGGTGGTTCGCAAGGACGTTCCGGCAGGCGCGTTGGCTATCAGTGTGGCTCCGCAGCGAAACATAGTCGGCTGGGTCGAATCACACCGTCCGGGCACTGCGGCAGCGACGGCAGCGGCAGCCTCGGACGATCAGACGGACTGAGTCACGAACGTCGGTTCGCCGGCAGAGAGCAGGGGACTTGTCCGGCATCGAGATCACCGGCCATAAGAAGCTCGTTCTTGTTTCGGGGCGGGCACACCCCCAACTGGCGCTCGACATCGCCAAGGAACTGGGTAGCGAACTCGTTCCGACGGATGCGCGGACCTTCGCCAATGGCGAGATCTACGCCAGGTACGACGAGAGTGTGCGCGGGTGCGATGCGTTCGTCATCCAGTCGCACACCACGCCGATCAACGAGTGGCTCATGGAGCAGCTCGTGATGGTGGATGCGTTGAAGCGCGCCTCCGCCAAGCGCATCACCGTCGTGGCGCCGTTTTACCCCTACTCCAGACAGGACAAGAAGGGCCGCGGCCGCGAGCCGATTTCGGCGCGTCTTGTCGCCGATTTGTTCAAGGTTGCCGGCGCAGACCGGATCATGTCCGTCGACCTGCACGCCGCGCAGATTCAGGGCTTCTTCGACGGCCCGGTCGATCACCTCTTCGCGATGCCGGTGCTGTTGGACCACTTCCGACACCAACTGGACTGCACGAACCTCACGGTGGTGTCCCCGGACATGGGCCGGGTGCGCGTTGCCGACATCTGGAGCGACAAGCTCGGCTGCCCGCTGGCCATCATCCACAAGCGCCGTGACCCGCTGATTCCCAACCGGGTCACCGTGCACGACATCGTCGGCGACGTGCGCGGACGCGTCTGCCTGATCGTCGACGACATGATCGACACTGGCCGTACCATCGTGCTGGCCGCCAAGGCACTGTGCGACGCCGGTGCGATCGGTGTCGTCGTGGCGGCAACCCACGCGATCTTCTCCGATCCGGCCCCGGAAATTCTGCAGTCCGAGTACATCACCTCCGTTGTCGTCACCGACACCCTGCCGGTCCCGGCGGAGAAGCGGTTCCCGGGCCTTACGGTGCTGCCGATCGCCCCCTTGCTGGCCCGCGCCATCCGCGAGGTCTTCGGCGACGGGTCGGTCACCTCCCTGTTCGACGGCGCCGCGTAGCCCGTCCCTCCTTCCCTCTTTTCTCCCTCTTTTACCCGCCTTCCCCCGCGTTCCCCCTCCCCTTTCTTCCGCGTCCCCGTTGCCCGTTTCACGGAGTTTCTGTCGTCGACGGCCCTGGATGCCCTACGCCGGGCATCCGGAGGTCAAAAACTCCTTGAAACGGGAGGGGAGGCCGTCGGCTGGGGCCCCGTGCGGGAACCTCGTGCGTAGGTGAAGCGGCACTTGTGACCTGCGCTAATTACCCTGGCTAACTAAATGGCTTACACTGGACAGGTGTCAACTTCTCCAGCGGTCATCGAGTCTCCCGCTTCGACACCGGCGCGGCGGCCCAGCCTGGCGATCGAGTTGCGCAGCGCGGTGCTGCAACTGGCCAGGCGCATCCGGCAGGAGCGCAGCGACGAGGCGATCACGCTGTCGCAGTTCGCTGTGCTGGCCGTTCTTGACCACCATGGACCGTTGACTCCGCGCAAGCTCGCCGATCACGAGCAAATCCAGCCTCCGTCGATGACGCGCACGCTCACGGCACTGGCCGACAAGGGCTACGTGGTCAAGACGCAACATCCGACCGACCGCCGGCAGGTGCTCATCGAGCTCACCGAATCGGGTCTTGGGATCGTCAAAGAGACGCGGCATCGCCGTAGCGCGTGGTTGTCGCGTCGGCTGGCGAAGCTGGAGCCCGAGCAGCGCGCCACGCTCGCCGAGGCGGCCCGCATTTTCGCGATCATGAACGCCGCACAGTGAAATACACCTTCCGGTCTCTTCGCTTCTTCAACTACCGGGTCTGGGCCGCGGGAGCCATCATCTCCAACACCGGGACGTGGATGCAGAGGGTCGCCCAGGACTGGCTCGTGCTCACCGTGCTCACCACGAATTCCGCAGTGGCAGTGGGCATCACGACGGGACTGCAGTTCGGCCCGATCCTTGTCCTGGCGCCGCTGGCGGGGGTGATTTCCGACCGCTTCAACAAGCGGATCGTGTTGATGATCACCCAGACATCCGCCGGCATCATCAGTCTCGCGTTGGGGCTGCTGATCCTTGGCGGGCACGCGCAACTGTGGCACGTCTACGTGCTGGCCCTGCTGTCGGGTGTTGTCGCGGCGGTGGACTCCCCGTCGCGCCAGACGTTCGTCACCGAAATGGTTCCGCTCGAGGACCTGCCCAACGCGGTGGGCCTCAACAGCGCGTCGTTCAACGCGGCGCGGCTCATCGGACCCGGGGTCGCGGGCCTGCTCATTGCCGGTATCGGCATCGGCTGGGTGTTCATCATCAACGCCGCCACATTCCTGGCTGTCGTCTTCTCACTGACCCGGATGCGCATCTCGACGCTCGCGGCCAGCGACGGTCCGAAGCGCACGAAGGGCGCGATGCGCGACGGCATGCGATACGTACGCGCGCGGCCGGACATCATCCTGATCCTCGTGGTCATCGGCTTGGTGGGCGCGTTCGGTATGAACTTCCAGATGACCACCGCGATCATGGCGCGGTTGGTCTTCGACAAGGGTGCGGCGGAGTACGGCCTGCTCGGATCGATCATGGCGATCGGTTCCCTGGGCGGTGCGCTGCTGGCCGCACGGCGGGATCATCCGAGCACCCGGCTCGTGGTGGGCTCCGCCCTCGTCTTCGGCGGGTTTACCACCATCGCCGCACTGATGCCGACCTACTGGACTTTTGCGATCGCGCTGATCCCGGTCGGTCTCAGCGCGCTCACCCTGCTGACCACGGCGAACGCGACCGTGCAAATGACCGTCGCGCCGGCCATGCGGGGGCGGGTGATGGCGCTATACATGGCGATCTTCATGGGAACCACGCCGATCGGCGCCCCCCTGGTCGGCTGGATCGGGGAGGCGTGGGGTCCGCGCTGGACACTCCTCTTCGGCGGTCTGGTGTCCATGGCGGCGGCGGCTGCGGCAATCATTTTCCTGATGCGGGCGAACAAGGTGCGGTTCGGCTACGACGCCGACACGAGACTGAGGTTCGGCCTGGTGCCGACTCGGGCCGGTCAGCGCGAGCAGGCACTCGCGAAGCTCGCCGCCCAGCATGCGCAGGATGATGCCGCCGGCGCTTGACAGCTCACGCTCGCCTCAGGTGTCGAGGGTGTGCACCGGTAACTTCGGTTCTCCGGGAATCAGGCCGAGTGAGACGACGTGGCGGTCGCCGCCGAATTCACCGACCGAGTAGCATTCCCAGCCGATTCCTCCGGCGCCGAAGAGCTCGAAGCGGGCCTCGGATCCTGCTGCATCCGGTGCCGCGTAGTGCACCCAGATCGCGCACGAACGGTTCGCGGTCGCCGAGGCGGCCGAGAGACTCGTGACGAACCCGGGGAGGATCAGCGAGAGAACCCCGACCACGACAACGAATCGGAATATCAGCGTGCGGCGTTTGCTGCGCAAGGGTCGTTCGTCGTGCGGCACGTAGCCGGCAAGCTCCGGCTCCTCGTCGTGTTCATCCATCGCGGCACAAGTCTGCCATGTTGCGCGGAAACGATGCGCGGATTCGTGGAGGATGAGCCGACCGTGGCCGCCGTATCCATCACAAAACAACGCATCGTGACCGAATTAGGCGGTCTCGACCTCGCTGCGGTCGCCGCTCCACAGCGTGTGGAACACGCCGTCCTTGTCGACTCGACGGTAGGTGTGCGCTCCGAAGAAGTCGCGCTGACCCTGCACGAGGGCGGCGGGCAACCGCTTCGCGCGCAGTCCGTCGTAGTAGGCCAGTGACGAGGAGAAGCCGGGAGTCGGGATGCCCGCCTGCGCCGCCGCGGCGACCACTCGACGCCACGATTCCTGAGCCTTGGCCACGGCATCCGTGAAGTACGGCGCCGCGACCAGCGCCACCAGATCGGGATCGGCGGCGTACGCCTCGGTGATGCGGTTGAGGAAGACGGCGCGGATGATGCATCCGCCGCGCCAGATCGTCGCTACCTCGCCCTTCTTGATGTCCCAGCCGTACTTCTGTGCGCCCGCGA
>JBDTBD010000069.1:0-12860 GCA_039924285.1 Terrimesophilobacter sp. | reverse complement strand
GGGGGCTCTCACGAGCCCCCGGCCGTATCCGTCGCTCGCGTCAACGGCAGTCACCGCAAGGAAGCAGACAATGACCATGACCACCCCCGCTCCGGCGCCGGACAGCACAGACCCTATCCTGTCGTTGCGCGGTATCAGCAAGGCATTCGGCGCTGTGCAAGCACTGACGGATGTCGAACTCGACGTCTATCCCGGTGAGGTTCTCGCCATTGTCGGCGACAACGGCGCCGGAAAATCGACGCTGGTGAAAATCCTCGCCGGCGTGCACCCGCAAGACTCTGGCACCATCACGTTCCACAGCAAGAAGGTGTCGATCGGCTCCCCCGCCGCTTCGCGCGACCTAGGAATCGCTACCGTATTCCAGGATTTGGCGCTGTGCGACAACCTCGACGTGGTGTCCAACCTGTTCCTCGGCCACGAAATCGGCACCTGGGCGCTTGGCGAGGTGGAAATGGAACAGCGATCCTGGGAACTGCTGCAGCAACTATCGGCGAAGATCCCTTCGGTGCGTATCGCGGTCGCATCCCTGTCGGGAGGTCAACGTCAGACCGTGGCCATCGCCAGGTCGCTGCTGGGCGATCCTACCGTCGTCATCCTCGACGAGCCGACGGCGGCCCTCGGGGTCGCCCAAACCGCCGAGGTGCTGAACCTCATCGAACGGCTCCGCGAGCGCGGTCTGGGGGTCATCCTGATCAGCCACAACATGGCCGACGTGCAGGCCGTCGCTAACCGCGTCGCAGTGCTGCGGCTCGGACGCAACAACGGCGAGTTCCGGATTGGCGAGGTCAGCTACGAAGAGATCATCGCCGCGATCACCGGCGCAACAGACAACGCGGTCACCCGCCGGGCGGGCGCCCACACCGAGAACGGAGCATCATCATGACCGGCACGCTGGACGACACGAAACCGGCGCCTGATGGGCAGGACGAACGCGTGATCCGCCCGCACGGGGTGGCCGGGCAGTGGCGGGCGGCCCGGTCCCGGGTCAGCAAGGGCGATCTCGGCTCACTGCCTGTGATCATCGGCCTGGGAATCATCTGGGTGGTCTTCCAGTTGCTCAACCCGTTCTTCCTCTCCAGCGCGAACCTGGTGAACCTGGCTTTGGAGTGCGCCGCGATCGGCACGATCGCAATCGGCGTGGTGCTCGTGCTGCTCGTGGCGCAGATCGACCTGTCGATCGGCTCGATCAGCGGCGTAGCCAGCGCGATTCTCGCGGTGTGCTTCATCCATTTGAATTGGCCGCTGTGGATCGGCGTGGGCCTGGGCATCCTCGCCGGTGCTGTCGTCGGATGGATTTACGGTCTCATCTACGCCAGGTTCGGCGTGCCGACCTTCGTCATCACGCTCGCCGGGCTGATGGGCGTTCTTGGACTGCAGCTGTGGATTCTTGGCACCAACGGGTCCATCAACATCCCCTTCGACAGCTGGCTCGTCGCTTTCGCGCAGCAGTGGTTCCTTCCGGCGGCCGTCTCGTACGTGGTGGTAGTACTCGCGGTCGCTGCCTACGGCGGCTCGTCTTACGCCAACGCGCGCAAGCGCGCAGCGGCGGGCCTCACGGCGACCTCCGCGACCACCATCGTCACCAAGTCTGTCGCGCTGCTCGTCGTGCTCGGGGTCACCACCTGGTACCTCAACCTCACCCGCGGGGTGGGCGTCATGTTCCTGACATTCGTCGTGTTCGTGGTGATCATCAACTACGCCCTGACGCGCACCCGGTGGGGCCGCGCGGTCTACGCCGTCGGCGGCAGCGTGGAAGCCGCTCGCCGGGCCGGCATCAACGTGAACCGGATCTTCATTTCCTGCCTCGCGCTCGGTGGCGCTTTCGCCGCCATCGGCGGCGTGTTCGCGGCCGGCCGGTTGGCCTCGGCAGGAGTGGCCAGTGGCGGCGGCGACACCAACCTGATGGCGATCGCCGCTGCGGTGATCGGCGGAACCAGCTTGTTCGGCGGACGCGGGAATGCGTGGTCGGCGCTGCTGGGCATCGTCGTGATCCAGTCGATCGCGAACGGTCTGACTCTGCTCAGCCTGGATACCTCGGTGCGGTACATGGTGACCGGCGCCGTGCTGTTGCTCGCCGTGGTGATCGACTCGATGTCCCGTCGCTCGCGCGCCATGCACGGCCAAGCCTGAGCCGCGGCACCTTCCGCCACGCGGCCGCTCCCCACACCGGCTCGCCGCACCAGAAACTTCGGGTGCGGCGAGCCGGTAACTGGGGTGCCAATCCGCGCTAGCGTGGGAACGAGGACCGAGGAGGAGCCATCATGTTCCGTGCTTTGCGTGTGTCCAAAAAGGCGGATGCGCTGGCCAGCGCAGATCTCGTGAGCCTCGGCGACGACGACCTGATGCCGGGCGATGTGACCGTCGACGTGGAGTACTCCAGCATCAATTTCAAGGACGGTCTGGCCCTTGCGGGTAAACCGGGGGTCATCCGGCAGTATCCGCTAATCCCCGGCATCGACTTCGTTGGCACCGTCGCCGCCTCCGACAGTGACGAGTGGCACCCCGGCGACAAGGTCATCCTGAACGGCTGGGGTGTCGGCGAGACGCATCACGGCGGTCTCGCCGAACGCGCCAGGGTCAACGCCGACTGGCTCGTGCCACTGCCGGATGCGCTGAGCGCGAAGCAGGCCGCAGCGATCGGAACAGCCGGCTTCACCGCAATGCTCGCGGTGCTGGCGCTCGAGAAGAGCGGAGCGCTGTACGGAACGTTCGAGCAGGACCACGCCGGCAGGAACACTGACGGCGAGGTTTCCCCGGTGTCTGGAGCAGACGTGCTGGTCACCGGTGCGGCTGGGGGTGTCGGCTCGATCGCCATCGCGCTGCTGTCGTCCCTGGGCCACCGGGTGACGGCATCGACGGGACGCCTCGCTGAGGAACCGTACCTGCGCTCGCTCGGGGCTGCCGTGATCGTCGATCGAGCAGAGTTCACCGCGCCAGGCAAGCCACTACAGCGGCAACGCTGGGCCGGCGCCATCGACTCGGTGGGTGGGCAGACACTCGCCAACGTGCTGGCGCAAACTAACTATGGCGGCACCGTCGCCAGTTGTGGACTGGCCCAGAGCGCGAACCTTCCGGCGACGGTGATGCCGTTCATCCTGCGCGCGGTCACGCTCACCGGGATCAACTCGGTGCAGGCGCCAAGGGCGCTGCGCACCGAAGCGTGGCGACGGCTCGCGAGCGACCTCGACCTGGGTCTGCTCGAGCGGATCACCAGCTCGGTAACCCTGGCCGAGGCGCCGGCGCTGGCCGGCCGCATCCTCGCCGGCCAGGTGCGCGGCCGCACCGTCGTCGACGTCCGCGCCTGAACCCGTTCCGCACAACCCGTTCCGCACAACCCGTTCTGGCGACCTGTCCTGGCGACCCGTTTCACGGAGTTTCTGTCTCCGACGCCCCTCCGTGTCGGTGCCTAGGCTGCCTGGAAACAGTTTCTCCGTGAAACGGGTCAGGCGAAGCGGCGGCACGGGGCCGACACTAGGGGGGCGGGGCGCACTAGGTGCGCACGTGCTCGGGTCGGAAGCCGCGGCCCACGACGCGCGCCGCGGCGCGCCGGATGATGGGCAGGATGATCCGCAGGAACGCGCGCCATCGCAGCGGCAACGGATGGGGCAGGTTCACACCGGATCCTGCCCTACCGATGCGCTTGTGCAGCTGCAGCTGAATCAGCTGCATCAGCCGCACCGGCGGCAGTCGGCGGGCCTGCACGGCAGCGAGCAGCTTGGGTGTGACTGCGCCCGCTTTCAGTGCGTCGGCCAGAAGATTCGCGCTCGCCACCGCATCCTGGATCGCGTAGTTGACACCGACGCCGAACGCTGGCGACATGGCGTGTGCGGCATCCCCGATGCACAAGACGCCGGGCGCGTACCAGCGCCGCAGCCGATTGACCCGCACCGACAGCAGCTTCACCTCCTCCCAACTCGCCAACTGCGGCACCGCGGGAGCCAGGAACGCGGCGGCGTCGACGATGCGTGTGCGGAACGCCTCCAGTCCCTCGGCGCGGATGGCGTCGAACCCGCCCTTGGGGATCAGCATGCCGGCCTGGTAGTAGCCTGCGCGAGGGATCGTGATCACCATGGACCGCCTGTCGAGGTAGGCGAGCGTCGCCGGCTGCGGACGACCGACCTTGGGCAGGTGGAACCACAGCACATCCACGGCGACGCCGAACTCGCGTGCCACCATTCCGGCAGCCGAACGCACCGCCGAGGCTCGGCCGTCCGCGGCAACCGTCAGTGGTGCCGCCACGTCGATCGGTCCGTTTGGTGTCACCGCAGTGACGCCGCAGATCCGCCCGTGGTCACGGCGCAGCCCCGTCACCTCGGCCTGCAGGATCAACCGAAAATTCGGATACTGCGAAGCCCGGTCCGCCATGAAGTTCAGGAAGTCCCACTGCGGCATGAGCGCCAGAAACCGTGTCCCGCCTCGCAGGCGCCGAAAATCGATCGGCCGGACGCGATTGCCGCTGATCACGATGTCAAGCGTCTCGATCCTGTCGTGCGGTAGACGAAGGAATTCGGCTTTCAGGCCCAGCTCGCCGAGCAGGTCGATCGTCGAAGGGTGAATCGTGTCGCCGCGGAAGTCCCTGAGGAAGTCCGCGTGTTTCTCCAGCACGACCACATCGACCCCGGCGCGCGCCAGGAGGTATCCGAGCATGAGCCCGGCGGGACCGCCGCCGGCAATGCAGCACTGCGCCTGGATGGTGGTTTCTGACATCTCCCCATTATTCGCGCCAAAAGGTGTTGCCGCTCAGCGAGAGTGGGTCTTCAGACGTGTTTTTGCGCGCTCGAGCGCTACCCGTCCAGTGGGGAGTGTTACTGCGCGGCGGCGGCGGCCTTCGCGGCGGCTGGCAGTGCATCCAGGATGCGCGACACCGCCACATCGTCGTGCGCGGCAGTGACGAACCATGCCTCGAACGCCGACGGCGGCAGACACACTCCGGCATCCAGCATCGCGTGGAAGAACGGCGGATACCGGAACGCCGCCTGGGCCTTGACCGCCGCGTAGTCCCGGGGAGGAGACTGGGCGAACGCGACCGAGAACAAATTCCCGGCACGCTGGATGCAGTGCGCGACACCCTCCGCGGCAAGCGCCTCGGACACGGCAGTCGAAATTTGCGCCGCCACCGCGTCGAGCCTCCGATACACCGTGGCATCCGCCAGTCGCAGCGTGGCAATGCCCGCCGCGACGGCCACCGGGTTGCCGCTGAGTGTTCCGGCCTGGTACACCGGGCCGAGCGGGGCGAGCAGGTCCATCAGGTCGGCGCGTCCGCCGAGCGCCGCCAGGGGCATCCCGCCGCCGACGACCTTACCGAAGGTGAACAGGTCCGGTCGCCACGGCCTTCCAAACGGCGCCTCGAGCCCCCACCAGCCTGCCGGGCCGACACGGAACCCCGTGAGCACCTCGTCGAGGATCAGCAAGGCGCCGTGTTCGTGGGCGATCTGCGCCAGGGATGCGTTGAAACTGGGATCCGGCGGAACGACACCCATGTTCGCGGCGGCTGCCTCCACGATGATCCCGGCGATCTCGGGCCCGCGCGCGGCGAATACGGCTCGCACCGCATCCAGGTCGTTGTACGGCAGCACGAGAGTTTGGGCGGCGGTCGCCGCGGTGACTCCGGCGGAACCGGGCAACGCGAGAGTGGCCACCCCCGAGCCGGACTCGGCCAGCAGCGCATCGGAATGCCCGTGATAGTGACCGGCGAACTTCACGAGCAGGTCGCGGCCGGTAGCACCGCGCGCGATCCGGATTGCGGTCATAGTGGCCTCAGTGCCCGTAGACACTAGGCGCAGCTTTTGCACCGGAGCCCGCTCCCCGGACTGCACCCGCCCGCAGACCAGTTCCGCCAGCTCGGTTTCCGCCGGCGTAGACGCGCCGAACGACAGCCCTCGGGCGGCCGCGTTCTGCACCGCGCGCACCACCTCGGGATGCGCGTGGCCGAGAATCGCAGGCCCCCAGGAAGCGACGAGGTCAACGTACTCGCGGCCCTCGGCATCCGTGACGTAGGGACCGCGCACGGAAACGACGAACCGCGGGGTGCCGCCGACAGAGCCGTAGGCGCGCACGGGCGAGTTCACCCCACCGGGGATCACCCGTTTGGCACAGGTGAAGTACTCCTCGTTAGTCGTCATGACCGCCCCTCCCCGCCCCAGACACTGTGCGAAAGTTCCCGTTCCGGCTGATTGTTCCCGTTGCGCCGCGCACTATTAGCCGGAACGGGAACTATTGTCGTTGTCACTTCAGCCAACCTGCGAGCTCGAGCGCCCAGTAAGTGAGCACGGCATCGGCGCCGGCGCGGCGGATGCTGAGAACCGACTCGGTGATGGCACGACGGCGATCGATCCACCCGTTCGCAGCGGCGGCCTCGATCATCGAGTACTCCCCCGACACCTGATATGCCCAAACGGGAATATCACTGATCGCTGCGGCGTCGGCCAACACATCGAGATAGCTCATCGCCGGTTTCACCATCACGATGTCGGCACCCTCGCTGATGTCGAGCAGCACCTCGCGCAGCCCCTCGCGCCGGTTCGCGGGATCGAGCTGGTAGGTGCTGCGATTGCCGACCAGGGTGGACTCGACGGCTTCGCGGAACGGACCGTAGAACGCCGACGCGTATTTGGCCGCGTAGCCGAGAACTGCGGTGTCGATGAATCCGTGCTCGTCGAGCACGTCACGCACGGCGGCGACCTGCCCGTCCATCATGCCGCTGAGTCCGAGCAACTGGGATCCGGCTTCCGCCTGCGCCACCGCCATCTCCTGGTAGCGCAGCAGGGTGGCATCGTTGTCGACGGCGCCACGTGCATCCAGCACCCCGCAGTGGCCGTGGTCGGTGAACTCGTCCAAGCACAGGTCGGTCTGCACGACCAGCGCATCGCCCACCTCGGCGACGACAGCCCTGGTCGCCGTGTTGAGAATGCCATCAGGGTCGGTGGCGCCGCTTCCCACGGCGTCCCGGCTGGCGGGCACGCCGAACAGCATGACACCGCCGATGCCGGCCTTTGCTGCCTGCGCGGCCATCGACTTGAGGCTGTCTAGGCTGTGCTGCACGACGCCGGGCATCGCGGCGATCGGCACCGGCACATCCGCCCCCTCACGCACGAAGACGGGAAGCACGAGCTGCGCCGGAGCAAGCCGGGTTTCAGCGACAAGACCGCGAAACGCCGCGGTGGAACGTAGGCGCCGGGGCCGGATGCGAGGAGCCCGGTTGCGTGACGGTAACGGAATGCGTGCTGATTCAGGAATGAGTTTTTGTTCCTTTGGTGATGAGTTGACTGTCACGTGAGTGTTCGACCAGCGTCTCGACGAGCCCTGCGGCAGAGCGCGTCTCGGCGATCAGGTGTACCGTGATGCCGGCCGCGCGGGCGTCGAATGCGGTGCGTGGTCCGATGCACGCCACAACGGTGTGCTCCGGAAGCCGGCCGAACTGCAGCTGGATCTGGCGCGCGACACTGCCGGAGGTGACGAGGATGGCGTGAATCCGCCCCTGAGCGACGTCCGCGGCGATGTGGTTCGTGACCGGCACCCCGACGGTGCGGTATGCGGCCACGAATTCGACGTCGAGCCCGAGTTCTGCCAGCCCGGCCGCGAGCGCGGGCTCGGCGATGCTGGACTGTGGGATGAGCACCTTGCCGCTGATCGCCGATTTCGGCCACTCGCGCACCAGACCGCGGGCCGAGTTGTCACGCACCGGCACGAAGTCGACCGGATATCCGGCGAGAGTGAGCGCGGCTCCGGTGGTTTCGCCGACCGCCGCGATGCGGGTGCTGCTGGGGACGGTGACCTTCTGGCTGACCAGCACATCCACGGTCGTGGCACTGGTGACCACGAGCCAGTTGAAGGTTGCGGAGGCGAGCCGCTGCAGCGCATCAGACAGCGCGGTCGGATCTTCTGTGCTCGCGAAGTTGATCATCGGCGCGATCACCGGTATCGCGCCGTGCGTGCGCAGGCTCGCGGCGACGTCGTCGCCCCATTTTCCACCGCGAGGAACGAGCACTCGCCATCCCGTCAGCGGCTTGCTCCGGCTTTGACCGTTCATGCCGTCCTCAACTCCGCGAGGTCGGCCGCGCCCAGCTGTAACAGATCGTCGCCCACCCGCTCACCGAGTTCTTCGGCCTGGCGCACCCGCTGGTCGATTGTGCCCTCGAGTACGAGGGCATGCGAACTCGTGACGTGGCGCGCACCGTCGGCCTGGTAGACGCTGGCGGTGAGCAACAGCAGTTCCCCGTCCACGACGCCGGTCGCGCCGATCGGCGCGGAGCATCCGGCCTTCAGTCTGGCCAGCACCGAACGTTCGGCGAGGGCAGTCAGTTGAGAGGTGGTGTGGTTCAGTCCGTCCAGGATGCGGTCGAGCAGTGGATCGGATTCGCCGCGCACCTCGATGGCGAGGGCACCCTGCCCCGGCGCGGTCGGCCAATCGGCGAGTTCGAGGAACTCAGTGACGGCGTCGAGCCGACCAAGTCTGGTCAGTCCGGCGGCGGCGAGCACGACCGCGTCGAGGTCGTCGGCGTTGATTCGCCCGAGTCGAGTGTCGACGTTGCCGCGCAGGTCGACAACGTCGAGGTCGGGACGCAGCGACTTCAATTGGGCCATCCGGCGGGGGGAGCCGGTTCCGACGCGAGAGCCGGCTGGCAGCGCGGTCAGCGTCCACCCCTCGCGTGCGCACAGCGAATCCCGGGGATCCGCACGCCGAGGGACGGCGCCGATTCGCAGGTCGCCGAATGGCACAGTGGGCAGGTCTTTAAAGGAGTGCACGAGTAGGTCGCAGCGCCCGGCGATGAGCGCCTCACGCAGCGCGTTCGCGAAGACTCCGGTGCCGCCGAGCGTCGCGAGCGAGGCCTTGTTGCGGTCGCCCTCGCTGGTGATCGGCACCAACTCGACAGTGACAGCGAACTTCGCCGCAATCCTGTCGGCGATCAGTCCCGCCTGCGCCAGCGCAAGCGCGCTCGCACGGGTTCCAATGCGTACTATCTCGTCGGTCACGGAGCCTCTCCTGCCAGGGCCGGCTTGAAACCCAGCCTTACGTTTTCGCAACACCCGGGCCGGCAGACGTCGTACCAAGGCCCGATGGCGGTCAGGGCCGGCCGCTGGGCGATCGGGGTACCGTTCACCCGCTCGAGTACCAAGTCGATCAACCCGGAGACGAACGCAGGATGTGTGCCCGGCGTCGGCACGCGCACGGCGACGACGCCGTGCACCCGCGCGGTCTCCGTCGCCTCGGTGTCGAGGTCCCACTTGACTTCCATGTGATCGCTGACGAAGCCGAGCGGAACAATAACGACGGCCTTAGTGCCGGATGCGGCACGCTTCTCGATTGTGGCGTTGATGTCGGGGTCAAGCCAGGGCATGCTCGGCGGCCCGGAGCGGGACTGGTAGACAAGTGACCAGGACGGGGTGTCGCCCTTCGGGACGGGCCCCGTTCCTCGGCCACCCTCAGTGAACCGCGAGGCCGCCGGGGTGGCGACCGCATCCATGATCGCGCTGGCCACCGCGAGATGCTGGGCGACGTAGGCGCCGCCGGGGCCGAAATGACGCTCCGCGGGGCCCGACCGGTCGGCATCCTCCGACGGGATCGAGTGGGTGGAGAACAGCACGTGGATCTCGGATGCCGCGAAGCCGCTGAACGCAGGACCGGTCAGCGCCTCCCGCACGCCTTCGATGAACGGCTGCACGAATCCGGGGTGGTCGAAGTATTGGCGCACCTTGTCCAGCTGCAAATCGAGCCCGGTCTCGGTGACGGCGGCAGCGAGGTCTTCCCGGTATTGGCGGCAGCTGGAGTACGAGCTGTAGGCGCTCGTGGTGATCGTGATGAGTTTGGTCTTACCCGCTTCGCTGGCGGCGGTGAGAGCGTCGCTGAGATAGGGCTCCCAATTTCGGTTGCCCCAGAACACGGGCAGATCGATGCCGCGGCGGGCCAGCTCTGCCTCCAGCGCCGCTTTGAGCGCTCGATTCTGTCCGTTGATCGGGCTGACGCCACCGAAGGCGCGGTAGTGCGTCGCGACTTCTTCCAGCCGGGCGTCGGGAATGCCGCGGCCGCTCGTCACATTCCGCAGGAACGGGAGAACGTCGTCCTGGCCTTCTGGGCCGCCGAACCCCGCGAGAAGGATAGCGTCGTACGTCGTGGGCGCAGCCGCCACACGCTCAAATGTCACGTGAGAACCTCGGGGATCTCGGCGGTGGTGATGAGGCGGCCGGTGTAGAACGGGATCTCTTCGCGCACGTGCAGGCGCGCATCCGCCTGCCGCAGTTTGCGCATCAGGTCGACAAGGTCGACGAGCTCCTCGGATTCGAGGGCGAGGATCCACTCGTAGTCACCCAGCGCGAAGGCGGCGACGGTGTTCGGTTTCACCTGGGGGAAATCGCGGCCCATCTTGCCGTGCCGGGCGAGCATGCCGCGTCGCTCATCTTCCGGTAGTAAATACCACTCGTGCGAGCGCACGAACGGGTACACGGTGAGCCAGCGCTGGGCCTCGACGCCGCGAAGGTACGCCGGCAGGTGGTTGGCGGTGAACTCGGCATCCCGGTGCACGCCCATTACGTTCCAGGTGGGCAGCAGGCTGGAGAGGACGCTGGTGCGGCGCAGCAACCTCAGGGCCGACTGGATGGCTTCGGGCGCGCCGCCGTGCAACCAGATCATAATGTCGGCGTCGGCCTTGAGTCCGGATACGTCGTAAAAGCCGCGCAGGGTCACGCCCGTAGCCTCGACGGCGGCGACGGCGGCATCCAATTCCTGCACTCCGGTACGCAGCTCCGACTCGCTCAGCGTCGCGGCCGGGTTCCGGCGCAGCACAGCCCAGAAGGTATAGCTGGGGTCAAAAGGCGCGGGTGTGTCGGCGTGCACGGGGAGGGTCATACCTCTATCTTCCCTCGCAGTGCCGGGAGTTCAAAAACGTCTAGTTTTTACCAAACAACGCCCGGGCGATCAGTCCGCCGGCAACGATCACAACGACACTCGCACCAACGATCCAGGGGACAGGTCTGTCTTCATACGACGCCAGTGCCTTGGCCCTCAACCGCGCAAGCTGTTTGGGGACGTTGAGCTTGTCTTCGATCGCGTCCAGGGTGTCTTCGAGTTCCGCGCGGAGAGTGGCAATCCGATTCTCGGGATCTTGGCTCGGTACGTTCACGACTCGCCTCGTTTCACTGTTCCGGTGATCACGCGCACATCTTTCTTGACGCTGCCGATGGTGTCGGTCGGGGTGGGCGGCGAGCCCGCCTTCAGCTTGGAGACCCCCAGGAATGCCACGATGCCCGCGACGATGAGCAGTGCGACAGCGACGATGAGGGCGGCCAGCCACGCCGGAAGCGCCACGGCGATCCCCAAAACCGCCGCGGCGATGAGTGTGGCGACGGCGAAGAATCCGAACACGCTGGCGACGACAAGGGAGGCCAGGCCGATGCCGACCGCCTTGGCCTTCGTGCTGATCTCGGTTTTGAACTGGTCAAGTTCCGCCTTGATCAGGTCGCTGATCAGTGTCGGCAGGGAGCCGATCAGGGAAAACAGCGAGCGCTTAGCTCTCGCGTCTTGTTGGTCAATCATGCGCTTGGGCGGCACCGGAGGTCTCGGTACGTGCGGCGCGCCGCTCGCGCCCTCGCGAGACGACCTTCTTAGTGCCGCCTACCACTGCCTTGGCGACATCCGGAGCCTTGTCCTTGGCGAACTCTCCCGCTTCGTGTACCTGGTGCTGCACCCGCGGGTCGTTCCACAGTTTGCTCGCCCACACTTTAATGTCTTCGTAGCGCTCTCGGCCGGCGCGAGCGCCTAACACATAGCCGATCCCCACCCCGACGAGCAAAACCAGCTTGCCTCGCATGATGTCTCCGTTCCGTCTGCGCCCAGGAAGGGCGAAAGGCTCACGTACAGATCCCAGAGTAGTCCCGGTCAGCCTGAGTACTTCGGGTGAGCCTGGGAGATTCCGGTTAATCGGACCTATGCGCCAGCAGCTCGGCGGCGGCGCGCCGGGCGAAGCCGATGCCGGCCGCAAGTCCGGTGCCGGCGACGGATTCGCCCACCTGCGTCGTGCCGGCCGGTGCGGCACCCCAGCCGCCTGCAACGGCACGATTGTGCCAGGTGACTCGTGCGAAACCCGCCACGTCGGCCGCGGCGATCGTCACGCCGAGCAGGCGCTGCGCATCCGTTCTCGCGATCTCCTCGAGCCCTTCCTCCGGCGCGTCGTTGTACGACAGCCGCAGAACGTGGCGATGTGCTCCCGCCACCTGGGCCAGCCACGGCCACTTCGCCGTCGCGTGCGTGAGCGCCTTCGCGCGGATGCCGGTGGCGCCGGGGGCGACGAGCAGTCCGGTGCCGCGCGGAGCCGCATCCAGGCCCGGCGCATCCACCACGAGCGTGGCGAGCACGATTTCGCCGGCGAATTGCGGTGTCAGCGGTGTGGCAAGCATGACCCGATCGGCCTCGAGCGTCTCGCCGTCGGCCAGGGTCACCCCACCGTGCACCAGTGCGGCCACCCGTGCCCCGGTGCGCACGGTGACCCCGCGCCGCTGCAGGTCTGCGGCGAGCGCCTTGATAATCCGGTAGATACCACCGTCGATGCCGGCCACCGCGGAGCCCGCAGGAGCGGCGGCGCGCAGCGCGAGCACCGCCCGCGACAGCGAACCGGTGCGGGTGATGGCCTTCCTCAGGCCCGGCGCCACCGCGTCGACCTTGAGCTCGTCCGGATGCCGGGAGTGGATGCCGAGCACCACCGGCGCGACCAGGGTGTCCAGCACGCGCGCGCCCATGCGCCTGCGCACCAGGTCGCCGAGGCTCTGACCGTCCCGCACGGCGGCGAAGGGAAACAGCACGTCGAGCTCGGCGCGCACTGCGCCGGGCAGACCGATGACGGCGATCACGTCCTTGGCCAGCGGTGTAC
>JBDTBD010000068.1:0-19708 GCA_039924285.1 Terrimesophilobacter sp. | reverse complement strand
CCCTTGTTGGGCACGGCGACTCGCAGCATTCTTGAGTTCTCTTTACTCGCCGGGGCGGCGGACGGGACGATCACAGGTACCGGTAGATATCCGCGGTGGTGAGGCCCTTGGCGATCATGAGCACCTGGACGTGATACAGCAATTGCGATATCTCTTCGGCGGTTTCGTCGAGGGACTGGAATTCGGCGGCCATCCACACCTCGGCGGCCTCTTCCACGATCTTTTTGCCGATCGAGTGCACGCCGCCGTCCAGGCGGGCTACGGTACCGGAGCCCTCCGGTCTGGTTGCGGCTTTCTCGGTCAGCTCGTCAAAGAGCCCGTCGAACGTTTTCACACCCTCAACGTTACCGGGTGCCACCACTAGCCAACTCCGCTAACTAACACCGAGCAGATCGATCACGAAGAGCAGCGTGCGCCCGGACAGGTGGTGGCCGGAACCTGCCGGCCCGTAGGCCAGCTGCGGCGGCACGATAAGCCTGCGGCGTCCACCGACCCGCATGCCGGGGATCCCTTGCTGCCAGCCGGCGATGAGACTGCGTAGCGGGAAGTTGATCGATGCTCCGCGGCTCCACGAGGAGTCGAATTCTTCGCCGGATTCGAGATCCACCCCGACGTAGTGCACGTCGACCGTGGCTCCGGGGGCGGCTTCTGCGCCGTCGCCGACCTCGATGTCCGTGGTGACGAGCTCCTGGGGCGGTTCCCCGTCGTAGAACTCGATCTCTGGTTTGGTCTTGCCTATTTCGCTCATCCGACTATCCAACCAGACGCCGCCTGGTTACGAATGCACGTGGCGGGTCGCAACACTTCGGAGGGTGTCGATCATGGCGGCCGGGTCCTCGGACGTGAACACACTCGAACCGGCCACGAAGGTGTCTGCGCCAGCCTCGGCGGCGATCTGGATGGTCCGCTCGTCGACGCCGCCGTCGACCTGCAGCCACACGTCGAGCCCGTCTCTCGCGACGGCATCTCGCAGCAGGTGAAGTTTGGGCATCGTCGATTGGATGAACCTCTGGCCACCGAAACCCGGCTCGACGGTCATCACCAGCACCTGGTCGAACTCCGTCAGGAGGTCGAGGTACGGCTCGATGGGAGTGTCCGGCTTGACCGCGATTCCCGCTCGAGCGCCGATCTCCCGAAGTCGTCGCGCCAGCCTTACACTGTCGTGGGCCGCCTCGGCATGGAAGGTGACCGAGAACGCCCCCGCCTCCGCGTATCCTGGGGCCCACCGGTCGGGGTCGTCGATCATCAGGTGCACGTCCAGAGGCAGTGCGGAGACCTGCTGCAGGCGCTCGACCATGCCCGGCCCGAAGGTGAGGTTCGGCACGAAGTGGTTGTCCATCACATCCACATGCACCAGATCGGCGGTATGGATGCGTGCGATTTCGCGTTCCAGATTGGCGAAGTCCGCGGCAAGGATGCTGGGGTTGATGCGGACCGGCATGCCGTCAGCCTACCGGGTGCTCGCGGGCCAGCAGCTGGATGAACATCGCGTCGGTGCCGTGCCGGTGCGGCCACAACTGCACGTGTTCCGCAGGCGGCAACGCGAGGCTTTCGCCGGTGGCGGTGGCCAGCACTGCTTGGGTGTCCAGGGTGTGCACGTCGGTGTTATTGCGTAACGCGCTGTGTACCACGGCCTGAGTCTCACCCGGGTGAGGCGAACAGGTCACGTAGGCGAGGATCCCGCCGGGCGCCAGCGCGTCCAGCGCCGATTCGAGCAGCCGGATCTGCAGCTCCGCCAGTTCGGCGACGTCGCGGGGCTGCTTGCGCCAGCGGGCCTCCGGACGCCGGCGCAGCGCGCCCAGTCCCGTGCACGGCGCGTCGAGCAGGATGCGGTCGAACCGTCGCGGATGTGAGGCACCCACGGTCGTGCCGTCGAGTTCCCAGACCTCGGGCGGCGTGTCGAACACTGCCAGGGCTTTCCGCACGAGCTCGGCGCGGGCGGGCACCAGTTCGTTTGCGACGAGGGTTGCGCCGCCGGTCACCGCCTCAGCGGCAAGAAGCGCGGCCTTGCCGCCGGGCCCGGCGCACAGGTCCAGCCAACGCTCGCCGCGTCGGATCGACCTGGCGCGGCTGAGGGCGAGGGCCGCCAGCTGCGACCCCTCATCCTGGACGCGGGCCCGACCCTCGTGCACCGCAGGCCAGTGGGCCGGGTCGCCGCCCTCACTCACCGCGGCGAACGGAGAGAATCGGCCCGGCCGAGTGCCCGGTAGTTCTGCCGTCGTGGACAGTCCCGGCAGCACGGTGAGACTGACGTGCGGGGCCGCGTTATCTGCCTTCAGCAGCGCAACGAGTTCACTCTCGCGGCCTTCGGCGGCCAGAGCCCGGCGGAACGCCCGGATGATCCAGACCGGATGCGAGTGCGCCGCGGCCAGCCTCTCGTCGTCGTTTGCCGCCGCGGCAAGCACGAGCGACCGCCACGTTTCTGCACTACTGCGGGTAATCGTCCGCAGCACGCCGTTGACGAAGCCGGTGGCCGAGCGCGAACCGACCTCGCGCGCAAGCGACACGGCTTCGTCCACCGCCGCGTGCTGCGCCACGCGCATCGACAGCAATTGATGTACGCCGAGCCTGAGCACGTCGAGGATCGGGGCGTCGATCTGCGCGGCAGGCCGGCGGGCGGCCAGTTCGATGACCCTGTCGTAATAGCCGAGCATGCGCAGCGTTCCGTAGGCCAGTTCGGTAGCCAACGCGGCGTCCGGCCCCGACAGCTTGGCGCGGTCGAGCCGCACCGGCAGCAGCAGGTTCGCATAGGCATCCGACTCGCGCACGGCACTGATCACCTCGTAGGCAACGCGCCTCGCCGGTTGAATCCGTGTTCTGGTCTCGCTCACATCGTCCCGTCTGTGTTCTGGTTCTGGGTGGGTCGTCGGCCGCGCCACCAGTCCGCGGCGGGCATCGGGTTCTTGCCGGCGGGCTGCACGGCCAATAGTTCGAGGGCGTCACTGCCGGTACCGACAAGCACGCGGTCGTCCGAGTAGTCGAACCGTCCGGCGGGCATCCGGATGCCGGGGGCCGGCGTAGCGGCCAAAATCTTGACCCGGACACCGTCGACCATGGTGAACGCACCCGGTTCCGGCGTGACGCCGCGGATCAGGTTCGCCACAACGGCACCGTGTGCGCTCCAGTCGATGCGTCCGTCTTCGATGCCGAGTTTGGGTGCCGCCGTGATGTCGCCGCTCTGGGGCTCCGCCCTCGCGCTGCCATCGGCGAGGGCATCCAGCACTCGCAGCAGCAATTGCGCACCGGCATCGGAGAGACTCTGCAACAGGTTCCCTGCCGTCTGGTTGGGTGCGATTGCCTGCGTGAACTGCCCATACACTGCGCCCGCGTCGAGTTCGGGCACGAGCTGGAATACTGTCGCGCCGGTGATCTCGTCGCCGGCGATGATCGAGCGTTGCACCGGAGCCGCACCACGCCACCGCGGCAGCAGCGAGAAGTGCAGGTTGATCCAGCCGAGCCGCGGCAGCGACAGCAGCGGCTCCCGGATGAGACCGCCGTAGGCGACGATCACGCCGAGGTCGGGGTGCAGCTCCCGGATGTCTTCGGTGAGGCTGCCTACCCGGTTCGATTTGAGCACCGGGAGGCCGAGTTCGGCGGCGACGGCGGCAACGGCGGTCGGGGTGAGCACGTGCCTTCTACCCTGCGGGGAATCCTCGCGGGTGACGACAGCGAGAATCTCGTGGGGGCTGCCGGCCAGCAGGCGAAGACTCGGCGCTGCGGCCTCGGGACTGCCGGCGAAAACGATGCGAAGTGGGCGATCGGGCAAGTCTTTCATCATCGGATCTTTTCTCATTCGAGGAACGGCTCCGGATCGTCGCAGCGTACCCGCAGGCTGGGCAGTGTCGCCCGGTCGCCACCGGCCGCGAGTTTACGCCGTCGGGTGGACGAGAGGATGAGCTGCGCGCGCAGCGCCGCGGCGACCGCGGGGCCGTCGGCGTAGTCGAAGCGCAGGATCGCACGCACTCCGTCATCGGTGTCCACCGGACCCAGCCCATCCGTATGCCCGATCTGGGTCGCCACCGTCACCGCCGCCTCGACGGCATCGGCCGTGCCGGTGACGGTGGCGACCCGTACCGCGGGCGGGAACCGCAACCGGCGACGGTCGTTCAGTTCGGAGGCCGCATAGTCGGGCAGTCGCCAGGTCGTCAGGGCGGATGCCAGAGCACCGCCGACCCCCACCAGCACACTGGGTGCGCCCACTGCGGCGAGCGCAATCGCATTCGACCACCAGCGCAGACAGTCCTCGCCGACCCTGAGGCTTTCCCTGGCCACCATGTTCTCGCCGTCGAGCAGCAGCACGGCTCGGTAGCCTCCAGAGGCGATCGGCTCTGCGCCGCGGGTTGCGATGATCAACGCCGGTTCGGACCCGACATTTTGCACCGGATGGTCCCCGTCCGCAAGAATCACCCGCACACCGGGAAACGCCCGCCCGAGGTCTTCTGCGGTGCGCGCGGTGCCCTGGCCGACCAGGCGCAGAGTGGTGCCGTCGCAGACCGGGCACGACCACTGCGCGGCGATGGCGCCGCACCAACGACAGGCCGGACGGGAGTGCGCACTCTTCAGCGACAGCGGCCCGGTGCACCGGGTGCAGCGCGCCTCCTGGGCACAGGATGCGCAGGTCAGCGTGGGTGCGTAACCGGGTCTGGCCACCTGCACGAGCACCGGTCCGTGTTCGAGTGCCGCCTTCGCTTCGCGCCACGCGGTCGACGGGATGCGGGCCCGTTGCGCCGCGGCGTCAGCAGACTGCCCGGCCGTGGGAATGACTTTCGGGGAGTATGCCCGCGCCGGGCCGACCGGTTGCAGCCAGTTCAGAGCCACCAGCCGCTGCACTTCGACGCTGCGGGAGTGGGCGAGGAATACCAGCGCGCACTCCTGCTGCTGAGCGCGTACCAGGGCGGCGTCACGAGTGTGCACGTACGGGGCCAGCGGTTCACCGTGCAGCGGGTCGCCGTCATCCCACACGGCAATGAGGGCGAGCCGGTGGGCCGGCGCGTAAACCGCCGAGCGGTTGCCGATGATCACCCTGGGAATCTCGCCCAGGCAGGTCAGCACGCCGCGGTAGCGATCCGGGTTCGACTGGCGGGCGTCGAGCCGCACGACGGCCTCCGCAGGCAGCACCGCCTGGAGCGCCGCGGCCAACTGGTCTTGATCCCGGTAGTCCGGAACGGTGAGGATCACCGACCCGTGGGCAAGCGCCCTGGTGGCCAGTGCCGCGAGGGTGACTGCCCAGTGACCCACCCACTGTCCCCGAGGCAGCTGCCTGCCCAGGGGAAGCGCCTCGACGGCCAAGCGACCGCTCCCGGCGATGGCGACGTCGAACACTTCGGTGTCGAAGTCGGGAATGTCGACCTGGTGGATATCAAACTGAGCCGCCTCGGGACGCTCCAGCCACGCCTTCTCCACTCGTACTTGCCGCTTGGGCACCGCCAGTCGCACCACGTCGCTGGCGCTGCCGGCCGCCCGATCGGTGACGCTGCGTGCGAGATCCCAGACTTCTTTTGCGAGGATCGGCACCGGTGACACGACGCTGTCGAGGTCGCTGAGGCTACCCGAGAAGTCGGCCTCGTCGACCACGTCGATGAGAAATCCGTCGGCCACTCGGCCGGCCGAACGCAACGGCACGCGCACTCGCACGCCCGGCACGGCAGTCTGGGCGAACTGCGGCGGGATGCGGTAGTCGAATAACCGGTCGAGCTGCGGCAGCGGCGAATCGAGCAGCACCCGTGCGATGGATGCCGCCGGCACGTCAGAGACCAACCGCGCTTCGCAGCGCATCCACTCGGTCGAGCCTTTCCCAGGTGAAGTTCGGCAGGTCGCGCCCGAAGTGTCCGTAGGTCGCTGTCGCCGCGTAGATGGGACGGAGCAAGTCTAGGTCGCGGATGATCGCCCCGGGCCGCAGGTCGAAGACATCCCGGATGGCCCCGATGATCGCCTCGTCGCTGACGTGCGCCGTCCCGAAACTCTCCACATACAGCCCCACCGGTGCTGCTTTACCGATCGCGTAGGCGACCTGCAGCTCGAGTCGGTCGGCTAGGCCGGCTGCGACGGCGTTTTTGGCCACCCAGCGCATCGCGTAGGTCGCCGATCTGTCGACCTTCGACGGGTCCTTGCCGCTGAAGGCGCCGCCGCCGTGGCGGGCGGCGCCGCCGTAGGTGTCGACGATGATCTTGCGGCCGGTCAGCCCGGCGTCGCCGGCCGGACCGCCGATCTCGAATCGGCCGGTGGGGTTGATCAGGATGCGCGCCTGTGCGCTGTCCAGTCCGGCCCCTTCGAGCACGGGGCGGATCACGAGTTCGGTGACTTCGGCGGTCAACTGGGCGTTGGTGATGGACGGGGAGTGTTGTGTGGACAACACGACGGTGTCGACGGTGCGCGGTACGTAACCCTCGTACCCGATGGTGACCTGGGTTTTGCCGTCAGGCCGCAAATAGCCGAGCAGCTCACTTTTTCGCACCGTGGCGAGCCGTTCGGCGAGCCGGTGCGCCAGCCAGATCGGCAGCGGCATTAACTGCGGCGTTTCGGTGGTGGCGAAGCCGAACATGATGCCTTGGTCACCTGCGCCTTGGCGCGCCAAGGCATCGGTGTCGCTGCCGTCACGGGCCTCGAGCGCCGTGTCGACGCCCTGCGCGATGTCCGGAGACTGCGCGCCGATGGAGACCGATACTCCACAGGAGGCGCCGTCGAATCCGACCTCGGAGGAGTTGTAACCGATGTCAATAATGCGTTCACGCACGATGGTCGGGATGTCGACGTAGCCGGATGTGGTGACCTCGCCGACGACGTGCACCAGCCCGGTCGTGACGACCGTCTCCACCGCCACGCGGCTTCGCGGGTCCTCGGCGAGCAGCGCATCCAGGATGCTGTCCGAGATCTGGTCGCAGATCTTGTCTGGGTGCCCTTCGGTCACCGACTCGCTGGTGAACAGACGCAAAGGTGCACTCATGGACGCCCTATCGGATGGCGGAGAACGATCAGGAAATCAGATCGAGGATGCGATCGGCGACGGTTGCTTTGTCGCCAGATGCCTCCATCACTATATCGCCGGAGTCGTTCAAAACTGTGACTGAGTTCGTCTGGGATCCGAACGTTTCGGTCCACCCGACTCGGTTGATGACGAGGTAGTCGCACCCCTTGGTGGCGATCTTCGCGCGCCCGATAGCCAACAGCGCATCCTGGTCCGGCTCGGTTTCCGCGGCGAAGCCGATCAGCGTCTGGCCGGGCGGGCGGCTTTTCACCAGTCCCATCAGGATGTCCGGATTTTTGACCAGTTCGATCGTGAGTCGGTCACCGGTGGCGTCCTTTTTGATCTTTCCGTCCGACACCGATTCGGGACGGTAGTCTGCCACCGCGGCGGCCATGATGACCGCGTCGGCGACCCGGGACTCCCGTCGTGCTGCCTCGCTCAGTTCGCGGGCAGTGCCGACCCTGATGACGGTCACCGAATCGGGCACCGGCACCTCCAGGTTGGCTGCCAGCAGCGTCACGTCAGCGCCGCGGGCGGCGGCGGCCACCGCAATCGCGACTCCCTGTCGTCCGCTGGAGCGGTTGCCCACGAAGCGCACCGGGTCCAGTGGTTCCCTGGTGCCGCCTGCCGTGACCAGGATCGTGTGTCCCGCGAGGTCCTTCACGGTGATGGCGGCCAGCGCCGCAGAGACGATGTCGGCGGGTTCTGCCATCCGACCCGGGCCGGAGTCGTTGCCGGTGAGTTGGCCGGTAGCCGGCCCAACGGTGATCACTCCGCGCTTTCGCAACAGCGCGATGTTGGCGACCGTCGCCGCGTTGTGCCACATTTCGGTGTGCATGGCCGGAGCGACGACCAACGGCGCCCGGCTGGCCAAGATGGTGTTCCCGAGCAGGTCGTCGGCGAGCCCCGCCGCGATCTTTGCCAGGAAATCGGCGGTCGCCGGAGCAACGACGATCAAGTCAGCGGCCTGGCCGATCGCCACGTGTCGCACCTGGGCGACACCCTCGTAGAGGTCGGTGTGCACGCAGTTGCGGCTGATCGCCTCAAGAGTGGGCTTGCCCACGAACCGCAGAGCCGCCTGAGTTGCTACGACCTGCACGTCGTGGCCGTCGAGCACGAAAGCGCGGATGACGGCGACTGCCTTGTATGCGGCAATCCCGCCCGTCACGCCGACGACGATGTTCACGGGTGGGGTGCGGTGGGTGCTACTCGGCCAGCAACGGCTCGGCCAGTGGCCTGACCACGAGCTTGTCCTCGTTGATCTCCCGCATGGCGACCGAGAGTGGCTTGTCATCGATGGTGGAGTCCACGAGGGGCCCCACGTTGTCGAAGAGGCTGCCCTCGTGCAGGTCGGCGTAGTAATCGTTGATCTGACGAGCGCGCTTGGAGGCGAAAATCACCAGCGCGTATTTGGAGTCGACCTTGGACAGCAACTCGTCGATGGGCGGATCGATGATGCCCTTGGCGCGTTCTACCATTGTTTAAAACTCCATCTTTGTCGCTCTGGTTTTAGCTTCTATCGACTTCAAGTCTACGACCTCACGTGCTGCCTCCCGTACTTCGCGGTTGACCACCCGATAGTCGAACTCGTACTGCGCCGCCAACTCGGCCTTCGCGGTGACTAGTCTCCTGGCCTGTTCCGCGCTGTCTTCCGTGCCGCGCCCGATAAGACGTCGGACGAGTTCTTCCCACGTCGGTGGCAGCAGGAAGACACGGGTGGCCTCCGGCATGGCCCGTTTCACCGACCTGGCGCCCTGCAGGTCGATTTCCAGTAGAACGCTCTTACCCTGCGCGAGTGCCGCGTCGATCGGCGCCCGTGGCGTTCCGTAGCGGTAGGCGTTGTGCACGGTGGCCCACTCGAGCATGTCGCCGCGCGCGATCATTCCGTCGAATTCCGTGTCGTCGACGAAGTAGTAGTTCACCCCGTCCACTTCGCCTGGACGGGGTGGTCTCGTGGTGGCCGACACCGACAACAGCACGTTGGGATGGTGTTCTCGGATGTATGTGGAGACGGCGCCCTTGCCGACGGCGGTCGGTCCGGCCAGGACGAGGAGCCTGGATGGCGGTCGCTCGGCGGCTCGGTGTTCCCGCTGTGCCAACCAGTCGCGCAGCCTCCGCCGCTGCAGCACACCGAGGCCTCCGAGCCGCTTTGACTCCGCGATGGCGAGTCGCTGCATCACTGCGCGCACGCGGGTGGGGCCGAGTCCCGGGATGCTGGTGAGGAATTCACGGACGCGCAGCCGGGACTCGACAGACTCGGAGTCATTCCAGGCGGTATCGACCACGTCGACCGGGCTGAGCACGCGCGAGGCAATGGATGCCTTGACGGCGGCCCTGGCACGGCGTGCAGCCACGGCCGCTCGGGAGGCGGCGATCCGGTCGACGTCTGGTGGAGTTACGCCAGGCATCTGGCTGCCTCGCCTACGTGATCGGTGATGGCCGCCGCCAGTCCGTCCGGCCCGGCCGAAAGGATGCTGCGGGAGACGCTGAGCACGGTCACCGCCGCCGCGGCGGCGAACTGGCTGCGGACCTGATCGAAACGCGCACCCTGATGCCCGAATCCGGGGGCGAGTATCGACGTCGCCGGCCCGGTGTGTGAAGTGGTCACGAGGTCGTCGGGATTGATCCCGTACGCGGCCAGGTCGCTGGTGGCTCCCAGCACGACGCCCAAATCCCCGATCGATCCAGCGGTCACGGTGGTGCGTTGCCCCGCTTCGTTGCGTCTTATCACCTCTGCGACGATACCGCCTGCCACCGTGTGTCCCGCCTGTTCCCCCGTGGCCTGTACGGCACTTTGCCCGGCCAACCCTTCCGGGTTCGACGTTGCCGCGAGCAGGTACAGGCCCTTGCCGTGGCGGCGGGCCAGAGCGATCACCGGGTCGAGGGACCCGACGCCCAGGTAGGGGTTGACGGTCAGAGCATCCGCCTCAAGCGGCGAGCCTGGTGTGAGCCAGGCGGCGCCATAGGCCTCGACGCTGCTGCCGACATCGCCACGTTTGGCATCCGCGATCACCAATAGTCCGCGCGCACGGGCGGCGGCAATGACCGTTTCCAGCGCGGCGAAACCGGTCGCACCGTGTCGCTCGTAGAACGCCACCTGCGGTTTGACGATCCCGACCCGGCCGGCGCACGCGTCGACGACCCGCAGCCCGAACTCCCGGACCCCGGTGGCGGAGTCCGGCAACGCCCACTGGCTGAGCAACCACGGATGCGGGTCGATGCCCACGCACAACTGCCCCCGGGCGGCGAAAGCGCCTGCCAGCCGGTCGCCGAAGCCGGGGGCGGTCGTCACTGTGCTCGTTCCAACTGCTGTGCTCGTTCCACCTGCTGTGCTCGTTCCACCTGCTGTTCTTGTTCCACCTGCTGCTCTTGTTTCGGCACCTGCGATTCTCCGGCGGCCGAACCTCGTGTGAGCCGCTCCGCCCGATCGAGCTCGTAGTTCTGCAGCGACCTCACAGTAAACGGTTCCCGGATCGCCTCGACCGAGGCGACGGCGGCGCCGAGCTGCGCAATGGTGGTGAACAGCGGTTTGTCCGCGGCGACGGTGGCGGTGCGGATCTGATACCCGTCGGCACGTGCACTCCTGCCGCTCGGTGTGTTGATCACCATGTCCACTTCGCCCGCGTTGATCAACTCCACGATGGTCGGCTCGTCGCCTCCCGCCGACTCTCCCTCACTGTACTTGCGCACCACGCGCGCGGCGATCCCGTTGCGTGCCAGGATCTCGGCGGTGCCCTCGGTGGCGAGGATGGTGAAGCCCAGCTGCTTCAGGCGCAGCACCGGCAGCACGATGGCCCGTTTGTCGCTGTCTGCGACGGAGACGAACACCGTGCCGGTGGACGGCAAGCCGCCATACGCGGCAACCTGACTTTTGGCGAACGCCTTCGGGAAGGCGGCGTCGATCCCCATCACCTCGCCGGTGGAGCGCATCTCCGGGCCGAGCACCGAGTCGACGATGCGGCCCTCCTTGGTCCTGAACCGTTTGAACGGCAGCACCGCCTCTTTCACCGCGACCGGGGCATCCATCGGCACCACTGAGCCGTCCTGCGCCGGCAGCATGCCGGATTCGACCAGCTCGCGGATGCCGGTGCCCACCATGATCAGCGCCGCCGCCTTGGCCAGCGGGATGCCGAGCGCCTTGGAGACGAACGGTACTGTGCGCGACGCCCGCGGGTTGGCCTCGAGCACGTACAGCACGCCGGCGCCCACGGCGAACTGCACGTTGATCAGCCCGCGCACTCCGACTCCTTCCGCGATGGCCAGTGTCGCGACGCGCACCCGGTCAATTACGTCGCGCCCGAGGGTCACCGGCGGCAGGGTGCAGGAGGAATCTCCCGAGTGGATGCCGGCCTCCTCGATGTGCTCCATGATGCCGCCAATGTAGAGCTCGGCTCCGTCGTAAAGTGCGTCGACGTCGATCTCCACGGCGTCGTCGATGAACCTGTCGACCAACAGGGGCGAGTCGGCGGAAATGATCGCCATGCCGGCGACCCGGTCGAAGTAGGTGGCCATCGACTCGCTATCGTAAACGATTTCCATGCCGCGGCCCCCGAGTACGTACGACGGACGCACGAGGACAGGGTAACCGATGCCCTCGGCCACGGCGACCGCTGTGGCGACGTCGGTGGCGGTGCCGTTGCGCGGCGCCCGCAGCTCGGACGCCTCGAGGATGCGCGCGAACTCGCCGCGCTCCTCGGCCAGGTCGATCGCTTCCGGGCTGGTACCGAGGATCGGGATCCCCGCCGATTTGAGACCTTTGGCCAGTCCGAGCGCGGTTTGGCCGCCCAACTGCACGATCACGCCGACCAACTCGCCGCTCTCGCCCTCTGCGTGGAGGACCTCGAGCACGTCTTCCAGCGTCAGCGGTTCGAAGTACAGCCGGTCCGAGGTGTCGTAATCGGTGGAGACAGTCTCCGGATTGCAGTTGATCATGATCGTCTCGAACCCGGCAGCGGACAGAGCGAACGAGGCGTGCACGCACGAGTAGTCGAACTCGACGCCCTGGCCGATCCGGTTCGGGCCGGATCCGAGGATCACGACCTTCTTCCGGTCACTCGGGGCGACCTCGGTCTCCTGGTCATAGCTTGAGTAGTGGTACGGCGTGAGCGCGGGGAACTCCCCGGCACAGGTGTCGACGGTCTTGAACACCGGCCGCACCCCGAGCACGTACCGTAGCGCCGTGATGTCCACTTCGGCGGCGCCCCGCAGCTGCGCGATCTGGATGTCGCTGAACCCGTGACCTTTCGCAAGCCGCAGCACAGAGGCATCCAGCTCATCGGCGGCCGCCACCGTGGCGGCGACTTCATTGATGAGCACGATCTGATCGAGGAACCACGGGTCGATCTTCGTCGCCTCGAACACCTCCTGAAGAGTGGCTCCGACGCGCAGCGCCTGCTGCACTGTGACGATACGACCGTCGGTGGGGATGCTGGCCAGGGCGAGCAATTCGTCCTTGGTCCTGGGCTGGACGCCCCAGTGGAACGATGATCCGCGTTTTTCGAGGGAGCGCAGCGCCTTTTGCAGGGCTGTCGTGTAGTTGCGGCCGATCGCCATGACCTCGCCGACCGACTTCATGGTCGTGGTCAGTTCGGTGTCGGCTTCCGGGAACTTCTCGAACGCAAACCGGGGCACCTTGACGACGACGTAGTCGAGAGTCGGCTCGAACGACGACGGCGTGACGCGGGTGATGTCGTTGGGGATCTCATCGAGCCGGTAGCCGATCGCGAGCTTCGCGGCGATTTTGGCGATCGGGAACCCGGTGGCCTTGCTCGCCAGCGCACTGGAGCGGGAGACCCTGGGGTTCATTTCGATGACGATGATGCGACCGTCGGAGGGCTCCACGGCGAACTGGATGTTGCATCCTCCGGTCTCGACACCGACCAGCCGAATAATCTCGATACCGATGTCACGCAGCTGCTGGTACTCCCGATCGGTGAGTGTCAATGCGGGAGCGACGGTGATCGAATCGCCGGTGTGCACGCCGACGGGATCCACGTTCTCGATCGAACAGACCACGACGGTGTTGTTCGCGTTGTCCCGCATGATCTCAAGCTCGTACTCCTTCCAGCCGAGGATGGATTCTTCGAGCAGAACCTCGGTCGTCGGAGACTGGTGCAGGCCATCGCGCACCATGCGGGTGAGCTCCGCCTCGGTGTGCGCGAACCCGCTACCGAGGCCTCCCATGGTGAACGAGGGTCGAATGACCATCGGGTAGCCGAGGTCGTCGGCGAAGCCGAGGGCCTCCTCGACAGTGTGGGCGATGTGTGAACGGGCCACTCCGGCCCCGGCCTGAATGACCAGGTCTTTGAACTTCTGCCGGTCCTCGCCCTTTTGAATCGCCTCGAAGCTGGCGCCGATCAATTCGACGTTGTACTTCTCCAGCACGCCGTGCTGGAACAGCTGGGTGGCGGCGTTGAGTGCCGTCTGGCCACCCAGGGTCGGCAGGATCGCATCCGGCCGCTCCAGCGCGATGATCGACTCGATGACTTCCCAGGTGATCGGCTCGACGTAGGTGGCGTCGGCGAAGTCGGGATCGGTCATGATCGTGGCGGGGTTGGAGTTGATCAGGATGACCCGCATGCCCTCTTCGCGCAGGACACGGCAGGCTTGCGTGCCGGAATAGTCGAACTCGCAGGCCTGACCGATGACGATCGGGCCGGAGCCGATAACGAGCACACTGTGGATGTCGGTGCGTTTGGGCATCAGTTGCCTTCCGCTGGATTGTCGATTACTGAGTTGTCGACTATTGGGGTGTCGGTTGCTGGGGTGTCGGTTGCTGAGTGGCCGAACCCGGCCGGGGTTTTTCGCCGCTCAAGCACCATGTCCCTGAATCTGTCGAACAGGTAGTTGGCGTCGTGCGGGCCGGCGGCGGCTTCGGGATGGTATTGCACGGAGAACGCGGGGATGTCCAGCGCGTTGAGGCCTTCGACCACGGAGTCGTTGAGGTCGTAGTGGCTCACTTCGACGCGTCCGAACCCGGCTGGCGAGTCGAACACCCCTTCAAGCGGCGCCTCGACGGCGAAGCCGTGGTTGTGCGAGGTGATCTCGACCCGGCCGGTCGCCTTGTCGAGCACCGGCTGGTTGATGCCGCGGTGCCCGAACGGCAGCTTGTAGGTGCCGAGGCCGAGTGCCCTGCCGAGGAGCTGATTGCCGAAGCAGATTCCGAAGAACGGCGTGCCGTCGCGGAGCACCTGTTGGAGTAGCTCGACGTGGCCGTCGGAGGCGCCGGGGTCCCCCGGTCCGTTCGAGTAGAACACCGCATCCGGAGCCAGTTCGCGCAGCGCGTCGATCGTGACGTTTTCCGGTACGACGTGCACGTCGAGGCCGCGGGCGGCCAGGTAGTGCAAAGTGGAGGACTTCACGCCGAGATCGACGACCGCGACCGAGCCGATGCGCTCACCGTCGGCGGCCAGCGTGTAGTTCTCGTGCACCGAGACAACTGACGACAGGTTCGCTCCGGCCATGGGCGTGGATTCGCGGATCATGGCCAGCTGGTTGGAGTCGCCGAGGTCGGCATCGTCTCCGGAGAAGATTCCGGCCCGCATCACGCCGACCGAACGAAGCCGCCTGGTGACTGCCCTGGTGTCGATGCCGCTGATGCCGACGATCCCCTGTGCGGTGAGCGAGTCTTCCAAGCTGCCCGTGGCGCGATAGTTCGACACCACTCTGGAGGGATCGCGCACGATGAAGCCGGCGACCCAGATGCGCTCGGACTCCCGGTCTTCGTCGTTCACACCGGTATTGCCGATGTGCGGGGCGGTCATGAGAACGATCTGTCCGGCGTAGGACGGGTCGGTGAGTGTCTCCTGATATCCGGTCATCCCGGTGGCGAACACCGCCTCGCCCAGGGTGTGCCCGCGGGCACCGTATGCGCGCCCTTCGTATCGGGTGCCGTCTTCCAACACCAATACCGCTGTCATGATTTGTCCCGGTTCGCTCACTGTGCCTCACTTCTTGTGTTTGCCGCGATGCGGCCTTCGATCGCCTGGAGAAAGTCTGACGGGTCTTCCGGGTCGACGATGCGCAAGTAGGTGTCCACTGCGACGTTCCCGTCCTTGCCCTCGCCCTCAAGCATCCAGTTCACGACGACGAGACCGCCGGATTCGACGGCGCGGTCGATCGTCCAGGTCGCACGTCCGACCCCGATCAGGTCGGCCGAGGGGATGAAGGCGTCGGAGCCTCCGGCGATCGACAGGGCGACTCCGCGTTCGGTGACCAGCACTCCGGCTTGTCCCGGAAAGCCCAGACCCGACACGGCGATGCGCTCGAGCGGCTGGGCGGCCAGCGTGGTGGCGACGTAGAGGCAGTCGCAACGAAGAAGTTCCTGTCCGAGTTCGCTCGGCGCGCTTTGCGGATGCGGGAGCGAGGCCTGGCGATGTTGACGCGCCCGCCAGCCCAGGTACATACCGATCAGCGCCAGCGCGGTCAGGATGGCGATGATGATGACCGGTAGTGCTCTATCCACGGGGTGCTCCTGCATTGGCTGCGACGGTTTGGGCTTCGAGGAGGTTTCCATCGAGCACCGTCGGATACCCGTGGTGGACGGTGGCGATGACCCTGCCCGGCAGAGTCACCCCGAGGAACGGAGAGTTGAGTCCCTTGCCGCGCAGCCTGGTCTCATCGAAGAGGAAGCTTCCGCGCGGGTCGTAAAGGGTGAGCTCTGTTGCTCCCACCACGATACCGGAGTCGTAGCCGGTCAACTGGCCGATCGCGGCCGGCGCGCTCGAGAGCACCCTGGCGACATCCGCCCAGCCGATGATGCCGGTGTCGACGACCGCTGCCTGCACGACCGACAGCGCGGATTCCAGGCCCACCATGCCGAAAGCGGCAGCGTCCCATTCGCATTCCTTGGCTTCTTGCGGGTGGGGGGCGTGGTCGGTGGCGATGATGTCGATGGTGCCGTCGGCCAGTCCGGCCCGAAGTGCCTGCACATCCTCGTCGGTTCTCAACGGCGGGTTGACCTTGAATCGGCCGTCGTAGCCGCGCACCGACTCTTCGGTGAGCAGCAGGTGATGCGGGGTCACTTCGGCGGTGACGTTGATGCCGCGGGCCTTGGCCCAGCGGATGACGTCCACGGCCCCGGCGGTGGAGACGTGACACACGTGCAGGCGGGCCCCCACGTGGTGGGCCAGCAGCACATCTCTGGCGATGATGGATTCTTCGGCGACGGCGGGCCATCCGGCGAGCCCCAGGTCTGCCGAGACGGTGCCTTCGTTCATCTGTGCGCCGTCGGTCAGCGACGGTTCCTGGGCGTGCTGTGCCACGACTCCGCCGAACGTCTTCACGTATTCCAGCGCCCGCCGCATCAGCAGGGCATCAGACACGCATTTGCCGTCGTCGGAAAACACGCGCACCTTGGCGACGCTGCCCGCCATGGCTCCGATCTCGGCCAACTGAACACCACCAAGTCCGATGGTGACGGCTCCAACCGGGCGGACAGTGACGTATCCTGCGGCCTCACCAAGGGAGTGCACCTGCTCCACGACACCCGCATTGTCGGCCACAGGCGACGTGTTCGCCATGGCGTGAACCGCGGTGAAACCGCCAGCGGCGGCGGCCTGTGATCCGGTCAGGACGGTTTCGCTGTTCTCGTATCCCGGTTCCCTCAGGTGGGTGTGCAGATCGACCAGGCCGGGAAGTGCAATCAAGCCATCGGCGTCGATAATGCGTGCGCCAACGGACGACAAGCCCGTGCCGAGCGCGCTGATTCTGCCGCCTGACACCAGGATGTCGGTGCGGGAACCGCTCACGAGTGCCGCGGCCCGGATGAGAAGATCGCCGTTCATATTGCCTCCTTGTCGCCGGAGAGCAAGAGGTACAGCACGGCCATCCGCACCGACACTCCGTTGGCGACCTGCTCGCGCACGCTCGACTGCGGGGAGTCCGCGGCCTTCGCCGAAATCTCCAGGCCGCGGTTCATCGGGCCCGGATGCATCACCATGCTGTTCGCATCCAGGCGTGCGAGCCGGTCGTCGTTGAGGCCCCACTCCCGTGAATACTCGCGTGCGTTGGGGAAGTAGGCAGCGTGCATCCGTTCGGACTGGATCCGCAGCATCATCAGCACGTCGAGCTTTGACGCGATCGCCTCGTCGAGGTTGAACCCGACGGTCACCGGCCAGTGCCCCGTATTGCGAGGCAGCAGGGTTGCCGGGGCGACAAGGTGCACACGAGCGCCGAGACAGGTGAGCAGCCAGACGTTCGACCTGGCCACCCGTGAGTGCACGATGTCACCGGCTATCGCCACACTCACTCCATCCAGCGATTTCCCTCGGGCGGCGCTACCGTGCAGGTGCCTGCGGATCGTGAATGCGTCTAGCAGTGCCTGAGTCGGGTGCTCGTGTGTGCCGTCGCCGGCGTTGACGATACCGGCGTCAATCCACCCGCCGTCGGCGAGCACCTTGGCCGCTCCCGAGGCGGAATGGCGAATCACCACGGCGTCGGCTCCCATGGCGGCCAGAGTCTGGGCGGTGTCCTTGAGGCTCTCTCCCTTTGAGAGGCTCGACCCCTTGGCGCTGAAGTTGATGACATCGGCGCTGAGACGCTTCGCGGCGGCCTCGAACGAGATCCGGGTGCGCGTGGAATCTTCGAAAAACAGGTTGACCACGCTTTTGCCGCGGAGGGTCGGAAGCTTTTTGACCTCGCGCAGCGCAACATCCGACATGTCTTCTGCGACATCGAGGATGCGCACGGCCAGTTCGCGGCTCAGGGTTCGTGTGGAAAGAAGATGCCTCATGGCTCGATGGTCACCTCGTCGTTGTCGTCGATTTCGCTCAGGCGCACGTTGACCCGTTCGGCCATGGAAGTGGGCAGGTTCTTGCCCACGAAATCGGCGCGGATCGGGAGCTCCCGGTGGCCGCGGTCGATGAGCACGGCCAGTCGTACGGCGCGGGGACGGCCGAGGTCGGTGATGGCATCCAGGGCGGCGCGGATGGTTCGGCCGGAGTAGAGCACGTCGTCCACGAGCACGACCGTCTTGCCGTCGATGCCGCCCTCCGGAAGTCGGGTCGGGGCCGGTGCGCGGGTGGGATTTCGAGCCAGGTCGTCACGGTACATGGTCACGTCAAGGGACCCGACGAGGGTGCCCGGTTCAATGCCTGCCAGCGTGCGGCCGATGCGGTCCGCGAGGAACACACCACGAGTGGGGATGCCCAAAAGGACGAGATCCGATGCGCCTCGGTTCGACTCCAGGATCTCGTGTGAGATGCGAGTCAGTGCGCGTGTGATATCAGAGTGCTGCAGGATTACACGGGCAGTCATTCTGACCTCCTTCCCCGTCTCTCTGGGCGGAATTCAAGGATGTCCAATGCCACTATTATATCGCCCGCTGTTGCGTCCCGCAGCGCACCGTCCGGCGGGTGAACACCACCGGCTGCCGGTTGACCCAGCAGCGACATCACCGGGATCACCACCGACACCTCCGCACGAATCCCTATACCGGCCTCCACCGCAGCGCCGGGGTCCGTCCAGCCCTCGGGGGTCCAGCCCTCGAATTCGCAGTTCTCCGACTCCCACGCCAGAGGTCCCTCCAGTGGCCCGAGGGCCATCCCCATGGCGGCCAATCCAGCCGCATTTGGAGTGCGTGTATCGAAGCTGCCTTACATCACCCCAGTGAACACCAGACCACCGACACTGCTCGTGCCAACGAGCTCCCGACCTGCTCGGTCACCGGGACAGGGGCGCTACCGCGCGATCGTTAGGGCTTTGTGGGCTGTGTGGGCTTGGTTTGCGCGATCCGCCCGAGCAGCCCATTGACAAACCCGCCCGAGTCTTCCGTACTGAGCGACTTCGCGGCATCCACAGCCTCCGAGATCGCCACTCCGGTGGGAACATCGTCGTTGAACAGGATCTCCCAAATACCGATCCGAATGATAGCGCGGTCGAGCACGGGCATCCTGTCGATGCTCCAACCCTGCGCGTAGGTCTCAATAAGCTCATCGATCTCATCGCCGTGCTCGGCGATACCGTTCACTATCTGTCGGGCGTACTCCCAGGATGCGGCGCGATCCGGCTGACTGACGGCACGCGCAGCCTCCATGGCGAGGGCACTGTTGAGCGAGATCTCACGCAGGTCCGCACCGTACAACAGGTCGAGAGCGCGCTTTCGCGCCTTGGTCCTCGCACTCATATGTTCTGGGTGTCCGACTCAGTCGTTCACGCGACTGAGGTAATCCCCGGTGCGAGTGTCGACCTTGACCTTCGTGCCCTGCTCGAGGAACAGCGGCACCTGAATCTGGTAGCCGGTCTCGACGGTGGCCGGCTTCGTGCCGCCGGTGGAACGGTCCCCTTGCAGACCAGGTTCGGTGTAGGTGATCTCGAGCACCACGGATGCCGGCAGCTCGACATAGAGCGGATCGCCGTTGTGCAACGCGACGGTGACGTTCTGGCTCTCCAGCATGAAGTTCGCAGCGTCACCGACGACGGTTCCGGGGATGGTGATCTGGTCGTAGTCCGCCACGTCCATGAACACGAACGCGTCACCGTCCTTGTACAGGTACTGGAACTCGCGGCGGTCGACTACCTCGGTCTCGATTTTCGCACCGGCGTTGAATGTGCGGTCCACGGTCTTCCCGGTGACGACGTTCTTGACCTTGGTACGCACGAAGGCACCGCCCTTGCCAGGCTTCACGTGCTGGAACTCGATCACGGTCCAAAGCTGGCCGTCCATATTGAGGACGACGCCGTTCCTGATGTCAGCGGTTGAAGCCATGCGAGATGAGATCCGTTCGGTTGGGAAGCGGCGCAGAA
>JBDTBD010000067.1:0-25617 GCA_039924285.1 Terrimesophilobacter sp. | reverse complement strand
GCCTCGGCACCGGACACGTTCCTCGGGGCCGGCCTGCAGTCGGCGCGGCGATTGGTGGAAAACGGCGAGATCGGAACGCCGCTGACCGCCCTCACTCTCATGCAGAACCCGGGACCGGAATCGTGGCATCCAAGCCCTGACTTCCTATTCCAGGAGGGTGCTGGTCCGCTGTTCGACGTTGGCCCGTATTACCTGGCGGCACTCGTCGAGTTCTTCGGCCCGGTCGTGCGGGTGAGTGCGAGCACCTCCACGTCGAAGGCGCGCCGCACGATCGGATCCGGCCCACGAGCCGGCGAGAGCTTTGACGTGACCGTTCCGACGCACGTCGGCGCACTCTACGAGTTCGCCGACGGGCAGAGCGCGCAAAGCGTGTTCAGCTTCGATTCGAACATTCACAGAACCCAGTTCGAAATCGCCGGAACCGACGGCAGCATGGTCGTTCCCGACCCGAACTTCTTCGACGGCGAGATCTCGGTGCATCGGAGCGGGGACCAGGTCTCCTCCTGGCCGGCGAAAGGCACCACCACGGGCCGTGGCATTGGAGTGGTTGAGTTGGCGCGGGCGATCCGGGCAGGTCGTCCGGAGCGCGCCTCTGGGGAATTGGGTTTCCACGTGCTCGACGTCATGGCATCGACCATCGAATCCGGGCAGCAGCACGAAAGCGTCGAGATCACTAGCACGGTGCAGATCGCGCCCGCGCTCGACGAGGACTGGGATCCCCGAGCAGCGACCCTGGGCTGACGGCTGCGTGCTGTGCGGATAACGAACGCCGTGATCGACGTGGAGGCGTCTGGCACGTGGATCACTGTGCCGTAATGATGTGCGCCAACGATGGGAAACGATTGCCATGACAGAGACAACTCATCCAGTTACCCTGTTCACCGGCCAGTGGGCCGACCTTTCGCTCGAGCAGGTTGCGCGCTATGCCGGGGACTGGGGCTACGACGGCCTGGAGATCGCCTGCTCCGGCGAGCACCTCGACCTGGAACGCGCCGACGTGGATGACGCGTACCTGAAAGGTCGGCTGGAAATACTTAAGCGCCACAACCTCAAGGTCTTCGCGATCTCGAATCACCTCACCGGGCAGGCTGTGTGCGACGACCCGATCGACTTTCGGCATCGGGCCATCGTGCGGCCGTCCACGTGGGGAGACGGCGATCCGGAGGGAGTACGCCGGCGTGCAGCGGAGGACATGAAGCGTTCGGCGCGAGTGGCCCGCAAGCTGGGGGTGGATGTCGTGGTCGGATTCACCGGCTCGAAGATCTGGCCGTACGTCGCCCAGTTCCCGCCCGTGCCCGCCTCCGTCTTCGACGCGGGGTACGAGGATTTCGCCAGCAGATGGAACCCGATCCTCGACGTGTTCGATGCCGAAGGCGTGCGGTTCGCGCACGAAGTGCATCCTTCGGAGATCGCGTACGACTACTGGACAAGCGTGCGCACCCTTGAGGCGATTGGCCACCGTGAGGCGTTCGGCTTCAACTGGGACCCGAGCCACATGATGTGGCAAAACATCGACCCGGTCGGCTTCATCGTGGACTTTGCGAACCGCATCTACCACGTGGATTGCAAGGACACCAGGATGCGCCCGCACAACGGCCGGGCCGGTGTGCTCGGCTCGCACCTGCCGTGGGGCGACCCACGCCGCGGCTGGGACTTCGTGTCGACCGGTCATGGCGACGTGCCGTGGGAAGACGCGTTCCGGGTGTTGCGCTCAATCGGCTACGCCGGGCCAATCTCGATCGAGTGGGAAGACGCCGGCATGGACCGGCTGCACGGTGCGAAGGAAGCGCTGCGCTACATCCGGTCCCTGTTGTGGGAGTTGCCGACTGCGCCCTTCGACTCCGCCTTCAGTAACCAGTAGCGTCTCCGTGCCTTGCCCCGGCTGTCTCTCTCATTATTCAGGAGGGTCTGTGACAGGCGAGGTAGGAGTTCATGGGATGTAGCCGCATCCGTCCCGCCAGCCGCTCCAGCCACAGACCCTCCTGAATAGTGGAAGCCACCCAGCTTGCGAGGATCACTCGGGCGGCCTCACGGGGCGGGGGTGCTCGTGCCGCCTCCGACCCGTCCGCCTCCCAGGCCGCCGCGTAGACCGCCCGCCCCCTCGGAGACCGAGGATGCGGTGAGGTTGCCGCTGGAATCCTTGGTTCCGACGACGGTGACGGTTTGACCCGTCTTCAGGGCGCTGATGCTGCTCTTCGAGGTCTTGCTCACTCTGGTACTGGATGTCGTGGTCACTGTTTCGTTGCCGGCCCGGGTCTTGATCACGATCGTGCCGTCGTTGATGGAGACGATGGTGCCGGATGTGAAGTTGCCGCCGGCACTGCGTGCGAAGTTGCCGCCGGCTTGCCCGCCGCCGCGCGCGGCGAAGTTTCCACTGGGTCCCTGTGCGGAGGCCGAGGTGTTGTGGCCGATGAGGATTCCGCCAAACAGTCCGATCGCGAGCGCTGCGACGATCGCGAGGGTCGGTGTGATCCAGCGCAGTCGGGGGCGCTGAGGTGGCGTCGCGGCTGCCGGAGGCATGGGCGGGACCAGCCCGCCCGGAAATGGTTCCGTGGCAGGAGGTGGTGGGGTGATGTTAGACATGGGGCTCTTCTTTCTTGGGTGTGTGAGAAGTTGGTACGGGGTGAGTTGGTATGAGTGAGCTGGTACGGGTGATTTGGCGCGGGTGAGTAGGCTCGGGTCTAGTCGGCGCGGAGTGCTTGGATTGGGCGCATGGCGGCCGCACGGGCAGCCGGGTAGACGCCGAAGAACACGCCGATGGCGACGGACACCCCGAGAGCCAGGGGAATGGAATAGGACAGGACCACCGGCTGAGTGCCGTTGACCGGGTATTGCGCTCCGATGAGTGCGGCGATAACGCCCAGGATCCCGCCCACGAGGGTGAGCGTTGCGGCTTCAGCGAGGAACTGGCCCAGGATTGCGCCGCGGGTGGCGCCGAGCGCCTTGCGGATACCGATCTCCCGTGTTCGTTCGGTGACCGCTACGAGCATGACGTTGGTCACACCGATACCGCCGACCAGCAGGCTGATCGCCGCGACGGCACCCAACAGAACGGTGAAGCTGGCCGCACTCGTGGCCGCCGTTTGCAGCAGCGAACTCTGGTTGGTGATCGTGTACGGCTCCGCGGCGGTGTCGGCGACGCCGAGAAGCTGGTTCAACATGATTTCGGACTCGCCTTGGGCGGCCGCCACCGCGCTCGAGTTGGTGGCCTCGATCGTCAAGGAACTCACGGCGCCGTATCCAGTGAAGGAGTCCTGGATGCGAGTGAGCGGCGCGATCACGACCGAGTTGGGGTCGTTGAATCCGATGCCGCTCTGCTGTGCGAGGATGCCGACAACGGTGAACGGTGTTCCGCCGACCGAAACCTGCTGCCCGAGCGCCGTACTGCCGGGGAACAACTCGCTTGCCAGGGTGCTCCCAATGACGGCGACCCGCGCTGCGGATGTCACATCCGCGTTCGTGAAGGCGATGCCCGAATCGACCTGGTTGGTACCGACCGTGAAGTACTCGGGGGTGGTGCCGATGACACTGATGGACGACTGTGAGGCGGTGGTCGAGGCGACCGTGACATTGCCGGTGACCTCGGGGATCACGGTTCGCACGTGTCCGAGCCTGGCTGCAGCCAACTGCTGACCGACCTTGGCGGTGATCACCTTGGTCGAGCTGCTCAGGTTGGTCGAACTACTGGTAGATCCGCCTTGACTTCCGGATGCGCGCACGACGAGCGTGTCGGTGCCCAGGCTGGAGATGGCCGAGTTCACGCGCTGCGCCGAGCCGTTGCCGATCGCGAGCAGCAGGATGACCGAGGCGACCCCGATCATCACTCCGAGCAAGGTGAGCACCGAGCGGAGTTTGTTGGCCGCAATACCCCGCAACGCCGACCAGATCATTTCCCAGAAACTCATCGCGCAGCCCCGACCGTTGGCGCGTTGGCGGTGAGTCGGTCGGTCACGATCAGACCGTCACGGATCTCCAATACGCGGTGGGCGCGCTCTGCCACATTCGCCTCGTGCGTAATGATCACGATGGTGCGACCTTGAGGGGCGAGACGCTCGAAGAGCGCGAGCACCTCGTCGGTCGCTTCGCTGTCCAGGTTTCCCGTCGGCTCATCCGCGAGGACGATTGTGGGCGAGGTGACGAGGGCACGCGCGATAGCTACCCGCTGCTGCTGGCCGCCGGAAAGCTGCTGCGGCTCGAAGGCGGTGCGATCGGCCAGGCCGACCATCTCGAGTGCTTCGCGCGCGCGACTGCGACGTTCGGCGCGTCCCACCTTTGCGTAGACGAGGGGCAGCTCCACGTTGGCCAAGGCGGTCATCCGCGGGATCAGGTTGTAGGACTGGAAGACGAAACCGATCTCCCGGTTGCGGACGCGCGCGAGTCGGCCTTCCGTCAAGGCCCGCACATCCTCGCCCGCCAGCAGGTACGTGCCGGAGGAGGCGACATCCAAGCATCCGAGTACGTTCATGAGGGATGATTTGCCAGACCCGGAGGGGCCCATGATGGCGACGTAGTCTCCCTCGGCGACAGAGAGGTTGATGCCGCGTAGGGCGTGCACCGAGGCGTCCGCCATGCCGTATATCTGGTGAATGTCGGTCAGATGCAGGACGGGACTGCCCGGGCCGCGGGCATCCGTGTGGGCGGTGTCGTCAGTCGATGCATCGTTCGTTAGGCTCTCCAGGAAGGTCACGGTTAGCCTGCGTTCCTGCCGCCGAAGCCGCCTCCGCCGAAGCCGCCGCCTCCGCCGAAGCCACCTCGGGTGCCCGTCCTCGAGTTGGTCGTCCCCGTGCCCGTGCTGGTCTCCGAGACGGTTCCGAGGACGACCGTCTCTCCGACCTTGAGCCCGGAGACGATCTGGGTTCCTACCGTGCCGATGACACCGAGTGTCACAGTGACCGTCGATGTCGTGCCGCTGGTGCTCAGCATCTTGACGCTCGAATCCCCTGCGGTGGTCGTGGTGACGGCCGCGGCGGGAACGTACAAGGCGTTCGCCTCGGACGACTTCGTGGTGATGGCCACCTGGGCGGATTGACCGAGGCGCAATCCGGAGGGAATGGCGCTCAAGGTGACAGTGGTCGGATAGGTAACCACCGAGTTGTTCGCGGTGCCAGTGGGGGAGATCGCCGTCACCGTGGCGGCAGCCGTCGCTCCGGCCATCGCCGGGAATGTCACCGTTGCCTTTTGACCGACGGTCACGGCTGCGATATCGGCTTCCGCGATGTTGGCCGAAACCGTCATCGCGGAGACGTCGGCTATCGTCGCGAATCCGGACGACGACGGGCCGGAACCGGATGAGCTAGAATTCGCGGATCCGGAGCTCGCCCCGGATCCGGAAACGCCCGCGTTGCTTCCGGAAGTCGCACCGGAAGTGCTCTGACCCACGGACCCGTTCACGGCCACGACGAGGCCGGCGATGGGAGCGATCAGCGTGGCGGCATCCCGATTCGCCAGCGCCGTGTTCACGGCTTCGGTCGCCGATGTCACCTGGTTTTGTGCCGAGGTCACCTGCGACCTGGCGCTGTTGGTCGTCTGGATTGCTTGTACGACGCTGCCGGTTTGCCCGCTGGCCGATTGCGCGGTGTTGGTGGACGGCGCGGCTTGCGCGGCCGCGAAGGCGGCGTTGGCGCCCGAAAGCTGAGTCTTGGCCTGGCTCAACGCGGTGTAGGCATCGTTGAGTGTTCGTTGGAGCGAAGCGGTTTGTAGGGTTCCCAGGACGGCGCCCGCGGCAATGGTATCGCCCGACTTCACCGCGACGGTGGCGATGGTGCCAGAGACGGCGAAGGATGCCGACACCTCCTGCACCGGTGAGACGTTGCCACTGGCCGCAATGGTGCTCGACACCACGCCCTGCTGCACCGTCGCGGTGAGCTGGGTCGCCGCCCCGCTTGGGGAGGACGACAAAGGGTTGAGCACAAGAAATGCGCCGACCGCCGCCAGAGCGACAACGACTCCCAGGGAAGTATTCATTACAACGCGGCGGCTCATGTGCATGAGGCGAGCCTGGCGAGCAATGCTATGAAAATCGTAAGAGAGCACTGTGCGTACCATGCACACCCTTTCGTGCTCAGGGAACGCATAGCCTTCTCTAAGAAAACTGCGGATAGTTGAGAAGCATGAGCATCGACGTTTCTCAGGCAGCCTCTGGTCCTCGACTGCGCCGGGCAGATGGATCTCCCATCCGCGTCGTCGTGGTCGACGATGAGCCGTCGCTGACCGACCTTCTCGGCATGGCCCTGCGGTATGAGGGTTGGGAGGTGCGCAGCGCGAGCGACGGGCACGCTGCAATCAAGCTCGTACGCGAGTTTCGGCCGGATGTCGTGGTGCTCGACATCATGTTGCCGGACCTCGATGGGATGCAGGTGCTCAGCCGGATTCGTGCCGACGGGCAGGACATCCCTGTGCTGTTCCTCACAGCCAAGGACTCCGTCGATGATCGCATAGCGGGCCTGACCGCGGGTGGAGACGACTATGTCACCAAGCCGTTCAGCCTGGAGGAGCTCGTGGCACGGCTGCGGGGGCTAATCCGGCGGTCGACCAACGTTGTCGCCGACGTCTCCGACCCCATTCTCAGGGTGGGCGACCTCGTCCTGAACGAGGAAAGCTACGAGGTTCGGCGCGGTGAGCGGCTGATCGAGTTGACCGCCACCGAGTTCGAACTGCTCCGTTTTCTTATGCGAAACCCGCGGCGCGTGATGAGTCGGATGCAGATCCTCGACCGGGTGTGGAGCTACGATTTCGGTGGCCGCTCCAGCATCGTCGAAATTTATATTTCGTATTTGCGTAAGAAGATCGACGCGGGCAAAACGCCGATGATCCGCACCGTGCGTGGTGTCGGCTACATGCTCAAGGCTGCAGAGTGACAGCCGCTGCCTCCCCGGAGCCCGAGCCGGAAGCTGGGCCGCCGCCGCCGTCGCCACCGCCGCCGTCGCCGCCTCCAGCGCTACGGCGCGCGGCTCGCATGTGCAGTCTGTTGCCGCATCCGGCCCGATGGACTTTGCGTCGGAGATTGGTGCTCAGCGTTGTCGGACTGTTGGCGCTCGCGAGCATCATCATCGGAACCGTCAGCGTCCTGGCTCTTCAGGGATTTCTCGTCGGCAGGCTCGACAGCCAGCTCACGGCGACAACGGGCAGATCACGGCAGGTCGTCGGCCAAGGACCGGAGGTGTCGCAGACCCCGAGGTTTCTCACCTTGCCTGGGCAGCGACCGGGGATGCTCGGTGCTGTCATCACCGACGGTGCGGTTTTTGCCGGCGTTCTCGAAGCATCCGGGCTGGAAAAGGCTCTTTCTGCCGCCCAGGTCACGCAATTGCTCTCCCTGACCCCGGACGGCACACCGGTCACGGTGAGCCTGGGCGGCAGCCTCGGTGATTACCGGGTGGCCGTGAACCAGATTCGCTCGAATGTGTTCCTTGTCACGGGGTTGCCGATGGGCGATGTGCAGGAAACGCTGCTGCAGCTCGTGGTTGTCATCGCCCTCGTGACCGCTGCCGCGCTCGCCGTCGCCGCAGTGGGGGGAACGCTCATCGTGCGTTTGGCGTTGCGCCCGCTGTCCCGAGTCATCGCGACGGCGTCGCATGTTGCGCAGCTGCCGCTCGACCGCGGCGAGGTAGCGCTGGCCGTCCGCGTTCCGGACGCCGATGCCGATCCAAGCACGGAGGTCGGCAAGGTGGGCGCGGCGATCAATCGCATGCTGGAACATGTTGCCGCCGCGTTCGCAGCGCGTCAAACCAGCGAGAGCAAGGTACGACAGTTTGTCGCTGACGCAAGTCACGAGTTGCGCACACCGCTGGCGTCGATTCGTGGCTACGCCGAGCTGACCCGACGTGGCAACTACGTGCTGCCCGACGACGTCGTGCACTCGATCGGCCGGGTGGAATCCGAGGCGGTGCGGATGACATCTCTCGTCGAGGACCTGCTCCTGCTCGCCCGCCTCGACGAGGGGCACGACCTGCAGCGCATCCCCGTGGACCTCGGACCACTTCTGATCAATGCCGTGAGCGATGCCCATGCCGCCGGTAGTGAGCACGAATGGCACCTCGACGTGCCGGAGACTCCCGTTGTGGTGACCGGCGACGCGACGCGACTGCATCAGGTCGTGATGAATCTGCTCGCCAACGCGAGAATCCACACCCCGGAAGGCACCCAGGTTACGGTTGCCCTGGCACGTGGCGAAGCGGGCACCGCCGTGATCACTGTCGCCGACAGCGGCCCCGGCATCCCGGAGGAGACCAAGGCCGTGCTGTTCGAACGGTTCGTCCGCGGCGAGCGTTCCCGCTCGAGGGCGACCGGCACGACCGGCCTGGGCTTGGCCATCGTGCGCGCCGTGGTGGCCGGCCACGGCGGAACCGTGTCGGTGACCAGCGACCCAGGCGACACGGTGTTCCGCGTGGAGCTTCCGTTGGCGCCGCAGCAGTGAGCCTGTCGTGGTGCCCGTTTGCCTCGGTCGTGGCACACTTGCACTACCCGTGCAGTGTAAGGAAACCCGAATGAGAATTGCTGTAACCGGAGGATCCGGAAAACTCGGCAGCACCGTCGTGCGCGTGCTCCGGGGGGCCGGACACGCTGTGCACGTGCTCGACACCGTCGGCGAGCGCGGCTCCGGCTTCACCCAGATCGATCTCACCGACTACGGGCAGACCGTCGACGCCCTGTTCGGCATCAACGACCGTCACGACGGGCTGGATGCGGTCGTGCACCTCGCCGCCGCCCCGGCTGGCGGCATCCTGGCCGATTCACAGACCTTTCACAACAACATGCTCGCGACCTTCAACGTGTTCCAGGGCTGCCAGCGGGCTGGGATCAAGACCATCGTTTACGCTTCGAGCGAGACGCTGCTCGGCATCCCGTTCGACGTGCCGCCGCCGTACCTTCCGGTGGATGAGCAGTACCCCGCGCGCCCGGAGTCTGTGTACGCGCTGACGAAGCACCTCGAAGAGGAACTGGCGTCCAAACTCGTACGGTGGGACCCGCACCTGAGCATCACCGCTCTGCGGTTCTCCAACGTCATGGTGCCGGAGGATTACGCGGCGTTCGCCGATTTCGATGTTGATCTTTCCCTCCGCAAATGGAACCTCTGGGGTTACATCGACGCGCGGGACGGCGCGCAGGCGGTGGCAAAGGCCGTGGACCTGCATAAGCCAGGGTTCGACACCTACATCATTGCCGCCGAGGACACGGTGATGAGCCGCTCGAGTGCAAGCCTGGCCGCCGAAGTGTTCCCGGACGTGGAGGTCAGAAAGACTCTCGGCGAACACGAGACGCTGCTGTCCATCGACAAAGCGCGAAGGGTGCTGGGGTTCGACCCGCAGCATTCTTGGCGTGACCATGCCTGAAGTTCTCCCCGCCGCCACCGTCCGGGCACAGGCGCGACTGAGTCGGTTCGTCGCCGCGTTCCTTGGAATCGGGATGGTCCTGCTTGCCATGACGTTCGGCACTCTGCCGGCGCGGGCTGTCACCGAACCGGTACCCGAGCAGGTGGGCGAATACTTCGCGACCGGCCTCGTCCCGCGGTTGATCGACCTGTACGGACCGGATGCCGGATCGATCACCGACACCAAAGTCGGGCAGATTTCGCGGGTGCACGAGTGGACAGCCCCGTTCCTAGCCGGAACCAGCACGAAAATCCCGACGCAGCTCACCAACAGTTGGGTGGCGCCGGTCCTCCTCAAAGACCAGCCACTGGGGTTGGCGATCGTGTGGATCAATCCCGCGACGGACCTGCCAGAATTGGCCGATTTCACCGCGGGCTCACGCATCGTCTCCGCTCTGGCGGCGCTGTCGGCGGACGAGGTGCTGGTGCGGGATAAAGCGCATGCCGCGTGGTTCGCAGTGAAGAACAGCGTGCTGACCCCGCTTGTCACTGGGACCTCCGGTGTGCGAACTCCAACGCAGGCTCTGGACTACCAAGGCAGCCTCTCGCGCTCGGAAGCATCCGCCCCGGCCACCGCGATGAACCAGGGACTGCTCGTCGCAGGCGGCACGCTCGGCGTCGCGGTCGTGCTTCTTGCCGTGTTCGTGCTCCTTCCCGACCGCCGCCGGAGCACCCCAGAGCCGTTGGCGGCACCAGCACAGGCGGCAGGAGCACCCGACGACGCCAATTTGCTCTGACGTGTGCTCACGCGATAACCTTGCCGGAGCCAAAGACCGCAGGTTTTCGGCGTCATGCTGTTCTTTGGAACAACGGATGCGCCGATCGAAGGTTCGCTCACGCGAAGGCCCGCGCAGGTGTGTGAAGTTGATTGTCGGCTGAGAATTCAGCGGCAAAGTAGGTCAGCTCCGTGCCCATGCGCCGGAGCCTTTTTTATGCGCGTTCCTCCTGTGGTCACTAACCAGAAGGAGAGCCATGGCGAACAAGGAAGCTTCGGTCGCTGAGCTTACGGAGAAGTTCCGCAGCTCAAACGCCGTACTGCTCACCGAGTATCGCGGTCTCACCGTCGCCCAGCTCAAGCAGCTGCGGACGTCGATCAGTGAGCACGCAACATACGCCGTGGTGAAGAACACGCTCACCAAGATTGCGGCCAACGCGGCAGGCATCAGTTCGTTTGACGACGAGCTCGCCGGCCCATCCGCTATCGCTTTCGTTCACGGTGACGCGGTCACCGTCGCGAAGGCACTGCGCGACTTCACCAAGGCAAACCCCCTGCTTGTGATCAAGAGCGGTTACTTCGACGGTAACCCTCTGACCGCGGCCGGGGTGAACGATCTCGCCGAGCTTGAGAGCCGGGAGGTGCTGCTAGCCAAGCTGGCCGGCGCCTTCAAGGCATCGCTGTTCGGTGCCGCGTACCTGTTCAACGCGCCACTGTCGAAGGCCGTTCGCACGGTCGACGCGCTGCGCCAAAAGCAAGAAGCGCAGCAGTAACAACCAGCGCAGTAGTGGCGCGAACCAGTCAATAACGTTTCACACGTAATACCAAGGAGAACATCATGGCAAAACTGACAACTGACCAGCTGCTTGACGCATTCAAGGACCTGACTCTCATCGAGCTCAACGAGTTCGTGAAGAAGTTCGAGGAGACCTTCGAGGTCACCGCGGCCGCCCCCGTGGCCGTCGCCGCTGCCGGTAACGGTGCGGCCGCCGTCGAAGAAGTCGAGGAGAAGGATTCCTTCGACGTCGTGCTCGAGGCCGTCGGCGACAAGAAGATCCAGGTCATCAAGGAGGTGCGCAGCCTCACCAGCCTCGGCCTCGGAGAGGCCAAGGCTCTCGTCGATGGTGCACCGAAGGTCGTGCTTGAGGGCGCGAGCAAGGAGAACGCCGAGAAGGCCAAGGCACAGCTCGAAGAGGCCGGCGCCACCGTCACCCTCAAGTAGCTTGTCACTTCGGTGCCATCGGCACCGAGACAGTTCAGTTGCGATCAGCCCCCGACCAATTTTGGTCGGGGGCTTTTTCGTGAAGATCTCCCAGAAAGGCCTTGTGCCGGATTGAATATGTCCACCATAATGAGGACATCACACATCGGCCCCCCGATTGTTGACATCAGTGCCACGTTTACACTCCAGTTCGGCGAAATTCTAGACAGTCTTACCCTCTGGCTAGCCACTGACCGAAAGTCGCTCGTGTAAGCGGCGCAGGTGCCCCGAAAGCCTGCCCGCGATGGTACGTGACGGCGTGGTGGGCAGCTACGGCGACGTGGCTGCCCACTCGCGATGGGTAACGATTGGGTAAAGTCCCCGATTGTCTGAAAATTACCCCTGTTCCTGCACCCTTCTCGCGCCTAGCGTGATCTCTTCACCGGCGCTCCGGCTTCACGTCGCGCGCGCATATCGAGGAGGACCCATGCTATCCACGTCCCATCGCCGTCTCTTGGTTCCGATCGCCACGCTTGGCATTATTGGGATGGTTCTCACCGGCTGTAGCGGCAGCACGCCGAGCCCCGGCACAAGCAACGGGGGAAAAGACCTCGGCGGCGTGACACTCAATGTCGCCGCCGACTGGTCCGGTGCGGAACAGGCGAACTTCGAGAAAGTGCTCGACGCCTTCACCACGAAGACCGGGGCGAAGGTCAACTACACGAGCTATGGGAGCAACGTCGCAACGACCCTCAACACGAAGATCGCCGGTGGCGATCCGCCCGATGTGGCGGTGATCCCACAGCCTGGGCTTCTGCAGTCGCTGGCCAAGGCCGGCAGCCTCATCGAATTATCCAAGGACACGCTGGACACCGTGAACAAGAACTTCTCGAAGGACTGGGTGGACTTGGGATCCGTGGACGGTAAGGCCTACGGGGTGTGGTTCAAAGGATCCAATAAGTCGACCGTCTGGTACAACACCGCGGTCTACGACAATGCCGGGGCGACGGTGCCGAAAACCTGGGATGATTTCCTCGTCCAGTTGAAGAAAGTCGCCGATTCCGGCGTAGCGGGCCTGTCGATCGGCGCGGACGTGGGTTGGCCGCTGTCCGACTGGTTCGAGAACGTGTACCTTCGCACCGCCGGACCGGAGAAGTACGACCAGCTCACCACCCACAAGATCCCCTGGACCGACCCGTCGGTGATTGAAGCGTTGACGGTCATGTCCAAGCTCTTCAGCGACAAGACCATCCTCGAGCCGGGCGGTGCGCAACGAACCTTCGGTGACTCGGTGACCGAGGTGTTCGGCGATCCGCCCAAGGCCGGCACCGTGTACGAGGGCGACTTCGTGGCCGGGAACATCACGTCGCAGACGAAGGCCAAGATCGGCACGGACGCCAAGTTCTATGACTTCCCCTCGATCAACGGTTCGGGCCCCGCTGTGGTCGGTGGCGGAAACGCGGCCATTCAGCTCAAAAGCAACAAGGGGGCCGCGGCGCTGATGACCTACCTTGCCTCACCCGAGGCGGCAGCTATCTGGGTGAAGCTGGGCGGATTCACCTCGCCCAACAAGTCGGTCGACACCGCCGATTACCCGGATGACACGTCGCGGCAGATCGCGGAGGCGCTGGTGGGTGCGAAAACCTTCCGATTCGACATGTCGGATCAGGCGCCGAGCGCGTTCGGCGGCACACCCGGTGCCGGCGAATGGAAGATTCTGATCGACTTCTACAACAACCCCAGCGATATCCAGGGCACCGCGGAGGCGCTCGAAGCCGCGGCAGCGTCCGCATACCAGGGCTGAGCGGGCACCGCGTGTCCACTGGGCAGGCGGCGCCGGCCTTCCTAGCCGGCGCCGCACCGGGGCAAAACCGTCGCGTCCCCCGTGCCGGAGGTCGGCGAAAGCTGGTCACTGCGCTGATCTTCCTCGCCCCGGCACTCGTGCTGCTCGGATTCCTCATCGGGTATCCGGTCGTCTATTCGCTGGTGCGGTCGCTGTTCGACGCCAGCGGCACGGGCTTCGTGGGCGGAAAGAACTACGTCACGATGTTCACCGATCCGGCGACGTTCATTTCGATCCGGAACAACATCATCTGGGTGATCGTGGCTCCGATAACCTGCACGATCCTCGGGCTCATCTTTGCGGTGCTGATGAACCGGATCAAGTGGGCGACCGCCTTCAAGCTCATCATTTTTATGCCGATGGCGATCTCGATGGTCGCCTCGGGGGTCATCTTCCGCACGCTGTTCCAGGAGAACCCGAATCTCGGGGCGGTGAACGCCGGCCTGGTCGCGGCGCACAGTACGTTCTCCGGCGGCGCGGCGTACCCGGGCGCCCGCCCGAGGGACAACGCGAATCTTGCCGTCGCGGACCGCGGCGTGCTGACGACGGACGCGGTAGATGTGGGCAGCAGACAGGATTTCCCGCTGGTCGGCATCCTCGGCACCACCGTGCCGACCACAGCGAAAAACGCTGTCGACGCCAAGAATCCGTCTGGCACGCAGATCTCCGGCACGGTGTGGCTTGACTTCGTGAAGGGTGGCGGCGGAACCGACGGAGATCTCGGCGACGGGAAGAAGGGACTTCCGGGGGTGATGGTCAATGCGGTGGATGCCTCCGGAACGGTGATCGCCTCCGCCAAGACCGCAGACGACGGCACGTACGTCATCGACGGCCTGAAGCCCGGCAGTTACAAGGTCGGGCTGCCATCGTCGAATTTCACGCAGCCGTACGCCGGGGTTTCCTGGCTCGGGCCCAGCTTGGTCACGGCGGTCATCATTCTGGCGTACGTCTGGATCTGGGCGGGCTTTTCGATGGTGATGATCGCGTCCGGGCTCTCAGCGATGGACATTTCTCTGCAGGAGGCCGCGCGGATTGACGGTGCGAGTGAGTGGCAGGTTTTCCGGCGGATCACCGCGCCGCTCTTGTCTCCCGTGCTCATCGTCGTCTTCATCACACTCATCATCAACGTGCTGAAGATCTTCGATCTTGTCTACGTGATTCCGCCTGGCTCCTCCCTGCCCTCGGCGACCGTGATCGCAGTGCAGCTGTGGTCGGTCTCCTTCGGCGGCGGCAACGATCAGGGCCTCGGCAGCGCGTTGGCTATTCTGCTGCTGGTCTTGGTGCTGCCGTTCATGATCATCAATGTGCGGCGGTTCAGGATGGAGCGGGAGCAATGACCGGCCTGACCGTCGTGCGCCCGAAAAGGGGAGCGGGCGGGCGAATCGTCGACTTCTTCGGCAAGGGTGTTGTCAACATCGTGCTCATCATCGTGGCGGTGTTCTGGCTGGTGCCCACCGTCGGGCTGTTCCTCGCATCGCTGCGGTCGAGCACCGACAACAGCGAGTCCGGTTGGTGGACGGTCTTCACGAAGCCGGCCGAGCTGACGATCGACAACTACGCGAATCTGCTCAGCAACTCGCAGTTCATGGGCTCATTCGTCAACACGATCGCGATCACGCTACCGGCCACGGTGCTCGTGGTGATCATTGGGGCGCTTGCCGGGTATGCGTTCGCGTGGATCAAATTTCCCGGCCGGGACTGGCTGCTCGTCGTGGTGATCGTGCTGCTGGCGGTGCCGCTGCAGGTGTCGCTGATCCCGATTGCGAAGCTGTACGGCAGCATCGGTTTATTCGGCTCGATCGTGGGTGTCATCATCTTCCACACCGCGTACGGGTTGCCGTTCGCCATCTTCCTGCTGCGCAACTTCTTCACTCAGGTGCCCGGGGAGATGCTCGAGGCCGCGCGTATCGACGGGGCGAATGAGTGGCGCATCTTCAGCCGGATCATTCTGCCGCTGGGGTTGCCGGCGATCGCGAGCCTGGCGATCTTTCAGTTCTTGTGGACATGGAACGACATGCTCGTTGCGCTGATCTTCACCAACGCCACGTCCCAGCCGGTGACCGTCGCCATCCAGTCCCAGCTGCGGCAGTTCGGGGCGAACATCGACATCTTGTCTTCCGGCGCCTTTTTGTCGATGATCATTCCGCTGATCGTGTTCTTCGCGTTCCAGCGCTACTTCGTTTCGGCCCTGCTCGCAGGCTCCTCGAAATAGCCGCTCTCGCCTCTCATTATTCAGGAGGTGATGGGGCTGCTGTGGAGGATGTGACGGATGTTGCCCTCATCCGTCCCATTCACACCGTTAGTCACACACGCTCCTGAATAATGAGAGGCGTGAGCGGGATGCATGGCGGGCGTGGTGGCCGCATCAGCAGCGGGGACGCGGATGCGCAGCGCGCCATCAATCAGGCCGCGCCGCGGGTTTCTCACCTGTTGCGGCGCATCGGTGAACTGTTCGTGCCTCATCGAGGTGCCCTGATCCTCACCGCCGGGCTCGTGATGGTCAGTGCCGGGCTGTCGGTGTTGCCGCCACTGCTCACCAAGAGCGCATTCGACCTCGGACTGTTCCCGCCGGCCGGGCAACCGGATGTGCCGGTGCTGGTCGAGATCGTCACGCTGATGGTGCTCATTTACGTCTCCTCGGCCGCGCTGGGCGTCTGGCAGACCTGGCTCACCGCGACGGTGGGCAACAAGGTGATGGGGGCGCTACGGGTCAAGCTTTTCCGCCACCTGCAACGCATGGAGCTGGCCTTTTTCACGCACACCAAGACCGGGGTCATCCAGTCCCGGCTGCAGAACGACGTGGGCGGTGTCGCCGGGGTTCTCACCAACACGGTCTCCAGTGTGCTGGGCAACACCGTCACGGTGATCGCGGCCTTCGTAGCCATGCTGCTGCTGTCGTGGCAACTCACTGTCGTCGCCGTGATCCTCATGCCGATCCTGGTCGCAGCCCAGCGCCGCGTTGGCCGGGTGCGGGCGCGCATCGCCACCAAGACGCAGGAATCGCTCAGTGACATGACCGCGATCACGCAGGAGGCGCTGTCGGTGTCGGGTATTTTGCTCGCGAAGAGTTTCAACCAGCAGGGTGCCGAGGTCGGCAGATACGCCGCCGAGAACGACAATCAGATCCACCTGCAGGTGCGTCAGCAGATGAGCGGTCAGTGGTTCTTCGCGCTGGTGCAGATCTTCCTGGCCATCATCCCGGCAGTGGTCTATCTCGTCGCGGCCTGGCTGATCCTCGGGACTGTGCCGGTGACCGCAGGTACGATCGTCGCGTTCACCACGGTGCAGGCGCGACTCATGTTTCCGCTGCTCGGGCTCATGCGCGTTGCGCTGGACCTCCAAACTTCCCAGGCGCTGTTCGCGCGGATTTTCGAGTACGTCGATCTGAGGCCGGCGATCGTGGATGCGCCGGCCGCGCATCCGGTCGACGAGTCGCGGCTCGGCGGGGTCGAATTTGTCGACGTCATCTTTTCCTACCCGGATGCCGGCGCGGTACCGCCGCCGACGCTCAAGCGGGTCTCGTTCGCGATCGAACCGGGCCAGTTCGCCGCCTTCGTCGGACCGTCCGGGGCGGGCAAGACCACCATCGCCTATCTGATCCCGCGCTTCCACGAGGCCACCTCCGGAAGCGTGCGCTTCGCCGGCGATGACGTGCGCGAACTGGAGCAAGACAGCCTGGTGTCCCACATCGGCATCGTCAGCCAGGAGACCTACCTCTTCCACGCCACGATTGCCGAGAACCTGCGCTATGCCAAACCGGAGGCGACTGATGCGGAACTGGAAACGGCCGCTCGGGCCGCGAATATCCACGACACCATCGCCTCCTTCCCGGATGGATACGGCACGATCGTTGGGGAGCGCGGCTACCGGCTCTCCGGCGGGGAAAAGCAGCGCATCGCCATCGCTCGCGTGTTGCTGAAAGACCCGGCGGTTCTCATCCTGGACGAGGCAACCAGCGCGCTCGACTCGGTGTCCGAGCGGATCGTGCAGGAAGCGTTGGATGCCGCATCGCGTGGCCGCACGACGATCGCGATCGCGCACCGACTCTCCACGGTGCTGGATGCCGACGTCATCTTCGTCATCGCCGCGGGCCGGCTCGTAGAGCGCGGCACGCACGCCGAACTCCTCGCCGCCGACGGCGAATACGCCCGGCTCTATACCGAGCAGGTGCGTGCCCGCTGAGGGATGCCACCGCGCCCGGGCTAGGATCGCCCCGCGCAAGTTCAGCGGGCAGGCTCGGCGGGGCACGCTTAAGCGCCCCGTTTCTCCAACAGCTTCTGCATATAGCTGACCTCGCTCTGCTGTGCCTTCACCATTCCGCGGGCCAGCGAGGAGACTGTCGCATTGGTGGTGCGCTCGAGCGCCGCCTCCGCCATCTCGATGCCGCCCGAGTGGTGCGCGATCATCAGCCGCAGGAACAGCTTCTCGGCCCCGACGCCCGCCAATGAGCGCAACTGCGCCAGGTCGGCATCCGTCGCCAGGCCCGGCATCCGCTCGCCCGCAACGAATCCCCCCGTCGCGGCACCGTGGTCGTGGCCGCTGCCGCCCGGCACGGCTCGAGCCATCCACGTCATCGGCGGTTCTGGGGCCGCCTGCGGCAATCCCCACACGTTGAGCCAGCCATGCATCTGTCCGGCCTGTTGAGACTGTGCGGTGGCAATGTCGTAGGCAAGCAGCCGGATCTCCGGGTTGTCGGTGGCGTCGCGGACGATCATGGACAGCTCAACAGCCTGTAGGTGGTGGGTTTGCATGTCGCGGGCGAACCCGGCCTCGGCGCTGAAGGTGTCCGGGGCCCCGGTGTTCGGAACGCTGAACCGGCCGACTCCGAAGGCCGCGACGACCAGCAGTGTGGCACCGAGGATGAGCGCGACAATCAGTCGGGTCCGCAGGCGGCGGTCAGATCCGGCCGGGGCCATCCACGCCTCCGGTGCAGGGTGCGCCCGGTTCCGGGGCATCCGGCGACTGCCAGTACTTCTTGATGAACGCGTCGAGCCGTTTGTCGTTCACCCCGGCGAGCTTCAATTGGGCACCCCAGGCGGAGACCACAACCGGAGTGCTAAGGCCTGAGTATGGCGACAGCACGGCGTAGGTGGCCGGGACTCGTTTGCGAAGAGTCTCCAGCGCGCTCCCGGTCACTTTGTTCGCGTCGTAGGTGATCCATACCGCACCATGCTCCAGGTCGTGCACCGCACGCTCGTTTTGCTGCGGCTGCGTGTAGATGCCGCAGTTGAGCCACTCCGCCCAGTGGGGTCCGCCTGCGGGCGGGTCCATGCCGAACTCGGCCTTGTAGTCCACCTGCTTCGGATCGACGTGGACCGCGCCCGGTACGTCCCAGGTTTGCACCCCGGTCAGATCGGCGACGGTCGTTTTGGTAGCGGGAGCGTTGCTGGTGACCACGAACGCCACCACGAGTCCGAGCACCGCAACACTTGCGACAGAACTGAGGATGATGGCCAATCGCCGTCGCCGCTTCGCCCGCTCCTGCGCGAGTTTGAACGTCGCAACCTTGGCCTGGCGTCGCTGCTGCCGCTCCTCCTTAACACTCAGCGGCTTAGAGGAATTGGCGGGATCCGCAGCGCCGGTGCCTGCGGAGGGTCGCGTACGTCGTGCCACGGAGCATGTCCTCACTGTTGTGAATGATCGATAATGACAATCTAGATCACCCTTCCTTAGCCACGCCTGGGTTGACCACGCCTTCGCCGGCGGCTGGATTCCTCCTCGGTCATCAGTATGGGGCCGCTGATAGATTGAAACCATCATGAAATACGCCAATTCCGTGCTGGATCTGATCGGCAACACCCCCCTGGTCAGGCTGAACCGGGTCACCGATTCCGTGACCGCAACAGTGCTCGTCAAGGTCGAATACCTCAACCCGGGCGGGTCGTCCAAGGACCGCATCGCCGTCAAGATCATCGACGCGGCCGAACGCGAGGGCAAACTGAAGCCGGGAGGCACGATCGTGGAGCCCACCTCGGGCAACACCGGAATCGGCCTGGCCCTGGTCGCCCAGCAGCGCGGCTACCGTTGCCTGTTCGTGCTACCGGACAAGGTCGGCGAGGACAAGCGCAGCGTACTCACCGCCTACGGCGCCGAAATCGTCGTCACCCCGACCGCGGTCGCACCCGAAAGCCCCGAGTCGTACTACAGCGTCTCCGACCGGCTGGCTCGCGAAATCCCCGGCGCGTTCAAGCCCAACCAGTACTCCAATATGAACGGCCCGCTGAGTCACTACGAGACCACCGGCCCCGAGATCTGGCGCGACACCGACGCGAAACTCACCCACTTCGTCGCAGGCGTCGGCACCGGCGGCACGATCAGCGGCACGGGCCGATATCTCAAGGAAGTCTCCAACGGAGCCGTGCGCGTCATCGGCGCAGACCCCGAGGGCTCTGTGTATTCGGGCGGAACCGGCCGCCCCTACCTCATCGAAGGCGTCGGCGAGGACTTCTGGCCCACCGCCTACGACCCCAGCGTCGTCGACGAGATCATCGCATCATCGGACGCTGAGGCCTTCGACATGACTCTGCGCCTCGCCCGCGAAGAGGGCCTGCTGGTCGGCGGATCCAGCGGCATGGCCGTCGCCTCTGCTCTGAAAGCCGCACGGCACCTCACCGCCGACGATGTCATGGTTGTACTGCTGCCGGACAGCGGACGCGGCTACCTCGGGAAGATCTTCAACGAGAACTGGATGCGCTCCTATGGGTTCGCGGCGGCAGACGGCGAGATCACCGTCGGTACTGTGTTGCGATACAAGGGGCTGCGGCATAACGGTGACGATCTTCCTGCACTCGTCCACGCGCATCCGTCCGACACCGTGCGCGACGCGATCGAAATCATGACCAGGTACGGCGTTTCGCAACTTCCGGTGCTCTCCGCCGAGCCGCCCGTCGTCATCGGCGAGGTCGTCGGTGCCATCGAGGAGCGTTCTCTGCTCGAGCAGGTGTCCACCGGCGCCGCACAACTGACCGACCCGGTGGGCGACCATATCGGCGCGCCGCTGAGCCTGATCGGCACGAACCAATCCGTGGACCAGGCTCAGGCGGCGCTCGCCGAAGTCAATGCGCTGCTCGTCACAGAGGGCGGCAAGCCAATCGGCATCATCGGCAGACAAGACGTGCTCGGCTATCTCGCCGAGTAAGACATCCACGTACGACTCACCTCAGAAAGCGACCATGACCGACCACGACTTCAGCACCCGTGCCATCCACACCGGGCAGGGCTTTGACCCGACCACCGGATCGGTCGTGCCGCCGGTCTACATGACCTCGACGTTCGTGCAGAAATCGATTGGCGAGCTCCGCAACGGCTACGAATACACCCGAGGCGGTAACCCCACCCGTGATGCACTGCAAGAGCTGCTCGCGAACCTTGAGGGCGGCAAGCACGGCTACAGCTTCTCCGCGGGCCTCGCGGCGGAGGATGTCGCGCTGCGCGCCATCCTGAAGCCCGGCGACCGCGTGGTCATGGGCAATGACGTCTACGGCGGAACCCATCGTTTGGTCAACCGAATCCACGTGCCGTGGGGGATCACCCTGGAGACGGTCGAGCTTTCGGATCTGGATGCCGTGCGCGCGAGCGTCGGTCGAGGCACCAGACTGCTCTGGCTGGAGACTCCGAGCAACCCGCTCATGAAGATCTCCGACATCGCCGCGCTCGCCGAGATCGGCCACTCCGCAGGTGCCGTCGTCGTCGTCGACAACACGTTCGCCTCGCCGTACTTGCAGAACCCGCTGGCCTTCGGCGCGGACGTCGTCGTGCATTCCACGACGAAGTACCTCGGCGGGCACTCGGATGTGCTTGGCGGAGCCCTCGTGCTCAACGACGACGAGCTGGCCGAGAAGATCGGCTTTCTGCAGTTCGCGGCAGGTGCGGTCTCCGGGCCACTGGATGCCTGGCTCACCATTCGCGGCATCAAGACCCTGGCGGTGCGGATGGAGCGTCATTCCTCGAACGCGCAGGCGATCGCCGAGGCGTTGGTCGGGCACCCGGCTGTTGAGCGCGTCTACTACCCTGGCCTGCCAAACCACCCCGGCCACGATTTGGCGTCCCACCAGATGCGCGGCTTCGGCGGCATGCTCTCACTCGCACTCGTCGGCGGTGGGCCGGCGGCCCGGAAGTTCGCTGAGTCGACGAAGCTGTTCCAGCTAGCCGAGTCGCTCGGCGGTGTCGAGTCCCTGGTCAACTACCCGTCGGAGATGACGCACGCGTCTGTGCGCGGCACCGAACTCGAGGTGGCCGACAACATTGTGCGGCTCTCGGTGGGAATCGAAGGCGAGCGGGACCTCGTTGAGGACGTGCTGCAGGCACTAGCCATATCCTGAGTTCGCGAGCCGGGCAGCGCCACGACGCCACACCGGGATAACTTGATTTTGCTGGTCGACAAAGTGCTGCCACCGCGAGTAGAAAGCTCATGAGCATCCGAAACGTTGAGCCGGTGGTGTGGTCGCGGGGGCACGTGCCAACGGTCGGGCTGCTCCAGGGCTCCGCGCTGTACATCGCTGCGGTACTCGGCACCGGCATTCTCGTTCTGCCCGCCCTGGCGGCCGCCAAGGCAGGCCCCGCCTCGGTGCTCGCGGTGCTTGCCGTGCTCCTGCTCTCGATCCCGCTGGCCGGCACGTTCGCCGCGCTTGCTGCGCGATACCCCGATGCCGGCGGCGTCGCCACTTTCGTGCGGCTCGCTCTCGGACCCACCGCGGCGCGGATGGCGGGATACTGGTTCTTCTTCGGCGTCACCGTCGGCATCCCGGTGGTCGCGGTGCTGGGCGCCTCCTACGTCGTCGCGATCTTCGGCGGACCACCCTGGGCAGTCGTGGTCGTCGCGTTGTTGATCCTCGTACCGCCCTTCATCTCGAACACCTTCGGCCTGCGCGTCTCCGGAGCGGTGCAGTTGTGGCTCACCGGTGCCCTCGTCGTGATTGTGGTGGGAGTCGTGGTGGTTTCCGCGCCCGCCTCCAGACCGGAGAATTTCACCCCGTTCCTCCCTCACGGTTGGGGCGGGGTCGGCGCCGCGGTGAGCTTGTTCGTGTGGGCGTTCGCCGGCTGGGAGGCGGTCACGCACATCGCCGGGGAATTCAAGAACCCGAGACGCACGATTCCGCTGGCCACGGCCATCGCGGTCGCTGCCGTCGGCATCGCCTACCTCGCGCTCCAGTTGGTTACGGTGGCCGTACTGGGTACGACCGCCGGCGACAGTGCCGTTCCGCTGCTCGACCTCGTGGCGACTACCGCGCCGGGCATCGGCCCGACATCCGTCGCCGCGGTTGCCACCGTGGTGTCACTTGGGGTGCTCAACACCTATCTGGGCGCCTTCGCCAAACTCGGAGCGTCGCTCGGGCGAGACGGCGACCTGCCGCGTTGGTTTGCGTCGGGAGCCGAAACCGGCGGGATCCCGCGGCGCAGTTTGGCCGTCGTGGCCGTTCTTGCGCTCGTCTATCTCACCGCGCTCATCGGCGAGGGACTGGACCTGACACCGTTTATTCTGATTCACACCAGCTGCATGATCTCGGTGTATGCGCTCGGGATGCTCGCCGCTGTGAGGCTGCTTGTGCGGTGGTCAGTGGGCTGGTGGCTCGCGGTGATCTCCTGCGTGCTGGTCGCCGGGCTACTGGTGCTCGCCGGCGCCAACCTCGCCGCCGCCGCAGGACTGGCGCTCGCCGCTCTCGTCGTCACACTCGTGCAACGGCGGCGGCCCTGACGCCCGGTGCCTCCTGCTCCTGCTCTGCGCGCCCGAAATTTTGGTACGGTGAGCAGGTTTCGGCGGATTCTTGGCTGTCTTCTCCGCGAGACATCCGATGGTGCTCGGGCTGCTCCACGCCATTTCATGCCGCCGCTCACCACTGTGCGACAAGACTTCGGTGAGTTGGGTCGGCGCATCATGGCGACACTGCAGGCAGCGCTTGCCGGCCAGAACAGCAGCAGCCCGACCTGCGCCAAACCCGAACTCATCTTCCGCCGATCGACGGCTCCACCGGCTCGACGTGGCTCCCCGCTGCCGCGGCGTACTGCTCACGGATGACCGGTCGGTAATCCGCTGGGGGCGTTGCCGCCATCGGAACCGGCCATGACGGCCGTTCGCCGGTGAGCGCCCACGCCGCCTGTGTAGCCGCGCCGAACGCCACGTATTCGCCGGGTCTTGGAACCACGACAGGCACGTCGAACACCTGTGCCGCGATCGCCTGCACTGCCGAGTTCTGGGCGGCGCCTCCGATCAGCAGGATTCGTTCGGCCTCGACGCCCTGCACGCGCACCGCGTCGAGTCCGTCGGCCAGCCCGCAGAGCATGCCCTCGATCGTTGCCCTTGCGAGATTACTGCCAGTGGTGGATGCCAGGGTCATGCCGCTGAGGCTTGCGGTGGCATTCGGGCGGTTCGGCGTGCGCTCACCCTCGAACCACGGCACGAGCACGAGCCCGTCCGACCCCGGCTTCGCGGTGAGTGCTAGGCGCCCGAATTCGGCGTGGTCGACACCGAGCAGCGCGGCGATCGTGTCCAGACTGCGGGCCGCGTTGAGGGTCGCGACGAGCGGCAGGAAGCCACCGGTGGCATCCGCAAAGCCGGCCACGGTGCCGCTTGCGTCATGCACCGGACGGTCGGTGACGGCGAAGACCGTGCCGCTCGTGCCGAGCGATACGATGACGTCACCCGTTGCCGCTTTGAGCCCGAGTGCCGCCCCCGCGTTGTCGCCCATGCCGGCGCCCACCGCCGTCCCCTTCCGAAATCCAGGAGCTGCCGCGCCAGCCTCCCGGAATTCCGCGGGCCGCAACACCCGGGGAAGCACAACTCCTGGACTTCGGGCGTCACGACGGAGAGCCGTGGCCAGCAGGTCCAGGTCGTAGGCGTTCGTCGCCGGGTTGAAGTAGGAGGTGCCGCTGGCATCCGAGCGATCGGTCACCAGTTGCTCGAGTTGCGGATCGGACGGCCCGAATCCGCGCAGCCTCCAGGTCAGCCAGTCGTGGGGGAGGGCGACCGCGGCCACCCGCACAGCGTTGTCCGGCTCGTGGTCGCGCAGCCACCTCAGTTTGGTGATCGTGAAGGAGGCCACCGGTACTGTCCCGGTGCGCAGAGCGAACGACTCGGCGCCCACCTCGTTGATAAGGTCCACGGCCGCCTGAGCGCTGCGGGTGTCGTTCCACAACAGGGCGGGGCGAATCACCTCGCCTGCGGCATCGAGCGCCACCATCCCGTGCTGTTGACCGGCGATCGAGACCGCCGCCACGTCATCGAATCCGCCGGCACCCGCGACCGCCGCGAGCAACGCCGTCCACCACGCCTCCGGGGCAACCTCTGTGCCTCCCGGATGCGGCGCGTGACCGGTGCGCACAACGGCCCCGCTGTCGAGCTCGCGGATAACGACCTTGCAACTCTGCGTCGACGAGTCGACGCCGGCGACCAGGGGCATCCGTTTTCCTTTCACTATTCAGGAGGTGATGTGACCACTGTGACACCTGAGGCTTGCGATGACCTCATGGGCCTCACCTGCCTCATCCGCCACACACTCTCCTGAATAGTGAAGGAGGGCGGCGGCCGGGAGGATCGGATGCGGCGGCGGCGGGTGCGCGGACGAGGCGGCGCGGCTAGCGGGCGCCGAGGAGGTGCTCGGTAGCCAGCTGCTGCAGCCGCACGAAGCCGAAGCCGCGGCCACCGAAGTATGAGTCGGTGTCGAACTCTTCGTACGAGGAGCGGTCCGCCAACAGCTCCTCGTATGACTCGCCGTCGTTCAGCGTCGGCACCGACAACTCGGGCACGCGGGAAGCGGCCAGCGCCTCCTGCACCTCGGGGTCGGCCCGGAATGCGGCGGCCCGCTCCTTCAGCAGCAGGTAGGTGCGCATATTTGCCGCAGCGGAGTCCCACACCCCGGTGATGTCCTCGGTACGACTCGGCTTATAGTCGAAGTGCCGCGGTCCGGTGTAGGTCTGCCCGCCATCCGGCCCGCCGTTTTCCAGCAGGTCGACGAGGGCGAACGCGTTGTGCAGGTCGCCGTGGCCGAAGGCCAGATCCTGGTCGTACTTGATGCCGCGCTGCCCGTTCAGGTCGATGTGGAACAGCTTGCCCTGGTAGAGCGCCTGTGCGATGCCGGCGGCGTAGTTGAGCCCCGCCATCTGCTCGTGCCCGACCTCGGGGTTGATACCGACCAGTTCCGGACGCTCAAGCGTGGTGATGAACGCGAGCGCATGCCCAACCGTTGGCAGGAGGATGTCGCCGCGCGGCTCGTTCGGCTTCGGCTCGATAGCGAACCGGATGTCGTAGCCCTTGTCCGTGACGTAATCGCCGAGCAGGTTGACGGCCTCGCGGTAGCGTTCGAGCGCCGCCCGGATGTCTTTGGCCGCGTCGTACTCCGCACCCTCGCGGCCGCCCCACATGACGAACGTCTTCGCACCGAGCTCGGCGGCGAGGTCGAGGTTGCGCAGCACCTTGCGCAGAGCGAACCGGCGTACCCCGCGGTCGTTGGAGGTGAACCCGCCGTCTTTGAACACCGGCTGACTGAACAGGTTGG
>JBDTBD010000066.1:0-9001 GCA_039924285.1 Terrimesophilobacter sp. | reverse complement strand
GGCTCACCGCTTCCGCTGAGCACCCACAGGGCTTCAAAGTTCAGTGCGGGTACGCGCAGCAGCCGGGTCTCCGCCTTCTCATCACCGTCTTGCGGCAGGAGGCGTTCCGCTGCCGCCACCGCGGCGGTGAAAGCGTCCAGGTGGGCACGCGACTTCGATACGGCACGCACCGCTCCCTCCCCCGATTCGTCCACGTCGAAAAAGGCAACCGGGCTGCCACTGAGAGTCTCGTAGACCCGCAAGCCAACCCGTTCCGGGTCGCCCGCCTCGTGGGACAAGAGCGCGTCGAGGCCCAGCGCGTAGACGCGATGTGCCAACCCGAATCGGGCTTGGTCCGCATCGTCGAACTTTTCGAGGTGCTCCGGATCGGCGATGCCTTTCAGCAGCATGACTTGGCGTGCCTGCCAGATCTTCTTGAACAAATACTCCGGAATTACCACGTCAGGCCACCACCACTTCCGGTAGCTCTTTGTGATGTAGTAATGCGTCCACGTTCCGCTCCCCTGGTAATTGGTGGAGAAATCGACGAGCGTAAGGTGACTCTTCCCATAGATGGGGTCATCGATGTCTACGTACTCCTGGCCAAACCAGGTCGAGTAGCCGTAGATCACCATGAAATGGCCGCCGCCTCCGTTCCAGCCGATCCGAGTACCCATCGGGCGACCGGCATCGATCTCGGCCTGAATTTGAGAGAACGTGGCCCGACCCCCGTTGATCGAGACAAAGTTGTTCGTCCGATCCAAAGCCTTGTCCAAATACCAGGGCACGTTTGCCCCAGCCGGAATCGGCATGTTGCACGCGTCGGACCGGTTCAGTTCGGCGTTGACAATCGTGCACTGGGTCCAGGAGCTCAGGAACCAGTAGAAATGCGAAACGCTATTGGAAGCAGCAGCCCAACACCAATTCGAACCCAGTTGAGACTGCATGGAAAAGCTGAGCTGCTTGCTCGTGAAAAGGGAGCCCCACCACGAGAACTCCTTGGCGGTCGCCGAATAGGGAATTGATCTGGCGTTGACAATATCCGCGATACTCATGGCACGAAACCTCTGATCTTCAGAACTTCATCGCCGGGTCATCTGCCGCCCTCGCGGGACCAGCAGTCAGCACTGGTTTGCGCGACATAGTAGTCCCACCAATGTCTTTGCGCGAGACCCCGATGCCTTGTAGCAAACCATCCCGGTTATCGTTGAGAAGTGAAAAGCTCCCGGATCGCGGTGTGGTCCCTGGTCGCCGTTACCGCGATGTGGGGTGGCTCGTTCGTGATCATGAAGCCCGCCATCGCACAGCAGCCCTTCTTCGACTTTCTGGCCATCCGCTTCACGATCGCGGCCCTCATCATGCTGGCGGTGAAGCCGAAGGTGGTGTTGGCTCTCAAGGGCCGCATCCTGGTGATCGGCGCTTCACTCGGTGTCGTGCTGGGTCTGGCCTATGTCACCCAAACCGTCGCGTTGGGCATGACGACCGCAGCAATCACCGGTTTCCTCACCGGAACCTACGTCGTACTCACGCCTGTCCTCGGCTGGCTTATCTTCCGCCGGCGGATCGGGGGGAAGGTGGCGATCGGCGCCGTCCTCGCCCTGATCGGATTGGGCCTCATCTCCCTCACGGGTGTGAGCATTGAGGTGGGCCAGCTCTGGGGCATCGCCTGTGCCGTGCTCTTTGCCCTTCACATCGTCGGTCTGGGCCGGTTCAGTCCCGGCCTCGACTCCTACGCGCTCACCTTCGTTCAGTTGTGTGCCGTGGGTGTGGTGTGTTGGGTTGGCGCTCTGCCGGACGGCTACCAGGGTCCGCCCACCTGGGATGTCTGGGTGGCGGTTCTCTTCACGGCCGTATTCGCCACGGTCTTCGGCTTTTTCGTGCAGACCTGGGCGCAGGCGCGGATGGAGGCCTCCCGTGTGGCCATCATCCTCACACTCGAGGTTGTTTTCACCGCGCTCATTTCGGTCGGAGTGGGACAAGAAGTCCTGGCGCTGAAGACCGTTGTCGGCGGCCTGTTCATGATTGCCGCGATGGTTATTGTGGAGTTCCCCGGTCTCAGACGCAGAGCACGCCTCGCAGGAACTCCGGCCCTCGATGACGACGGCGGTGATCTGGTGCCGTTGGAGCCATTGCCTCACTAAGGCCTAGACGCCGCCGCCTCCTCCGCCTCCCCCGCCGCCTCCGGAGACCGCTCCCCCGCCTGAGCCGCCGCTCGAACTGTATGCGGCGGAGACGTTGGTGGACACAGCGCCGATGCTGCTCGCGAAAAGTGCCGCGTTGAACACGCCTTGGCCGACGTACCACGAGGGCTGTGTTCCAAGATCCTCGTAATAGCGGCCGAGTTCCGCCGCCCACCGCTTCTCCTCGCTGAAAAGCATCGCGTACGGCAACAGCCGCTCGTTCAGCTTCACCACTTGCGCCCGGTCGTCGGTCGCCACCGGTTCCCGCAGAGCGCCCTGGGGCGACTGCAGGTAGCGAAGCCGGTCCGCCTCGGCCAGCGAGATGTACCGCTCGAGCCCCTTGAGGTGATCGCGCAGGTCGGCCCCTCGAGGCTCCAGCGGCATTCGGAACAGCAGGATGCCGGTAGACACCGCCGCGAGCCCCGCGAGCGCCATGAGCACGACCGGCCACCCTCCGCCGTACGCTCGGTCGAGCGACACGGCGCCGAACACGAATGCTCCCGCAGCGGCGGCGGCCACCGCAGTGGTGACGATAGCGATGACGCCAACCGGCGGCCTGCGCCGGTACCCGTCCTTAGTGGCCCGAACGCGCACCCGTTTTGCCAGCGCGGCGATCTTCTTGACCGCGCCCTGGTCGGTTTTCTTAAGGTTGCGGTGCTCGCCAGGGGTCAGCACCGTGCCGAACAGGGCGTGCAGGAACTCGCGCTCGTCGACATCCGCGCCCCGGTCGGTGACGAACTCCAGTCGGTAGCTCGGCTTGCGTCCACTGACCTCGAGGATGCGTAGGTTGCCGGTCACGGCGAGCCCGACGATCTGCGCCGCGGTTGACTTTGAGGTGCGATGCAGGATGAGTGCGGACAGCAGCAGGGTGACACCCTTTGGCGGCAGATACTCGGGGATGATGATGCCGCGGCCCGCCGCGTCCCGCAGCCGGGTGATCCGCACCACCAGTGCGGCAATCCCCGCCGCCAGCGCTCCCGCCGCGAACAGGAGAGTCAGCACTGGCCACGTCGAGTCGAAGAATCCGCTGTCTCTCGGGGTGAACGTGCCGGGCTCGAAGCCGATGGCGAAGGTGAGGTTTTCGCCCGGTCCCAGGTTCTGTGCGGTGAAAGTGAAGGTCTTTCCGCCGGCGCGAGTGGTCTCCGCCGGACCGCTTTCGCCCTGGCTGCCGGAGGCGGCATCCACCTTTCCGGTCAGTCGAAGCGCGAGAGTGTCCATCAGGTGCACCGTCGCGGTGACCTGCCCGAACGGCTGTGACCAGTCGGTGCCGTTGGTGTCCCAGTAGAATTCGTCGGCGTTCGTGTCGGCGAAGTAGCGGGTGACGTTGGACTGCGTGTAGGTGATCACGTACGTTTGGGCACCGTGTACGAAGCCGTCGGCGGCGATCGTCACCGCGAGGTGGTCGTCCTCACTCTCGGTCTCATACGGGCGTGGCGTGCCGCCTTCATCGGTGACCGACACGACGTGCAGATCGGTGGGATGGCCGTCGTAGCGGTTGACGAGGTTCCGCCGGATGCCGTGGTTCTGGTTGGACTGCGGGAACACCGCGACCAGGGTTTCGACGATGGTCAGCTGGGAATGGCCATCGGAATCCGTCGATAACTGGTATTGGCCGTCGAAGCTGGTGAACTGAAAATCGTTGACGTCCGCGGATGCCGGAGCGGCCGCGCCGAGGACCAGCCCCAGGGCAAGAGCGCACAGAACAAGCAGCTTTTTCATTGTGACGAGCCTAATGAATCCGGCGGACCGCGCCAGGGCCAGATGGCAAGCGTCACGCGCACCCGAACCGCGGCGAGAGCGCATACCGCAGCAACACCACGTCACCGATCGGTCGTGCCTCCACCAGCCGCGCCTGCCGGTCTGCATTCCACGGGAAACCGCCATCGGAAACGAGCCGCGGCGCCCGGGAGTCGCCGACGAAAAACGGCGCGACGACCAGTTGCAGTTCGTCCACGAGCCCGCCCAGGAGGAACTGGGTGTGGATCCGCTCTCCGCCCTCCACCATCAACCGCCGGATGCCCCGCGAGTACAGATCCTCGCTGAGAGAGCGCATTTCCACCGGTTCGCCGGCATCGATCACCGTCGCGACCGACCCGAATCGCGTGCGGGCATCGGCGACGTGTGCGCTGGCGCAGTAGACCAGCTTTTCGGCGTCGCCCGCCGTGAAGAACTTCGCCCGCGCATCCAGATCCGCGCAGTCGGTCACCGTCACCTTCACCGGAGTCGGTGACGCGCCTCTGGCCACCCGCTCCGCTTTCCTCGCATCGGTGCGCACCAGCAGGTGAGGATCGTCGACCCGGATGGTGGAGGCGCCGACCAGAATCGCGTCGCACGACGCCCGCACCGAGTCGACACGGTCGAAGTCGGCGTCATTCGACAGCAGCAACCGGTGGTCGGTGGCATCGTCGATGTATCCGTCGATCGACATGCTGCAACTGAGCAGGGTGTACGGACGCTCAGCCACGCACTTTGCTCCCTTCGTCGACACCGGCTGGATGCGGCAATCGCACCGAGCCGACCGGTCCTGCGCCATTTCGACGGCGACGAAGCCAATCTACGACCAGAATGGCGGCACCGGGCAGGCAGGACACAAAGGCCAGCACGCCGTAGACCACGGCGACAGTGACACCCTGGCCTGCGCCCAGGCCGGCAGCGCTGAACGCCCACGCCGCGACCCCTTCCCGAGGACCCCATCCGGCTAGGTTCGTCGGCACCGACATCGCCAGCAGCACCAGCACCGCCAGCGGCAGCATCCGTATCGGCGACAGCGTCACTCCGGCGGCGCGCCCGGCGATGAGGAAGATCACCGCGTGCCCGGCCGTGACTGCGCAGGAGGCGAGGAGCACGCCGGGCCACGTAGCCCTGCCGAGCACTCCGAGACGAAGATCGGTTGCCAAGGCCCGGATGCCGCGCGCCCAGATCGACGTCCCGCCGGACGGGAATGCGGCAAAAACGATCACCGCGGCCACCACGATCACGGCGGCGATCGCCGCTATGACCGGCGCGGATGATCGCACGGGAGACGGAACCAGGGTCAGCACCGCCACCACGAGCACAGTTTGCACGACCTGTCCGCCGATTCGTTCACAGACGACGGCGCGCAGCCCGAGTCCGACGTTTCCCGAGTTCAGGCCGTGCCCGACGCCGCGATCGACATCACCGAGAACCCCACCCGGAAGCACCGAGTTCAGAAACTGTGACCGATAGTAGGCCGTGATTGCCGTCCGCAGTGAAAGGTCGACCCCGAGCCCGCGCGACACCAGCTGCCACCGCCAGGCACCGCTCACCGTGGTGAACAAAGTGATGACCGCGGCGGCCAGCAGCGCCGGGCCGTTCACCAGCGCGATACCGTCGACGAACGGGCCGACACCCAGCCGCCACCACAGTGCGCCGACCAGTACGGCGCCGCCCAGCGGCAGCATCCATCGCCTGACCGTTCGGCTTAGCGGCATGTCGCAGCCACGACGGTGAGGATGTCGGAAAGTCGGCTGGCCGGGATCGCCCAACTCGGCAAGTTTTCACGGCGCTGCCGGGCGGCCCTGCGCAACCGACGACGCAGTTCCGCCTCGCACAGCCAACGACGCAGCGCGGCAGCAAGGGCACGGGGATCGTCGGGTGACACCAGGATGCCGGGCCGGACCAGGTCGGCGCCAAACCCAAGCGCCTCTGGCACCCCGCCGACGGCGGCGGCGACCACGGGAATGCCCCGGGACAGGGCCTCGGTCACCACCATGCCGTACGTCTCGGCGCGGGAACACACCACGACGAGGTCGGCTGCGGCATACGTCGCCTCCAGGCCGGTGCCGGTGCGGACACCGACGAATCGGAGGCGATGGCCTATGCCGCCGTCCCCGGCGTCGCACCGGAGTCGATCGACGAATCCTGGGTCACGGTCTACGGTGCCGGCGCAGACGCAGCTCCACGGAAGGTTGTTGAGTGTGCTCAGAGCGGCGACCAGCACGTCGTGTCCCTTCACCGGCGTGACGGATGCGACGCACAGCAACTCGCCGCCATTGTTCGTGGCCGGTGCCAGTTCGGCGGCATCCGTTCCCGGTTCGACGACGTGGATCCGGTCGGGCTCCAGTGCGTAGTGATCGGTGAGCCAGCCTTTCGTCCAGATGCTGGTGGTGACGATGGCTGTGGCGGCCGACAACGCGGCTCGTTCCACGGCACGGGTTTCGGCGCGGTCCTCGGCCCCCTGGGCCAGCGGCATATGCACGAGCACCACCAGACACAACCGCTGCGCAAACGACGGCAGCTCGCGAGAGGCGGAGGCGATGAGGCCGTCGATCAGCACGACGGCACCGTCGGCGAGGGCCGTGAGCACCGTGGCAAGGGCGCTTCGTGCCGCACTATCGGGCGTGGGCCAGTTGCCGGCCACGGCGTGCTCACGAACCGACCAGCCGCACGCGGCCAGTTCATCGCAGATCCGTCGGTCGTAGCGGTTGCCGCCGCTGGGCCTGGTCGGATCGTCGATGCTGTCGGGCACGATGACGTGCACGGTATTCATCACCTGCACGCATTCATTCGATAGACGGGTCACAGCGACCGCTCGTAGCTCGCGGAGGCCACGTGGGACTCGTGCAGCGTCACGGCGATGGCGGTGAGGCCCCGCGCACTCTCGCCGAGAGAACCGGCGTGGATGCGTTCGGCCAGGCGATCCGCGACCACTTGTGCGAGCAGTTCGGTCGTCGTGTTGATCCCGGCAAATGATGGATCGTCGTCGAGATTGTGGTAGCTCAGCGCGCCGACGATACTGCGCAGCTGGTCGCCCGCCCGCCCGATGTCGACCACTATGTTGTCGTCGTCGAGGGCGTTCCGCCTGAACGTCGCATCGACGACGTAGGTCGCGCCGTGCAGGCGTTGCGCTGGCCCGAACACCTCACCGTGGAAGCTGTGGGCGATCATCATGTGGTCGCGCACTGTGACACTGAACACGGCCTCACCCACCTTCGTAACTAATCGTGTGGCACAGGGCGGGCAGCCGACCGTCGGCGAGCCGCGCCATCACGTCCGGCAGTTCCCGGAATGGGGATTCACCGGTGATCAAAGCGTCGAAGGTGGGGTCGCGTAACAGCGTCAGTGCGAATTCCAGCCGTTGCCTGGTGGTACGGCGACGACGTCGAGCCGGGGCCACGGCGCCCACTTGGCTGGAGTGGATGTTCAGCCTCGACGAGTGGAACGCGCCGCCGAGCGAGAGCCGCACTTCACGGTCGCCGTACCAGCTGAGGTCGACGACGGTGCCCTCGGGCCCGAGACAGTCCAGGGACAGCTGCAGCCCTTCGGAGGTTCCGCTGGTGTGGAATACGAGGTCGCAGTCGGTGGGAGCGTCTTTGGGCAGCGCGAAGCCAGCATTCAGTGAGGCAACGACGTCGGCCCGGCTTTCGTCGACGTCGACGGCGGTCACCTGCACCCCGACGATCCGGCTGAGCAACCGTGCGACGCAGAGTCCGACCATGCCTGCTCCGACGACGGCTATCCGGTCTCCCACGAGGGGCGCGGCGTCCCACAGGGCGTTGACGGCCGTTTCCACAGTGCCCGCGAGCACGGCGCGAGCGGGTGGGACCTCCTCGGGGACGACGAACACGGCATCTGCCGGCACCACGTATGCGGTCTGATGCGGGTACAGGCAAAAGACGGTGCGGCCGAGCAGCGCGCTCGGTCCCTGTTCCACGACGCCGACGCTGAGATACCCGTACTTAACCGGTGCCGGAAAACCGCCGGCCTGGAACGGCGCCCGCATCACGGTGTGTTGGCTGGGCAGAACACCGCCGCGGAACACCAACGCTTCGCTGGCCCGGCTGACCCCGGAGTACAGGGTGCGCACCAGCACCTCGTCTGCGGCGGGCGCCGCCAGCGTCTCCGCGCGAATCTCGCCGGTTCCCGGCTCACGCAACCAGAAGGCGAGGGCTTCCCTTCTCACGAAACCTCCTCCTTCCGGTTTCTGAGATGAACTCGGATGATCGGTACATCGTAATACTGTTGTCTTTACGCGAACACGGAGGCGCCGTGCGATCGGTTCATTCAGGTCCGATAGTCGGGCTGGTTTCTCAGCTTGTCCTGCTCGCTGCGCTCGCGGCGACCGTTGGACTCGGCGCCGCCGGCTGGAGCGCCGGCATCCTCTACGCCATTGCCTTGAACGCTCTGCTCGCCCGGGCGGTCATCCGGCGCGGTTCCCACGGGCTCGGCCCGGCGGATTGGGTGACGCTCGCCCGAGCCACCCTGATCGGCGGTGTCACAGCGCTGGTTGCTGACTTTGTCGATCGGCAGACTCCGGTCTCGGTGCTGGTGTCGTTGGCCACCGTGGCGCTCGTGCTCGACGCGGTCGATGGTCGGGTGGCACGGCGCACTCACACGGTGTCGACGTTTGGTGCGCGCTTCGACATGGAGGTCGACGCGTTCCTCATCCTGGTGCTGAGCCTTTACGTCGCACCGGGTGTCGGAGCATGGGTGTTGGCGATCGGGCTGGCCCGGTACGCGTTTGTCGCCGCAAGCGTATTTCTGCCGTGGCTGCGGGCCTCCGCCCCGCCACGGCGTTGGTCCAAGGTCGTCGCAGCCATCCAGGGCATCGCGCTGACCGTCGCCACAGCGGGCATCCTGCCACCGCTCGTCATCGGCATCCTCCTTCTCGTCGCGCTCGTGCTGCTCGGGGAATCGTTCGGCCGAGAAGTCTGGTGGCTCTGGCGTCACCGACAGAGCGATCAGGGCGGGACGGCGTCCAAGGCTGCTGCCGTGACCGCGGTGGCCGGGCTGATCATCTGGTTTGTCCTCGCCCTCCCGACGACGCTCAGTGCCATCACCCCGGCAGCGTTCATCTGCATCCCGCTCGCGGGACTCATCAT
>JBDTBD010000065.1:0-10478 GCA_039924285.1 Terrimesophilobacter sp. | reverse complement strand
GGGCGAGCCGGCTCTCATCGTGAAAAACCTCTGCGTCATCGACCACCTGGGTCAGTTCGTCGTGGACCACATCGATTTCGAGGTGCACGCCGGTGAGATCCTCGCCGTCGCCGGAGTTCAGGGCAACGGGCAAACGGAACTGACCGAAGCCATCCTGGGCCTGCAGCAGCGTGTCACCGGAGAGATCCTGCTCGACGGCAAGAACCTGCAGGGTCGCTCGGTGCGGAAGATCCTCGACGCCGGAGTCGGCTTCATCCCCGAGGACCGGCAGGAAGACGGACTGATCAGCGAATTCACCATCGCCGAGAACCTGATGCTGGACCGGTCGACCGGGGCACCGTTCGTACGCTTCGGCAACCTGCAGTTGGACTACCTGGCCGAGTTCGCGCAAGACAAAATTACAGAATTCGACATTCGCGCGCAGGGCATCGACACCCACGCGGGGCGGCTTTCCGGCGGGAACCAGCAAAAGGTCGTGATCGCCCGCGAGCTCAGCCGAGAGCTGCGCCTGTTCGTCGCCGCCCAGCCAACCAGAGGACTGGACGTCGGATCCGTGGAATTCGTGCACAGCAGGATCGTGGCCACGCGGGACGCCGGCATCCCCGTCATCGTCGTCTCCACCGAACTGGACGAGGTCACCGCGCTCGCCGATCGCATCGCGGTGATGTTCCGCGGTCGGATTGTCGGCATCGTGCCGGGGGACACCTCGCGTGACGTGCTCGGTCTGATGATGGCCGGCGAGGCCCCGACGGAGGTCGCGGCATGAGCGACGAACAGCCCCCAGCAGAGGAAGCCCCCGTGGACGCCCCCGTGGACGCCCCCGTGGAAGCCACCGTGGAGTCCGCCGAGGAAGTCACTGTGGAGCCCACTGTGGAGCCGCGCTCGCGCTTTTCCGGGGTGCTGCGCGAAATCACCACCGGCGGCGCCGCCATCTCGGTGTTCGCCGTGGTGCTCGCCCTCATCGCCGGCGCCGTGCTCATCGCCGTCACCGACACCGGGGTGCAGCGCGCTGCCGGATACTTCTTCTCCCGTCCCGGGGACACGCTCAGCGCCATTTGGGATTCCGTCTCCGGGGCGTATGTCTCCCTCTTCCAGGGATCCGTCGTCAACTTCCGTCGCCCCGGGTTCGAAAACGCCATCCGGCCGTTCTTTTCGACACTCGCGTTCGCCACCCCGCTCATCGCGGCCGGACTAGGGGTGGCGATCGGTTTCCGCGCCGGACTGTTCAACATCGGCGGCCGCGGGCAGATGATCATCGCGGCGGCGCTCGCCGGCTGGGTCGGATTCTCCTTCGACCTGCCTGCCGGTGTCCACCTGGTCGTCGCCCTCGCTGCAGGCATGGCGGGCGCGGCAATTTGGAGCGGACTGGCTGGATTCCTGCGGGCAACCACCGGCGCGCACGAGGTGATCACCACGATCATGCTCAACTATGTCGCGTTCTACTTCATCAGCTATCTGCTGCGCCATCAGGGCCTGCTGCAGGCACCGGGGTCGAACAACCCCAAGTCAGCGGCGATGAATCCCACCGCCGTGTTCCCCAAGCTGCTCGGCGATCGCTACCCGCTCACCATCGGATTCCTGCTTGTCATCGCCGCAACCATCTTCACCTGGTGGCTGTTGAACCGGTCCAACCTCGGATTCCAGTTCCGCGCCATCGGTGAGAACCCCCGAGCGGCGCGGGTGGCCGGCATCAACGTCAAACGGATGTACGTCTATTCCATGCTCATCGGTGGCGCGCTGATCGGGCTCGCCGGCGCCAACCAGGTGCAGGGTGTCATCACCACCGGGTTCACGTCGGGAATCGACGCCGGCATCGGCTTCGACGCGATCACGGTCGCCCTGCTCGGACGATCCCGTCCGTGGGGTGTGTTCGCCGCGGGTATTCTCTTCGGCGCTTTCAAGGCAGGTGGCTTTTCCATGCAGGCCGCTCAGGGCATCCCGGTGGACATCGTGCTCGTCGTCCAGTCGCTGATCGTGCTCTTCATCGCCGCTCCGCCGCTGGTGCGGGCGGTGTTCCGGCTGCCGGACCCGTTGACCGTGTCCAGAGTCAAAGCCCCCCGCTCCCGCAGCAAGAAGGTGGTGACCCGATGAGCGCGATCACACAACCGGCGCCGGTCGGCGTCGCGCACCTGACCCGCGCCGTCGTTAAGAGTTGGAAAGCGCCGTTCGCATTGGCGGTGTTTGCTGCCCTGTCCGCGCTGCTGTTCTGGGGCTTCGCCCGGGACGGGGTGAGCACCTTCCAGCTCTCCACGTCCAGCGACGCAATTCAGTTGCCGCACCTGGTTCTGCCCACCAGGGCGACCGGCATCGTCATCTCGGTGGTCCTGATCGCCATGGCGGTGTGGGCGTTCGTTCTCGTGCGTCGTGCCATCCGGGTGCCGCTGTGGTTCACCAGCCTGTTCGCGGTGTTGTTCCTGGTCGTTTTCCTGGCGTGGGTCTCCGCAGGGGACACCCTTCCTGTGCCCGGGCTGCTGGTGGGCACCGTCGCACTGAGTGCACCGCTCATCTTCGGCGCGCTCAGTGGAGTGATCTGCGAACGCGGCGGTGTGGTCAACATCGCCATCGAGGGCCAACTTCTCGCCGGCGCATTCGTGGCCGCACTGGTCGGCTCCATCACCGGGTCCGCGTATGTCGGCCTGCTGGGCGCCATGATCGCCGGGATGCTGGTCTCGTTCGTGCTTGCCGCCTTCTCGATCAAGTACTTCGTCGACCAGATCATCGTCGGCGTCGTGCTCAACGTGCTGGTGGCCGGGCTGACCAGCTTCCTCTATTCCACAGTGCTCACCCGCTCTCCGGCGCTGAACAATCCGCCGCAGTTCCCGAGGATCAGGATTCCCGGACTCAGCGAAATCCCGCTGCTGGGACCGGTGCTGTTCCGACAGACCATCATCGTCTACATCATGTACTTCACGGTGGTCGCCGTCTGGTTCGGGATGTTCCACACCAAATGGGGGCTGCGCCTGCGGTCGACCGGTGAGCATCCGCAAGCTGCAGACACCGTCGGCATCAACGTGAACCGCACCAGGTTCTGGAACGTGTCGCTGGCCGGTGTCATCGCAGGAATGGGCGGAGCGTTCTACACGCTCACCTCGGTCGGCGCGTTCAACAAGGAGATGACGAACGGCGCGGGGTTCATCGCGTTGGCGGCCGTGATCTTCGGCGGGTGGCGGCCGCTGCAGGCCACCCTGGCCGCACTGCTGTTCGGGTTCGCCAGCAATTTGCAGAACGTACTCGCCGTGTCGGGTTCACCCGTGCCGAGCGAGTTCATGCTCATGCTGCCGTACATCGTCACGATCTTCGCCGTCGCCGGGCTGGTGGGCAAGGTGCGAATGCCCGCGGCAGACGGAAAGCCGTATATCAAGTCATGAGCATCCGCACCGTGGTGCCGTGAGCGGACACCGGCCGTCCTGGCGCCTGTGGAGCGGTATCGCCGTCGTACTGGTGTCATTGAACTTCCGGCCCGCCGTCGTGTCGATGGCACCGCTGCTCGATGAGATCAGCGCGGCGGTCGGCCTGACTCCGCTCACTGCGGGGCTGTTGCTGACGCTGCCGGTGCTGTGTTTTGGAGCACTCGGACCCACCGCGCCGATCATCGCCCGGCGGTTCGGCATCGAGTGGACCCTGGTCGGTGTGCTGCTGGCCGTGGTCGCAGGCTCCGCGGTCAGGCTGATTCCGACGGTGCCGGCACTGTTCCTCGGCACCCTGATGATCGGCGCCGGCATCGCGATCGGCAACATTCTGCTTCCCGGGCTGATCAAACGCGACTTTCCGCACTCCATCGGGTTGATGTCGGGACTGTACACGCTGGCGCTCACCGGCGGTGCGGCGCTCGGGGCCGGCGCCACGGTTCCCATCGCCCGGGCCGCCGGACTGGACTGGAATTTCGCCCTCGGCGTGTGGGGCCTGTTCGCGGTTGTCGGCCTGATCGTCTGGCTGCCGGGACTGCGAGGCGTGCGCGCCCGCCGTGGCACTGTCACACGGACGGTTCTGAAACTCGGGTCTGACCCGGTCGCCTGGCTGGTGACGGCGTACTTCGGCTTCCAATCCCTGAACTTCTACGCGACCAGCGCCTGGTTGCCGACGCTGCTCATCTTCGACGGCGCCGACCCCGCATACGCCGGGCTGATGCTGTCGCTGATGAATCTCGTCTCAATCATTCCCGCGATGGTCAGCCCGCTGATCGCGGCAAGGATGCGGCGGCAGTCGTCGTTCGCGGTCGCGCTGGTCGGTTTTTACGCCGTCGGCATTGTGGGTCTGATGCTCTCGCCCGGCATCGCCGTGCTGTGGGTCCTTGTGCTCGGAATCGGACAGGGCGCCACGCTCGGCCTCGCACTCGCGTACATCGTGCTGCGCTCGCCGGACTCCGATCACGCCACGAAACTTTCCGGCATGTCGCAAAGCTGGGGGTATTTGATGGCCGCCGGCGGACCGATGCTGCTCGGGGCGCTGTTCGGTGCGACGGGCGGCTGGCTCGCGCCACTGCTGCTCCTCGCGCTGCTGCTGATCCCGCAGGCGTACACCGGATACCGGGCCGGACTGCCCCGTCTCGTCGGCGCGGTGCCGACGGTGGAGCCCACGGAGGAGCAAACATGACGAATGTGAAGAACGATGCACCGATCGACTGGGAGGCGCTGCGAAAGGTTGCCGCAGCAGCGGTGCCGAACGCGTACGTACCCTATTCGAAGTTCCCGGTCGGTGCCGCCGCGATCGTCGACGACGGGCGGGTGGTGTCCGGATGCAACGTGGAAAACGCCTCCTATGGCCTCACGCTGTGCGCCGAATGCGGCCTGGTCTCCGCGCTGCACTCCGGCGGCGGCGGCCGCCTCGTGGCCTTCACCTGCGTCGACGGGCACGGTGACGTGCTGATGCCGTGTGGGCGGTGCCGTCAGCTGCTCTACGAGCACTCCGCTCCGGGGATGCTGCTGGAAACCGTGTCGGGCATCAAGACCATCGACGAGGTGCTGCCCGACGCGTTCGGCCCTCGCACCCTCAAGGAGTACACCGCATGAGCACCATTGAACCGTTCGACACCGTCGACCTCATCCACGCCAAACGAGACGGCGGCGCTCTCAGCCCCGCGCAAATCGACTGGCTCGTCGACGCTTACACGCGCGGCTATGTCGGTGAGGAACAGATGGCGGCGATGGCGATGGCGATCTACCTCAACGGCATGAACCGGCAGGAGGTGCGTGACCTCACCCTGGCAATGATCGCCAGCGGTGAGCGGATGAGCTTCGACACCCTCTCCAAAAAGACTGTCGACAAGCATTCCACCGGCGGAGTGGGTGACAAGATCACCCTTCCGCTGGCGCCTCTGGTCGCCTCCTTCGGTGTCGCCGTGCCGCAGCTGTCCGGCCGCGGCCTTGGCCACACCGGCGGCACCCTGGACAAACTCGAGTCGATCCCCGGCTGGCAGGCGAACCTGACCAACGACCGGATGCGCCGCCAACTGGACGAGGTCGGCGCCGTCGTCTGCGCGGCCGGCTCCGGCCTCGCCCCGGCCGACGGCAAGCTGTACAGCCTGCGCGACATCACCGGTACCGTGGAGTCGATCCCGCTGATCGCCTCCTCGATCATGAGCAAGAAGATCGCCGAGGGCACGTCCGCCCTGGTTTTGGACGTGAAGTTCGGTTCCGGCGCATTTTTGAAGGACATCGAACGCTCCCGAGAGCTGGCCGAGACCATGGTCGCCCTCGGCACCGATGCCGGGGTGGCCACCACGGCGCTGCTGACCAACATGAACGTGCCGCTGGGGCTGGCGATCGGCAACGCGAACGAGGTGCGCGAGTCCGTGGAGGTGCTCGCCGGCGGCGGGCCTGCGGACGTCGTCGCCCTCACCGTCGCGCTCGCCCGGGAGATGTTGGCCCTGGCCGGTCAGCCCGACGCGGACGTGGAAATCGCTCTCAAGGACGGCCGCGCCATGGACTCGTGGCGTGCCATGATCCGCGCCCAGGACGGCGACCCGGATGCAGCGCTTCCGGTCCCGCGGGAAACGCACGTGGTGGCCGCGCAGCGGGACGGCGTGCTGCTCGAGCAGCGGGCGCTGCCGTTCGGTATCGCGGCGTGGCGGTTGGGGGCGGGCCGCGCCCGCAAACAGGATCCGGTGCAGCACGCCGCCGGCATCGATCTGCACGCCAAGCCCGGCGATGCTGTCGTCAAGGGACAGCCGCTGTTCACCCTCTCCAGTGACGACCCTGACCGCTTCGCGCGGGCCCTGGAAGCCCTCGACGGGGCGTATCGCATCGGCGAGCCCGGTGACCCCGTTCTCGACGGCGGCCCGCTCATCGCCGACCGGATCGGTAGCTGAGCGCGCTCGCCGCGGGTTTCGATACGCGTCCTCGTTCCTCGGGCGCTACTGAACCTGCCGGGGTTCGCGGCTCAGGCCTCTGGCGGGCCGTCCGCGGCGAGTCGCTCCAGCAGCATCGGCACATCGACGAAGGCGAAGTGCACCGACGAATCCCCGATCCCAAACGGTAGCAACAGCTGGTCGCCGAAGGCCAGCGCCCCGCACGAGTAGAGCACGTTGGGCACGTAGCCGTCGCGTTCATCCGGCCGCGGGCGCATCAACGGCTCCCGCAGCGCGCCGATCACCCTGGTCGGGTCCTGCAGATCGAGCAGGATCGCTCCGAGCGAGTATTCCCGCATCGGGCCGACTCCGTGGGTGATCACGAGCCATCCGGATGCCGTCTCGATCGGCGAGCCGGCGTTGCCCAGCTGAATGATCTCCCACGGTTGCTGCGGGGACTGCAGTGTGATCGGTGCGCCCCACAGGCGACCGTCCACCGACGTGGTGATCGCGCTGCTCTCCCGATCCCAGCGGGACAGGGCGACGAAGTGGCCGTCGATCTTTCGCGGGAACAGCGCCATGCCCTTGTTGCGCGCGGACGGTCCGGCCAGTTGGCTGATCCGAAAGTGTTGGAAGTCTGCGGTCTCGATCAGCTGCGGGGTTACCTGCGCGCCGTTGTACGCGGTGTAGGTGCCGTAATAGGTCGTTGCACCGTCATCGTCCACGAAGCGCACGAAACGTGCGTCTTCCATCCCCTGGGACTCGGAGGGTGCGTGCGGCCACAGGATGCGATCGGCCAGCGGCGCCGCCGGATCGAAGTCGAGGTCGTAATTGCACGCCGCGATCCACCTGGCCAGCTCGGCGGTGTGGGTGCTGCCGTGCCAGGCCATCGATCGATGGGATGCCTGCACCAGCGCGCGGCTCAGCGTCTCGTCGTCGAAGTGGGCCGGGAGCTGCTGCAGGAGGAACGAGGAGCTTTCGCCGTCAGCGCCGGCCTCGGCGAGTTTGCCGAGGAACAGTGCTTTGTCGTACACCGTGGCGGTGTGCTGGCCGGCGTCGAGGAACCTGCCGGGGTCGTCGATCGTCACCGTGCGGCCCGGACCGGCGACGCCGGTGCGGAACTCAATGCTGGAAATGTGGCCCTCGCCGACGGCCCGCAAGCTCATCACGAACCGCACAGCGCCCTCGGGCAGATTCGACTGGTCGGGATGTGGCACCACCGACGGGTTGAACAGCGCCGCCGCCTCGACCGCGTACTCCTTCGTGAAGCAGGCCCCGATCACAAGCCGCCGCGCGTCGGTCAGCAGCGCGACGGTCGGCACCCGGTGGGCGACGCGATCGAAATGCGTCTGGAGGATTTGCCGCAGGTCGCGGTGCCGGCTGGAGAAATCGGCGATCACCGATTCGAGCGTTGCCTCCACGGTCTCCTCGGGCAGAGACAGGATGCGGTTGAGTACGTCAGAGGTGCGAGACTCGTGGTCCAGCGCCAGCTCCTGACCCGGGACGAACAGTTGCGCCACCACGCGGGACGGGTCCGCGAGCAGCGTGAGGTCGGCGCGGGTCACCGCGGCCCCGGCCGTCACGGCGCTCATCGGCTCATCACCGGAAGGCGGCGGGCCAGTTGCAGGGTGGACAGCGCCGCCAGGGTGGATTCCGCACCCTGGTTCTCGTTGCGTCCGCCCTGTTGCAGTCCGTCGCAGCATCCGCCGCTCGCCGCATCGTAGAGCGCGACGCCACCGTCGTTGTCACCGAGGAACCAGGCCGCGGCGAGGTCGACCCCGTCGGCGAACCGGTGGTCACCGGTGACCCGGAACGCCCGCGCACAGGCGCTGGCGATCGCGGCGGCCTCGATCGGTTGCTGGTCGAATCCTGATGCTTGGGTACCGGGCCCGCGTCCGCCGACCGGCGTCACGGAGAGGTGTCCGTCGCGTGTTTCCACGGTCAGGAGCCAGTCCAGGAGCATCAGCCCATCCGTCAGGATTGATTCGTCACCCAGTGCGTCGCCGGCCGCGATCAACGCCTCCGGCAATGCCGCGTTCGCGTAGCGCAGGCTGTCTTCCGGCCAGGGCCAGAGGTGCGCAGCACGCGGTCGGCCGATCGTCTCGGCCGCGGCGGCGATCAGCGCGCGCGCGCCGGAGTGCCCAGGCAGCACGCTCAGCACCTCGGCGGCGCCGAGTGCGGCGAACGCCATCGAGTGACGGTATGGTGAGCGCCAGAAAGCGCCCTTGGTGAACGCGGCGAGCGCGGTGGCACCGTTGGCGCCGGTGGCACCGGCAACCGAATTCGCGGTGACTGCGGCGCCGAGCCCCCACAGGGCGCGCCCCCAGCAGTCTTCGACAGTGGTTGGAGCAATGCTGCGTAGATCAGCGTTGCGTAAATCAGCGCCGGGCAGGTCACTCCAGTGCCCGCTCAGGCTGAGCCGGTTGCGGAACCGCCCGTCGGGCACCTGCGCGTCAACGAGGAACTTCAGGTACACCTCGGTCAGGTCCTGCAGTTCGACCCCCTCCCGGCTCACCACCACCAGGCCACGTGCGACGTCGTCGACGCAGTAGCCCAAATGACGCCGGGCCGTGGTGCCTCTGGCGTGTTCGAACAGGCCGCGGGCGTCGCTGAGGCCGCGCAGATGGGCGAACGAGATGTCAGGCAGGCTCACGACGCGGAGACCATCGATGCGGACAGCACGGCGGCGGGCACTGCGGCCACGCGCAGGCCGGCGGCGACATCCCGATACCGCCGGGCCACGGCGGCCCAGGCGAGCTCGGGGGCCTGACCGGCGGCGGTGGCGGCCATCTGCCGGGCAAGGCCGGGTTCGGTGATCACTCGGCGCAGGGCGGCGGCCATTGCGGCCGGGTCGCGCTGCGGCACGAGCAGTCCGGCGCCGCCCGCGAGCAGTTCGACGGCGTGCGGGAACGCGGTCGACACGACGGGCCGGCCGGCCGCGACAGCCTCGATCAGCACCCCGGAGGTGACCTGGTCCGGCGAGTCGTACGGCAGCAGCACTACGTCCGCCCGCTCCACGAGGTCGGCCAACTCGGCAAGGCTCAGATAGCTCGAGTCGATCTCCACGAGATCCGTCACACCGGCCGCACCGGCGCGCGCGACCAGGCTCTCACGATACTGCTCGCCGTCCTTCTCCAGAACCTTCGGATGCGTCTTGCCGATGACGAGGTACCGCGGGTTCAGGTCCGTCAGCGACGCCATCGCATCGATCGCCCACTCGATGCCTTTGCCAGGGCCGAGCAGTCCCCAGGTGAGCACGAACGGCCGAGGATTGGCCGGATGCGATGAGCCGAGCGGTCCGTGGTCGATCGCGCCGTGCGGGATTACGGCGATGTGCTCGGGATCGACGCCGTAGTCCTGCTCGAGGCGGCGACGTCCGGTCTGGGTCATCGTCACGACGACATCCGAGGCGGCGACGAGCCGGTTGAGGATGCTGCGCTGGCGCTCGGACGGCGTTTCCAACACCGTGTGCAACACGACGATCGTCGGCACGGTGAGTGCCTCGACCACCTCGAGCACGTCGACGCCGTCGTGGCCGCCGTAGATGCCGTATTCGTGTTGCACGATAACGGCGCCGTACCCGTTCAGGGTGTGGGTGGTCTCTGCCGCGCTGGCAGCCGACCCGTTGACGAGGTAACCGACCACGCCGGGCGCGGCGTGCGCGCCGTCATCCGGGGCGTCCAGCACGCTGATGATGCCGACTCGGCCGGGCAGTTTGCTCAGCTGGCCGTACAGGGCTTGCGTGAAGGTGGCCAGTCCGCACTGCGTGGGCGGGTAGGTGCTCAGCAGCGCGATGCTGCTGGGTAGTGCGGTGGCGTCGACGCTAGTGTGGTCGGATGAGACGTTCGTGCGGTGCGGCCGTGGCGAACGCACAGTGTGCTTGAGCGATGTAGTCGTGCGCGAATGAGCATGCTGCAGCGTCATGGAGACGCTCCTGTCTTGGCCGCAAACCGACCAGGTTCCTTCTGATTGTTCTAGGGCTATGGCGGTGCGAGACGGGTGTCGACCGCGGGAACGAGCCTTCGATACCTCTCCACACTACGCCGGGACCCTGTGAACCCCGGATGCGGTGGTGATCCGGACGAGTTCCCAGATAACTGGGCCTGCCGAGCCGCTAGATTTGGCCCTATGAAAACTGATGCGGAGGGTGTTCTCCTCACGGGTGACGGAGTGAATATCACCGCCCTGCCCA
>JBDTBD010000064.1:0-19154 GCA_039924285.1 Terrimesophilobacter sp. | reverse complement strand
GCTTGACCCGTACACTAGGAGAAATTCCGACACGCCAAGGAGTCGTCATGTCAGATGCAACGTTAACCGAAACCGAGCCAGCTCCCGCCCACTCGGTGGCACTCACTGCGGCAGCCGGCGACAAGGTACGGTCCTTGTCCGCGCTGGAAAACCGCGACGACCTCAGGTTGCGGGTCGCGGTGCAACCGGGCGGATGCTGCGGGCTCAATTATCAGCTCTATTTCGACGAGCGCATGCTCGACGGCGACGCGATCGTTGACTTCGGCGGCGTCGAAGTAGTGGTCGACCAGGCGAGCGTCCCGTATCTGGCCGGTGCCACCATCGACTACAAAGACACCATCGAAAGCCAAGGATTCACCATCGACAATCCCAATTCCGAGAGCAGCTGCGCGTGCGGCGACTCGTTCAGCTGACGCCGCCACGCCACTGAATTCGCTGTCTCGATGCCGCGCGTTTTGGCGCGGCGCGGTGTTTCCACGACCGAGCCGGCGGGTCCTTTGGAGTAGGCTGGGAACCGCTCAATAAGACTGCCGAAACTGCCAGTCATCGTCATCCGAAAGGTCTCAGTTGCGCTCGAACCGCCGTCTTCGATGGGTTGCCATTCCGGTAGCAGTGACGATTGCCATTGCCCTCGCTGGTTGTACCCAAACCCAGTTGCGCGGCTACCTGCCAGGCGAGCCGGGAATCACCAATCACACCGATTCCGTTGTCGGACTGTGGAGCACAGCCTGGATGGTGTTGCTCATCGTCGGGCTCGTGGTCTGGGGCATGATCATCTGGGTCGCGGTCGTTTACCGTAGGCGCAAGGGTCAGGTGGGGCTCCCGGTGCAGTTGAGGTACAGCATGCCGATCGAGATTCTCTACACGGTCGTTCCGCTCATTCTCATCTTCGGATTCTTCTCCTTCACGGCATCCGACCAGTACGACATCGAAAAGCCGACCGCCAATCCGGATGTGACGGTCGAGGTCTTCGCCAAGCAATGGTCGTGGGACTTCAACTACCTCAATGAGGGCCCAGGCGACAAGGGCGTGTACTCGTTGGGTATTCAGGCTCAGGAGCTTGAGAAGGCCCCGTACATCGATGAGAGCAAGCTCCCGGTTCTCTATTTACCGGTGAACAAGACCGTTGAAATCAAAGAAGTGAGCCGCGATGTGGTGCACTCGTTCTGGGTGCCCGACTTCCTCTACAAGAAGGACGTCATCCCCGGCAAAGACAACTACATGTACTTCACACCGGAGAAAGAGGGTGTGTTCCGGGGCAAGTGCGCCGAGCTCTGTGGCGAGTACCACTCGCTGATGCTGTTCGAAGTGCACGTGGTGTCGCAAAATGAATACGACCAGCAGATGAACAAACTGGCCGATGTGGGGCAGACTGGACTTCTGGACGAGGTCTACAACCGGAACCAGAACCAGCCCAATAACAAAGCGCCAGAAGGCAACAAGTAGGGCACCACGATGACGACAACGACAACGACCCGCCCCACCACCGGCGGAACCGGCTCCAGCGGAACCATCGGCACACCCAGGGTGGTCACCAAGGGCAACGTCCTGGTCAGCTGGCTCACCACCACAGACCACAAGAAGATCGGGTATCTCTACCTGATCACATCGTTCATCTACTTTTGCCTCGGCGGAGTGATGGCGCTGGTCATGCGGACGCAACTGTTCGAACCGGGCCTTCAGATTCTGCAGACCAAGGAACAGTACAACCAACTGTTCACCATGCACGGCACGATCATGCTGCTGATGTTCGCAACACCGTTGTTCGCCGGTTTCGCCAACGTGATCATGCCGCTGCAGATCGGTGCGCCAGACGTTGCATTCCCAAGGCTCAACGCGTTCGCCTACTGGTTGTACAGTTTTGGAAGCCTGATCGCTGTCGGTGGTTTCCTCACGCCGCAGGGAGCTGCGGCCTTCGGCTGGTTCGCCTACACCCCATTGTCGGGTTCGACGTTCTCGCCCGGCCTGGGCGGCAATCTGTGGGTCTTCGGCCTGGCGATGAGCGGATTCGGCACGATTCTCGGTGCCGTCAACTTCATCACCACCATCATCACGATGCGCGCGCCCGGCATGACGATGTTCCGGATGCCGATCTTCACCTGGAACACGATGGTCACTGCCATCCTGATCTTGATGGCATTCCCGCCACTGGCTGCCGCACTGTTCGGTTTAGGGGCCGACCGCGTGGCCGGAGCCCACATCTATAACCCCGCCAACGGCGGAGCGCTGCTCTGGCAGCATTTGTTCTGGTTCTTCGGGCATCCCGAGGTGTATATCATTGCGCTGCCGTTCTTCGGCATCGTCACGGAAGTGTTCCCGGTGTTCAGCCGGAAACCGGTGTTCGGCTACAAGAGCCTGGTGTTCGCCACCATTTCCATCGCAGCCCTGTCGGTCACCGTCTGGGCGCATCACATGTACGTCACCGGATCTGTGCTCTTGCCCTTCTTCTCGATCATGAGCATGCTCATCGCGGTGCCGACAGGGGTGAAGATCTTCAACTGGGTTGGGACTATGTGGCGGGGGTCGGTGACGTTCGAGGCGCCGATGCTCTGGGCAATCGGCTTCCTGGTCACCTTCACGTTCGGCGGTCTCACCGGAGTGATCCTTGCCTCACCGCCGTTAAACTTCCACGTTTCGGATACCTACTTCATCGTGGCGCATTTCCACTACGTTGTTTTCGGCACCGTCGTGTTCGCTATGTTCAGCGGGTTCTACTTCTGGTGGCCGAAGTTCACCGGGAAGATCCTTGACGATCGACTTGGAAAGATCCACTTCTGGCTGCTGTTCCTCGGATTCCACACCACGTTCCTGATCCAGCACTGGTTGGGCGTCATGGGGATGCCTCGGCGCTACGCCACCTACCAGCCTGAAGACGGATATACCTGGATGAACCAGTTGTCGACCTTCGGCTCCGCGTTGCTGGGCATATCGATGATTCCATTCCTGCTCAACGTGTACCTGACGGCACGGAATGCTCCGAAGGTAACGTCAAACGACCCGTGGGGTTATGGCCGTTCCTTGGAGTGGGCCACCTCCTGCCCGCCGCCGCGACACAATTTCACGTCCATCCCGCGCATCCGTTCCGAGTCGCCCGCGTTCGACCTGTACCACCCGGAGGCGGGTGTGCCGGTTGGCGTTGGGCCAGCCTGGGACGCTCCCGACGCGCCGACGCTGGATCTGGCCGATGGGAAGGTGAAGTAGCGCAATGGGCGCCAACGTCAAGCTGTTCTGGGTGCTCTCCGCATTTTATTTCGTGTCATCGGCTCTCTATACGGTCTGGAGTCTGATCGACCCGTTCCATCTCAAGGTTGAATGGGCCGGCACGCTGGCCCTAGCGATGTGCGGGGTGCTGTTCGCTCTTATTGCGTTCTACCTCGGCAAGGTGCACAAAGCCCAGGGTGGGGAACTGGTCGAAGACCTTCCGGACTCCACCATGGACGAAGGTGCCGACGTCGGCTTCTACAGCCCGTGGAGCTGGTGGCCGTTGGCGCTCGGTTTCGGGATCGCGCTGTTCTTCCTGGGACTCGCCGTTGGGGCGTGGATTTGCTTCATCGGCGCAGCGTTCGCGATCATCACCCTGGTGGGTTGGGTGCTCGAATACTATCGGGGCAACTTTGCCCGCTGAGGGCTCTGTGCTCAGACCCGCCGCGGCAGAGGATGCGCCAGCCGTTTTCGCCCTCGTCGAGCAACTAGGAGGGGACTACGAACCCGATCGGTCGTCGTTCGAGCGTGCTTTCGCGGAAGCGATCGCAGATCCAGACCGGCACCTGTTGCTTGTCGCGTCGGAAGTCTCCGGCACGATCGTTGGGTATGCCCTGACCACGGTCGCACGGCTGCTCTACACCAATGGTGAATCCGCTCAGCTGCAGGAGCTCGTCGTGGACGAGCGGGCTAGAAACAGAGGCATTGGCAGCCAGCTCGTTTCCGCAGTCGAGGATGCATGCCGACGGCGTGGAGTGCGGCAGCTTACTGTGGCCAGCAGCCGTGGCGCGTCCTTCTACGAGCGCCTGGATTACCGCTCAACCGCGGACTTCCTCAAGAAAAGCTTCGTCGACTAAAACGCCGCGTCGCCCGGCACTCCCGCCGGCCCGCCCGATCCACCCTTTCGCCGACCGATAGGTTTCCGGACGAAACTGCCCGCCGTGGCGGGCACCCTCGTCCGAAGTGCTATCGCTCGAGGCCGGGGTGGTAGGTCGCGTCCTCTCCTGCACAAGCACGTCCTGTGAGGTTTCTCCACGACATCGCACCGTGGTGCCATCGGCGTGGATGCTGCGGTGACATCCTCGCCGGATGGACACTCTCACCAGGCTGGCCTCGCGACTAGTACTCGCCAGGGAGCTGCTCTGGTCCGGAACCGACGATCGGGTGCTGCGCCGCGCGGCGGAACACGGCCGCGTCGTGCGGGTGATCTCCGGCGTCTACCTCGATGCCACGGTGTGGAACACGCTCGAGGAAGATGAGCGTTACCTGCTGCGCATTGCGGCAGTCGCCGGCACCCGGCGGGCGTCCGTGGTCTACTCGCACTACTCCGCGGCCGCACTGCTCGGATACCCGGTGATCGGTAGATGGCCGACCCAGGTGCACCTCATCGTCGGCGCCGGCAGCGGGCAGCGCTCGAGCCCGGCGGTGGTGCGGCACGTGATGAGTGTTCGCGAGGACGAACTGGTGGAGGTGGGTGGCTTCCTGATGACGAATCCGCTCCGAACCGTTTGCGACATCGCCCGCGTAGCGTCTACCGCTACCGCGCTGGCCACGCTTGACCGTGCCCTCGCGCCCGTTGGCACCAGCAACCGGGACTCGGAGCCGCTCGAAAGGGTGTTCGGTGCGGCATCGGCGGTACGGCAGGAGCCTCCTCTGGAGCGCGAGGAGATCCTGGATGCGCTAGGCCGGCTGGGCCCTGTGCGAGGTATCCGGCAAGCACGCTTCGTCGCCACCTTCGCCGACGGCGCATCCGGGTCGCCGGGTGAGTCCTTGAGCAGGCTGCAGATCCATCGGCTTCACCTGCCGAAACCGGACCTTCAGGTGCGGGTGTCGAACGGTCTGGTGCGCTATTGGGAGGTGGACTTCGGCTGGGAGACCGAGAGGTTGCTCGGCGAGTTCGACGGGTTCGGTAAGTACCATCGCTCGAAGATGACCAAAGGCGCCTCACCGGAGCAGGTGGTTTGGGCGGAGAAGAAGCGTGAAGATGCGATCCGAGCATCGACCAAGCGCGGCATGGTGCGTTGGCCCTGGGAGGTCGCCCACAACTTGTCGGCGCTGCGGCAGCTGCTCGTAGAGGCCGGCTTGCGGCCGCAGCGCGGCCACGGATAGCAAACCGGACCAGATAGCCCGCCGCGGCGGGCTATCTGGTCCGGAAGGATATCGCTCGGCGGTAGTGGTGGTCGCGGAGGCGTTCCACGTCGGTGCTGGTCACGGGTGCGATCCGGTCTTCAAAGAACCAGCGGGACAACCGGGCTCGGAAGCGCTGACCGGCGCCGATCCTGCCCTGCGCATCCGGCCTGATCATCAGTGGCTTGTACTCGCTGAAGCTGACCAGCTTCCACTTCTCGTAGTCGTCGAGCTGCTCGTGCACTTCGATGAATTCGCCGCCCGGCAGGCGCACGATGCGGCCCGATTCGAACCCGTGCAGTGCGATCTCACGATCCTTCTTCTGCAGCGCGAGGCACGCACGTTTGGTGACGAGGTAGGCGATGATCGGACCGAGGAACACCAGCGCCTGAAGGGTGTGGGTGACTCCCTCGATCGACAGCGCGAAGTGCGTCGCAATCAGGTCAGACCCGGCGCCGGCCCACAGAACAGCGTAGAACGTGACACCCGCGGCACCGATGGCGGTGCGGGTGGGTGCGTTGCGCGGCCGGTCGGCCAGGTGGTGTTCGCGCTTGTCACCGGTGATCCACGCCTCGATGAACGGGTAGATCGCGACCAGCACGATGAATAGCCCGAGCACGATCATCGGAATGAGAATGTTGAACGACCAGGTGTGCCCCCAGAGCACGAACTCGAGCCCCGGCGGAACCAGCCGCAGCGCTCCGTCGGCGAACCCGATGTACCAATCGGGCTGAGTACCCGCGGAAATGGGGGAGGGGTCGTATGGTCCGTAGTTCCAGATCGGGTTGATCGTGAAGAACGAGGCGATCAACACGATGACACCGAAGACGATGAAGAAGAACCCGCCTGCCTTGCCAGCGAACACCGGGAGGATGGGATCGCCCACGACGTTGTCGTTCGTGCGGCCGGGCCCCGCGAACTGCGTGTGCTTGTTGACGACCACGAGCACAAGGTGGATGCCCAGCGCCGCCACCAGGATGGCGGGGAGCAACAGGATGTGCAGCGAGAACAATCGGGGGACGATGACGCTACCGGGGAACTCCCCACCGAACAGCAGGTAGGAGGTCCAGGTACCGACGACCGGGAGGCCCTTGAGCATCCCATCGATGATCCGCAGGCCGTTGCCGGAGAGCAGGTCATCGGGAAGCGAGTAACCGGTGAAGCCTTCCGCCATGGCCAGAATGAACAGAACGAACCCGATTACCCAGTTCAGTTCGCGTGGCTTGCGGAACGCTCCGGTGAAGAAGATCCGGAGCATGTGCAGGCCGATGGCAGCCACGAACAGCAGCGCCGCCCAGTGGTGCACCTGTCGCATCAGCAGCCCGCCGCGGATGTCGAACGAGATGTTCAACGTCGACGAGTACGCCGCAGACATGTCCAGGCCCTTCATCGGCACGAACGTTCCGTTGTACTGTACCTGCGTCATTGTCGGGTCGAAGAAGAACGTCAGGAACGTTCCGGACAACAGGATGGCGACGAAGCTGTACAGCGCGACTTCGCCGAGCATGAACGACCAGTGGTCGGGGAAGATCTTCCGGCCGAGTTCCTTGACGAGCCCGGACATACTCGTTCGCTCGTCGATGTAGTTGGCAGCGGCTCCCGTGAAACGGGATCCCTTGCTCGCAGTGGCGGGTGCCGGTCGGGTGGTGACGGTCATGAACGCTCCCAGAAGCTCGGTCCGACGGGTTCGTGGAAGTCGCTTTGCGCGACGAGGTAGCCCTCTGCATCCACACTGATCGGCAACTGTGGCAGCGGCCGTTTCGCCGGGCCGAAGATCACTTCGCAGTGGTTCGTCACATCGAATTGCGATTGGTGACACGGGCACAGCAGATGGTGGCTCTGCTGTTCGTACAGAGCCACCGGGCATCCGACGTGCGTGCAAATCTTCGAGTACGCAACGATGCCCTGGTATGACCAGTCCTTGCGATCCTCCTGCTCGTGCAAATCTTCCGGCTTGAGGCGCATGAGGAGCACTGCGGCTTTCGCCTTCTCCTCCAGCTTGTCCTCAGACTCACCGAGTCCTTCCGGGATCACATGGAACACGGAGCCAAGCGTGACGTCGGATGCCTTGATCGGAGTGCCGGTGGGATCGCGCGTCAGGCGGGTTCCCTCTTTCCACAGCGTGTGCGAGAGCAGCTTCACCGGGTCGGCGGCAGGGGCGAGGTCCCTCAGCATGACGACGGCCGGCAACGGGCTCACCGCGAGGGCACCGATCAGGGTGCGGCGGATGAGGGTTCTGCGCCCGAAACCGGACTCCTCATTGCTGACCTTGAAGATTTCGACGGCAGCCGCGCGGGTTTCGTCACTGCCGCGGGTGTGGTGTCGGTTCTCGGAGACCTCCTCGTTACTCATCAGGGTCTTCGCCCAGTACACCGCGCCGATACCGATACCGAGCAGCGCGACGGACAACCCGATCCCTAGGAACATCGTGTTCCGTCGCACCGAATCGCCGTTGGCGGCCCCCGGCTCGATGGGGAAGATGATGTACGCGATGATCGCAAAGATCGTGCCGGCGATCGACAGGTAGAACAGCCCGCTCACACGGCGAGCAGCAGTGCGCTCCTTCTTGGGGTCCAGATCGGTGACGCGCTCGTGGCGCGGCGGTAGGCCCGGATTCGCGAAAGCGTCGGACGCCACGACCGCCGTACCCGGCGAGAACTCCTGCGGCGTGCTAACTTCGACAGCCGAGTCGGTGGCGGCGACACTTTCTTCGTCGTCCTGAGCCATTCTTTTCCCTTCGATTACTGCGGTATGTCGGTTTAGCTAATTGGCTCTGGCGGAGAGCCAGACGGTGACGCCGACGATGGCACCCAGACCGAAGATCCAAATGAACAGTCCTTCGGAAACGGGCCCGAGGCTGCCAAGGTCAAAACCGCCAGGAGATGCGTTCTCTTGGTTGTATCGGAGAGCGCTGATGATGTCGGCTTTTTGTTGAGGCGTGAGGTTCAGGTCGCTGAACACCGGCATGCTCTGCGGCCCAGTGATCATGGCCTCATAGACGTGCTTCGCGGAAACACCGGTGAGGCCGGGAGCGAACTTGCCCTCGGTGAGCGCACCGCCAGCGGCGGCGACGTTGTGGCACATCGCGCAGTTGATGCGAAACAGCTCGGCGCCGGCGGCGACGTTGCCATTGCCCTGCAGGTACTTCTCATCCGGTACGGCCGGGCCCGGAGCGAGCGACGCTACGTACGAGGCAATCGCGTCTATCTGCTCCTGAGTGAACTGCGGCGGCTTCTGCTCGGCCTGCGGTCCCTGCATGGCCAGCGGCATCCGACCGGTGCCCACTTGGAAGTCGACGGATGCTGCACCGACGCCGTAGAGGCTCGGGCCTTCCTTCGTTCCCTGCGCGCTGATGCCGTGGCAGGTTGCGCAGTTTGCGGCGAACAGCTTCTGGCCCTCCTGCACGGTCGCCTGCGAGGCGCTGGAGGTTTCAGCGGAGGCGGTGCTGGTGAATAGCGCGTACGCCCCGCCGGTCGCCATCAGGCCGATCGTCAGGAGCGCGACCGTGGCAAGAGGAGAACGACGGTTGCTGGACCTGCCGTGGCGCAGTTTGGTTGCTGTGTTGTTACGCAAGTGGTATTCCGGTTCCTATTTGAGAATGTAGATGACCAGGAAGAGCCCGATCCAGACAACGTCGACGAAGTGCCAGTAGTAGGAAACGACGATGGCGCTCGTCGCCTCCTTATGGGTGAAGTTCTTTACGCTGAACGCGCGACTGATGAGGAGCAGGAAGGCGATCAAGCCGCCGGTGACGTGCAGTGCGTGGAAGCCGGTGGTGATGTAGAACGCTGAGCCGTAGGCATCCGAACTCAGGCTCACATGCTCGCTGACCAGCTGTGCGTACTCGTAGATCTGCCCGATGACGAATACCGAACCCAGTCCGTAGGTGAGAAACATCCATTCGACCATGCCCCACTGGGTCGGCTTCCAGCCGGTGGCGCGTTTTTGAAGACGTTCTGCGGCGAACACCCCGAACTGGCAGGTCACCGACGACAACACCAAGATCAACGTGTTGACCAGCGCGTACGGCACCGCCAGCTTGACGGTTTGGGAGGACCAGAGTTCCGGAGAAGTGGAGCGCAGGGTGAAGTACATCGCGAACAGGCCGGCGAAGAACATGACCTCGCTGCCCAGCCAGACGATGGTTCCGACGGCTACCGTACTCGGTCTGTTGACGAGGGGCGCCCCGGTAGTGCGGGGGAGAGAGGTGCTAGTCACGTGTTCCATTATGGCCGATATCCTGCTGTCGGGTCCCCATTTGCCGAAGCCGAGTTGTAGAGCGTCGATAAGATCGCTGTTATGCCTCATGAGACGAATTGGCCCGGTATTCTCGACTCGCTTCTGCAGCACAATGATCTGTCCATCACCGAAGCCTCATGGGCGATGCGCCAGATTATGCGGGGTGAAGCGACTCCTGCTCAGCTTGCCGGGTTCCTCGTCGCCCTGCGTTCTAAAGGCGAAACAGTTGATGAAATCGTCGGATTCCGCGACGCCGTGCTGGAGAACGCGTTGCCGTTGGCAGTGGATTCGATGGCGCTCGACATCGTCGGCACCGGGGGAGACCGGTTCGGCACCGTGAACGTGTCAACCATGGCGTCGGTCGTCGCTGCCGCGGCGGGAATCCCGGTGATCAAACACGGGAACCGCGCGGCAAGTTCGGCGTCGGGATCCTCGGATGTGCTGGCGGCTCTTGGAGTAGATCTGACGCTCACCCCGGAGCGGGTGGCGGAAGTACTCAGCCAGACCGGGATCACCTTCGCCTTCGCCTCGTTGTTCCACCCGGGGTTCGGTCACGCCGGTCCGACTCGGCGGGAGCTGGGGATTCCCACCGTGTTCAACTACCTGGGGCCGTTGTGTAATCCGGCGCGTCCCGAAGCGTCCGCCCTCGGGGTTGCCCAACTCGACAAGGTGCCGCTGTTCGTCGGCGTGTTTCGCACGCGAGGTGCCACGGCGCTGGTCTTCCGTGGCGATGACGGTCTGGACGAACTGACCACGACGGGCCACAGCCACATTTGGGAAGTCTCGCGCGGAGCCGTCACGGAGCACGATCTCAATCCGGCGGAGCTGGGTATCCCGCGTGCTGAGATCGCCGCGCTCCAGGGCGGAGATCCTGAGTTCAACGCCGCCATCGCGCGCAACATGCTGGCGGGGGAGTCGGGCGCGGTGAGGGACATCGTGCTCCTCAATGCTGCAGCGGGGCTCGTGGCCTACGACCTTGCGCGTGATCCGGCGCACGTGCTCGAGCCGATCGTTGCGCGGTTCAGGGAGAAACTCACCGTTGCCGCCGGTGTCGTCGATTCCGGCGCCGCGTTGGCGAAGCTCGATGAGTGGGTGGCGGCGACGCAACGATGACACCGCGGCTCGTGGGGTAGTGCCAGCGAACAAAGTTTCGCTAGCATATCCAGGCTTCCATGTCAAATCGGGAGTAGAGTTATCGAGTATGGTCCGGGTAGCGCAGCAGTACGACGGTGATCGGTTCGTTCAGTTCTTCGAACGGATGAATCGCAGACTCAAACCGGCACTGGGCGCCGCCATGATCGGGCCGTTCGACGTCAATCTAGCGCTGCGGGTCGGCCCGTGCCCTCTGTGTGGGGAGCATATGTCCGGCCATGCGATTGAGTACACCGAATCGGACTCGATTCTGCACTGTCCGGTCGGCGTCGCCGTCTTCGCCGGGTCGGCGGCGCGGCTGAGCATGCTCGACATGCCGATGAGCCGCACGCGGCGTGCGCGAAAATAGGGCGATCCCGGTTCGTGCCAGGCCACGGAGGATGGATCGTGAGAAACTCGGTGACGAAATCGCATACTGACATAATGTGCATTATCGGCGTTTGTCGCTAGGGGCTGGGACGGCGCTGAAAACGTCTCTCCGGCCGATGCCGGTTCGTCGTCCGCCGAGTGTGTATTTTTATGAGTCCAGGCAGAGCCCGATCAGGCACCGACGTAGGCCGCCAGATGCTGGCCGGTGAGGGTTGACCGATCAGCGACCAGGTCGGCTGGCGCGCCCGCGAACACGATCCGACCCCCGTCGTGGCCGGCACCCGGGCCGAGGTCGATAATCCAGTCCGCGTGCGCCATGACCGCCTGGTGATGCTCGATGACGATGACCGACTTGCCGGAGTCGACGAGCCGGTCGAGCAGGCCGAGCAACTGCTCGACATCCGCCAGATGCAGGCCCGCGGTCGGCTCGTCGAGCACGTAGACCTCACCCTTTTCGGCCATCCTGGTGGCCAGTTTGAGCCGCTGCCGTTCCCCGCCGGACAGCGTCGTGAGCGGCTGGCCCAGGCAGAGGTAGCCCAGCCCGACGTCGGCGAGCCGATTCAGGATGGCGTGCGCTGCCGGGTTCCGCGCCTCACCAGTGCCGAAGAATTCCTCGGCTTCGGTCACGGGCATCGCGAGCACTTCAGCGATATTCCGACCACCCAGGGCGTACTCCAGCACGGCGGCCTGGAACCGCATCCCGCCGCACTCCTCGCAGACCGACTCAACAGTGGCCATGACGCCCAGCTCGGTGTAGATCACGCCGGCGCCGTTACACGCGGGGCAGGCGCCCTCGGAGTTGGAGCTGAACAGCCCGGCTTTCACACCGTTGGCCTTCGCAAACGCCTTGCGGATCGGATCGAGCAGTCCAGTGTACGTCGCCGGGTTGCTGCGCCTGGAACCACGGATCGCGCCCTGGTCCACGGACACCACTCCGTCCCGTCCCGACACCGAGCCGTCGATCAGCGAGCTCTTGCCGGAGCCGGCTACCCCGGTCAGCACGACCAGCACCCCGAGCGGGATGTCGACGTTCACGTCGCGCAAATTGTTAGTCGACGCGCCGCGGACTTCCATCGAGCCGGACGATGCGCGCACGGATTCTTTGAGCCTTGCCCGGTCGTCGAGATGGCGCCCGGTGATCGTGTCGCTGGCTCGCAGTGCGGCCACGGTGCCCTCGAAGCAGACGGTGCCACCCGCCGTGCCGGCGCCGGGGCCGAGGTCTACCACGTGGTCGGCGATCTCGATCGTCTCGGGCTTGTGCTCGACGACCAGCACCGTGTTGCCCTTGTCCCGCAACTGCAGCAGTAGTTTGTTCATCCGCTGGATGTCGTGCGGGTGCAGCCCGATCGTCGGCTCGTCGAAGACGTAGGTGACATCGGTCAAAGACGAGCCGAGGTGGCGGATCATCTTGGTGCGCTGCGACTCACCGCCGGAAAGCGTGCCTGACGGCCGGTTGAGGCTCAGGTAGCCGAGACCGATCTCCACGAACGAGGCGAGCGTCTCCCCCAGCGCCGTAAGCAGCGGCGCCACGGATGGTTCGTCCAGTTCCTGAACCCAGCTGGCGAGGTCGCTGATCTGCATCGAACCGGCGTCGGCAATGTTGATGCCACCGATCTTCGACGACCGGGCCGCTTCGCTGAGCCGGGTGCCGTCGCAGTCCGGACAGGTCGTGAACGTTACCGCGCGGTGAACGAAGTCGCGCAGGTGCGGCTGCAGCGCCTCGACGTCTTTCGACAGAATGGACTTCTGGATCTTCGGGATCAGCCCCTCGTAGGTGAGGTTGATCCCGTCGACCTTGATCTTGGTCGGCTCCTTGTGAAGTAGGTCGTGCAGTTCCTTCTTGGTGTACTTGCGGATCGGCTTGTCGGTGTCGAAGAAGCCGCTGCCGCGGAAGATGCGGCCGTACCAGCCGTCCATGCTGTAGCCCGGAACGGTGAGCGCGCCGTCGTTCAGTGACAACGAGTCGTCGTAAAGCGCTGACAGGTCGAAGTCGGTGATCGAGCCCATCCCCTCGCATCGCGGGCACATGCCGCCGGTGATGCTGAAGCTGCGCCGTTCCTTGACGGTTTGCCCGCCGCGCTCGAGCGTCACAGCCCCCGCGCCGCTGATGGACGCGACGTTGAAGGAGAACGCCTGAGGCGAGCCGATGTGCGGCTGGCCGAGTCGACTGAAGACGATCCTCAACATCGTGTAGGCATCAGTTGCCGTGCCCACCGTGGAGCGGGGGTTGGCACCCATCCGCTCCTGGTCGACGATGATCGCCGTCGTCAGGCCTTCGAGGATGTCGACGTCCGGCCGGGCCAGGGTCGGCATGAAGCCCTGCACGAAGGCGCTGTAGGTCTCATTGATCATGCGCTGCGACTCCGCGGCGATGGTGCCGAACACCAGGGAGCTCTTGCCCGAGCCGGAGACTCCGGTGAACACCGTCAGCCGTCGCTTCGGAATTTCGAGATCCACATCCCGCAGATTGTTCTCGCGGGCACCGCGCACGCGGATCACGTCGTGGCTGTCGGCAACCGGCAGCTCCGCCGACTGGATGTCGGGCGTCGTGGTCGTGCTCATCAGCGCAGTTCCTGGATGCGAACCATGTTGCCAGCCGGATCGCGGACGGCGCAGTCCCGTACACCATACGGCTGGTCGGTCGGCTCTTGGACCACCTCGGCGCCGCTGGCCTCCAGCTGGGCGAAGGTGGCGTCGAGGTCCGCGGTGGCCAGGTTGACCCCGAAGTAACTGCCCTTGGCCATGAGCTCCAGGATGGTGCGACGCTCGTCGTCTGTGATACCCGGGCCCGCGGCCGGCGGATGCAGGACCACAGCCGTGTCGGGCTGGTCGACTGGGCCGACAGTGATCCAGCGCATTCCCTCGTAACCGACGTCGTTCCGGACTTCGAAGCCGAGTGTGTCCCGGTAGAAAGCCAAGGATGCATCCGGGTCGTTATGCGGAAGAAAGCTTGAGTGAATGGTGAGGTTCATGGCAGTCAGCCTAGGTGCGGTGTGAGCACCCGTGCTTCTCGATTCCTGATCGGTCTGGTCACCTGTTTCGCCACGCAGGATGGCATTCCTTCCGCCGTGTGAGTCGCCTGGTTCTGGTAAACGCTCGGCGGCACACCCACCAGTTCGAAGAAGCGAGTGCTGAAGGTGCCCAGCGACGAGCAGCCGACCGCGATGCAGACGTCGGTGACGCTGAGGCCGCCCAGGCGTAGCAGCGCCATCGCGCGCTCGATGCGCCGCGTCATCAGGTAGGAGTACGGCGACTCCCCGTAGGCGATCCGGAACTGGCGGCTGAGGTGCCCCGCCGACATGTTCGCGCCGCGGGCGAGCGCCTCGACGTCAAGCGGCCGCGTGTACTCCCGGTCGATCCGGTCGCGAACGCGGCGTAGCCGCGCCAAGTCGCTCAATCGCTGCTCGTCCGCGGATGCGCTGGTCACCTGCGCGATACTGCCACGTCGCGCCGGAGTTGTCTAGCCTCGCGATTGTGAGCACTTCGCTGTGCCCGAAAGTCCCTTCCAGCACCCGAAATTTCTGGTGCGGCGAGCCGGGATCGGGAGCGTCGAGCGCGTGCAGCGGCGGCCGTCGCCGTCAGCGGCCGACGAACCCGCTGATGTCGCCGACGTACCTGGTGTGATCCTGCGGGATCGACTCCACGGCGGCCAGCGCGATCTCCGCCGCGAACTCCCCCACGTTGTAGAGGCGTCCCGCTTCGGCTTTCCTGGCGGCAATCGCCTCGGGGTTCGCCCGCGCCAGCAGCGTCGCAGTGATGGTGCCTTCGATCATGTCGCCGGAGACGACGACGAAGTCGATCCCCGACTCCTGGAGCTCGGGGATGAGCTCGCGCAGGGCATCCTCGCCCGCGCGCTTGCTCAGTGCCACCGCCTCGTATTCCGGCATGGTCGCCACTGTGCGGATGAAGTGCGCCTGGTGGCTCGTCACGAACACGACCCGGGAACCGGTACCGAGCAGTGGCAATGCCGCCTTCAGCACGCGCACCTGCGCATCGCGGTTCAGTTGCATTGCGTAGTCGGCGGCCATACCCGACTCCATGCCGCCCGAGGCGTTGAGCACGAGGATGTCCAGTCCGCCCCAGGCCTGCTCGAGGCCCGTGAACATCGCTGCCACCGACTCTGCGTCGGTCAAGTCCGCCTGGATCGCCAGGGCTTCTCCCCCGGCCGCCTCGATGGCGGCGACCACCTTGTTCGCCCGCGGCGCCTTGCTGCGGTAGTTGACCGCGACCTTGGCTCCGGCTCCGGCGAGGTAGCCCGCCGTGTCGGCGCCGATCCCCCGCGACGATCCGGTGACGAGCGCCCGCTTTCCGGCGAGTGATGATTCGGCGAGGGGATTGGTCACACTGGGCTCCTGAGGCTTCGAAACGTGCTGCGATTAAGCGCACTCTTATGTTGCTAGAGGATACCAATGTCGGGGAATGCTCCGTCCTCACATCAGCGGATGATAGCTTCAGGGAAGACATGACGCACAAGGAGTGCTGACAGTGCCCACAGACTTTCTCACCGACTTCGCCTGGATCTTCTGGCTCGGCTTGATCTTGATCTTCCTCATCGTGGAAGTCTCCACGCTTGAGTTCACGTTCCTGATGATCGCCCTCGGCAGCCTGGGCGGCCTGATTTCCGGGCTGTTCGGGTTGCCGTGGTGGGCCCAGATCATCGTGGCCAGTGTGCTCGCGCTGCTGCTTCTGCTCGCGGTGCGACCGCCGCTGCTGCGGCTGCTCAAACGCGGCGGCGATCCGGCCCGCACCCTGGTCGACGCGTTGATCGGCATCGACGGCATCGTCACCACCGATTTCGTGAACGGCCAGGGCCACGCCCAACTTGCCAACGGCGAAACCTGGACCGCCAGGCTCTCCCCCGCCAACAGCAATGAACAAGTCGAAATCGGCGATCGTGTGCTCGTCACCGAGATCGACGGTGCCACCGCCATGGTGGTCCGCGCTGAAAGGAATCCGCAATGACAATAGACCCAGGTCAGATCGTGTTGTTCATCATCCTGGCGATTGTCGTCATCTTCGTCCTGGTCATCCTCGGCCGGGCGATTCGGATCATTCCCCAAGCCACGGCGGGCGTCGTGGAGCGCCTCGGCAAGTACCACAAGACGCTGCTGCCGGGTCTCAACATCGTCATTCCGCTCATCGACCGGGTGCGTCCGCTCATCGACATGCGCGAGCAGGTTGTCTCGTTTCCGCCGCAACCGGTGATCACCGAGGACAACCTCGTCGTGTCGATCGACACCGTGGTGTACTTCCAGGTGACGGATGCGCGCGCCGCGACGTACGAAATCGCCAACTACCTGGGTGCCGTCGAGCAATTGACCACTACGACTTTGCGTAACGTCGTCGGCGGTCTGAACCTCGAGGAAGCGCTCACCAGCCGGGACAACATCAACGGGCAGTTGCGCATCGTGCTCGACGAGGCCACCGGCAAATGGGGCATTCGCGTCGGTCGCGTCGAGCTCAAGGCGATCGACCCGCCCCTGTCCATCCAGGATTCGATGGAGAAGCAGATGCGTGCCGAACGAGACCGTCGCGCGGTCATCCTGACCGCCGAGGGCACCAAGCAGTCCGCCATCCTCACGGCAGAAGGGGCGCGACAGGCGGCGATCCTGGAGGCCGAGGGGTACGCCAAAGCGGCGGTGCTGCGCGCGGAAGGTGAAGGAAAGGCCATCACCACGGTCTTTCAAGCCATCCACGACGGCGATCCCGATCCCAAACTGCTGGCCTACCAATACCTTTTGACGCTGCCCAAGATCGCCGAAAGCGACTCGAGCAAGCTGTGGATCATTCCGAGCGAACTCACGCAGGCGCTGCAGGGACTGGGTACGGCGTTCATCGACCGTGCCACTCCGCGAGCGGAATAAGACGTCCGGCCGCGCCCACCCCGGCTTCTTCTCCCCCGCCGGTCCGCGGATCCTCGCACACCGCGGGTTTTCTCTCGTCGCGCCGGAGAACACGCTGCTCGCATTCGACCACGCCATGCTGTTGGGCGTCGACTACCTCGAGACCGATGTGCACGCCAGCGCGGATGGCGAGGCGATGCTCAGCCACGACCCGGGCCTGCGCCGCCTGACCGGCCGGGACATCCCGTTGCGGCAACTCACGGCAGCACAGTTGCGCGCGATCGATCTCGGCCAGGGACAGGGATACGCGAGCTTGGCCGAGGCCCTGCACGCCTTTCCGCAGGCCAGGTTCAACATTGATGTGAAGTCCGCCGACGCGGTCACGGGCACGATAAGAGCGGTGCGCGAAGCGGACGCCCAAGACCGCGTGCTCGTCACCTCATTTAGTGACGCCCGCCGTCTCGCCGTTGTCGGGCAACTGACCGGCGTGGCCACGTCGGCCTCGGCCCGCACCTTTGCGCTTGCCATTGCCGCCGCCCGGGCCGGCGCCGGGCCGGTCCTGCGCCGTGTTCTGAGAAATATCGACGCCGTGCAAATTCCGGAGACCAGAAACGGTGTACGCTTCGTCACGTCAAGAACGACCCGTCTGTTCCATGCGGCAGGCGTCGAGGTGCACGTGTGGACAGTTAATGCGCAAGCGGATATGCGGCGGTTGCTGGATTTGGGCGTGGATGGACTCGTGACAGATCGAGCGGACCTTGCGGTGCAGTTGGTAACGGGCGATGAGTAGCGCTCAGTCAGGCTGTGAACCGCCTGTGAATGGCGAACGGCGGAAAGGTTATGCCCAGCTTGGTGGTTTATAACTTTGAGAGCCTCGCGAGACAGGAGACCACACAATGGCGGATCGTAGTTTGCGTGGAATGAGACTTGGCGCACAAAGCTTACAAAGCGATGTCGGCGTCACTTTTTCCCCGAGAAAGAAAAGCACTTATCAGGCCAAGGACGGTTCGACATTTGAGGTCACGTTCTCAGCGGACGCTGAGATCCCTCAGATGTGGGAATCGCCCAAGAGCGGCCAAGAGGGCCGACTGCTCACAGACGACGGAGTACCCGTTCCGCAGGAGGAGTCGCACAGCAAGGTTGCGCGCACTCACTGGGACATGCTGCTCGAGCGCCGAACCCGTGCCGAGCTCGAAGAACTTCTGCAGGAGCGCCTCGACCACCTTCGGGCGCGCCGCGGTCAGCACAAGATCGGCGCTTAGCCCGGTTTCGATCGTTTAGCGCGGCAGTTGCCGCGCCTTTCTGAGTCGACGGCGCTTGGTCAATCCCCAGCCCGTGACCCGTAGCAGTGCTTCGGCGACGATCCCGGCGTGCATTTTCGAACGCCCGACGGTGCGTTCCACGAAGGTGATCGGATGCTCGACTATCAGCGCCCCCTGACGCTCCAGCCGCCACGCCAACTCCACCTGAAAACAGTAGCCCTGCGATGACACCGTGTTGAGGTCTAGCGACCGCAGCGCCTCGGCACGGAACACACGGAAGCCCGACGTGAGGTCGTGCACGCCGGATGCCAGAACCAGCCGCGCGTAGGAATTGCCGATCCGTGAGATCGCCTGGCGCACCCAGGGCCAGTTCCGCACCGCGCCACCGGTCACCCACCTCGAGCCGAGCACCAGATCGGCTCCGGATGCGGCGGCGGCCAGCATCGCCGGCAACTCCGCCGGATCGTGGGAACCATCCGCATCCATTTCGACGAGAAAGAGATAGCCGGCGGCCAATCCCTTTTCGAAGCTGGCGACGTAGGCGCGACCGAGACCCTCTTTGGCGTCCCGGTGCCACACCGACACGCCCGGGTCGTTCGCGGCCAGAGTGTCCGCCAGGGCGCCCGTGCCGTCGGGGCTGGCGTCGTCAACCACGAGCACATCCGCCGCAGGCAGCGCCTGACGCAACCTGCCCAGCACCGCTGCGAGATTGCCGACCTCGTTGTACGTCGGCACGATGACCAGGACGTCAGCCACGGCTGGCACCGGTGCGTCTCCTGCGCCGACCAGAGACAACGGCGACGATCAGAGCCGCGAATGATCCCCCGGTGAGCCCCCACTCGAGCTCGCGGCCGAACAGCATGGCCGGTGTCGTCGCATCGCTCAGCGGCACTGTTTCGACCATTGAACCGGGCGTCCAGGTGGGCAGTGAGGCGATGGTGCTGCCGTCCGGCGCGATGAT
>JBDTBD010000063.1:0-16758 GCA_039924285.1 Terrimesophilobacter sp. | reverse complement strand
GATTGCCCTTCGGGTGCGTCACAGCCATATCCCGGCGCTGCCGGAACACGGCTAGCTGCTCATCCCGGCTGGCAGTTGCGGTGGTGGTATCGGTCATGGTTCCATCCTTGTCGACGTCACTGACCCTAACCGACAGGAAGACCAGAGTGTTCCTGCATCCGGGCATTAAAAAAGGCCGACCCCCGCGGTGCGAGGGTCGGCCAGGTTCTACTTACTTACAGCGGGCGAATGTTCTCCGCCTGCGGGCCCTTGGGACCCTGCGCCAGGTCGAATTCGACCTTCTGGTTCTCGTCGAGCGAGCGGTATCCGCTGCTCGCGATCGCAGAGTAGTGCGCGAAGACGTCGGGGCTACCATCCTCGGGGGCAATGAAACCAAAGCCCTTTTCGGCGTTGAACCACTTTACTGTTCCTACTGTCATTCTTAATCTCCTCCAGGAGTATTCGCGTAACCCCGACTGCCGGGGCCACTCGTCGCGGTGTTCATCGTCCGCTCCCGAAAGAAACAAGGCGCCAATTTCACGAGGCGACAGGCAATCAAGATGTGCGAGGTACTGCAACTGCGATCTTGACACTACTGCACAAAGCTGGGAACAGTGCAACTATTTTCGTCAATCACCATAATCTGGTGCCGAAAAGTGCCTTATCGGCGAGGTTTCACTCAACTTTCCTCGACAACGTCGTTCGCAGACTTGTCCGGCCGCCAGCCGCGCCAGGATGCCTGACGCAACCGTCGCGTCGGGGTCCACTCTAGGAACTCTACCTCTCCGACAAGATTCGGAGTGATCCAGTGGGCATCGGAGGCCTCCGCACTGGGAACGTCGACGAACGGTGTGGTGGTGCGTGACAGCCGGTCGAACCTGTTCTCCATTTCGGCCAGTTGCTTCTCCCCGAAGCCCGTGCCGACGCGCCCGATGTAGTGCAACCCACCATCCACCGGCACCCCAACCAGCAGAGACCCGATCGTGCGCAATCTGTTCCCCTTGCCCGGCCGCCAGCCGCCAATGACCACTTCTTGCGTGAGATGGTGCTTGATCTTGATCCACGCCCGCGATCGCCGTCCCGCGCTATACGATCTGCTGCGCCGCTTGGCCAGCACACCCTCCAGTTGCAGCTGTCGGCTGCTGTCCATCGCGTGCCGCACATCTCCGTCGAACGCTGGCGGCACATGAATCGGCCCCTGCTCGAGCACGAGGTTTTGGAGTGCTTCGCGCCGCTCGTCGTAGCTGTCACCCGTGAGCAGCCGCCCATCCTGCTGCAGCAGGTCGAACAGCATGAACTGCACCGGAGCCTTGCGCGCAGCGGCCTCGACGTCGGCCTTCTTGGTGAGCTTCATCCGCGTCTGCAACAGACCGAAGTCGGGCCGTCCGGACTTGTTCACCGCAACGATCTCCCCATCCAGCACTGCGGAGTCGGATGCAAGCGCGAGTCGCAACGGTTCGAGAAGCTCCGGATAGGTGCGCGAGATGTCGTTTCCGTTTCGCGAAAACAGCCGCACCTCACCGGGTGTCTCCACATACGCAATAGCTCGGATGCCGTCCCACTTCATCTCGAATGCCCAATCGTTGTCGCCGTCGTCGATGACGTTCGTGGTGGTTCCAAGCGTCGCAAGCATGGGCGCGATGAGCTTTCGCGACCCGGACCCCGAGGTGCGGGCGTGCTCTGTGGTACCGGCGTGCTCTGTGGTACCGGCCAACGCCGATTGGTCCTTCGAACCTGGTCCATCACGCGTCGCCACGCCGGGAGTCTGGTCCTTCATCAGGTGGATCAACCAGTTCTGCGCCGCCTTACCTTCCCCGCCGGTGTGAATCAGCGCGACCCGGGTTGGTTTCCCGAGTCCGCCTCCCGGTTCGCCATTCAGGGTGACGATCACCTCCTTGTCCTCACGCCACTTCTCGAGCTCGTACTGCCCGGAATCCCAAATCGTCACCTCCCCTCCGCCGTATTCCCCTTTCGGAATGCGTCCTTCGAATGCCCCGTACTCCAGAGGGTGATCCTCGGTTTGCACCGCCAAGTGGTTGGATGTCACATCGGTCGGCACGCCTTTGGGCAGCGCCCACGACACCAGAACTCCGTGTGCCTCAAGCCGGAAATCCCAGTGCAGTCGCCGGGCGTGATGCTCCTGGATCACGAACGACCGGCCGCCCAAGGGTCCGGCGCTCTCTGGCACCGGCTCGGTCGTCTTCGACGCGTCGCGCATGCTGCGGTAGCGGGCCAACCGGTCTGCGCCGGACCGCGACACCTCGAACGTGGCCATGTGCTCCGGTGTGGGCTCGAGAGCAGCGAGGTGGCCTGCGGTGAGCCCGGCGAGCGGGTCAGCCCGGCGCATCATCCGCCGCATCACCTGCTGATAATCGAGGTGGGCGAGGTTTTTGCCGGCGAGTTCCCTCCAGGTGCGCGGTACTGCGACGGTGGGATGCGCCCGGCCTCGCAGCGAGTACGGCGTCACGGTGGTCTTGGCCGCACTGTTCTGGCTCCAGTCCACCAACACCTTGCCAACCCGCAACGACTTCTTCATGTCGCTGACGACGAGGTCGGAATGATCGGCCTCCAACACGCGCGCCAGCTCGTGCGCCACCGCGGAGACCTGGTCCGAGGTCTGCTTACCGTTCAATGCCGCATACAGATGGATGCCCTTGCTGCCGCTGGTGACGGGCATCGGGTCGAGTCCCATATCGGTGAGGATGATCCGGGCGAACCGGGCGACTTCCGCGCACTCGGCGAGGCCGGCGCCCTCCCCGGGGTCAAGGTCCAGCACCAGCCGGTCCGGATTCAGCTGCTGCCCGGTGCGACCGAATCGCCACTGCGGCACGTGGATCTCCAACGACGCAATCTGCGCCAACCAGGTGAGTGTGGCAAGGTTGTTGACCAGCGGGTACTCGTTTGCGTGATCGGAGTGCTCGATTCTGCCGCGTTTCACCCACGGTGGCGCTGAGCCGTCGAGATTTTTCTGGAAGAACACCTCGCCCGGATTCTCTGCCGTGCCGACGCCGTTCACCCAGCGCTTACGCGTGGCCGGCCGGTCGGTGGAGTGCGGCAGCAGGAACGGCGCGATCGCCGCGTAGTAACCCAGCACATCAGCCTTCGTCGTGCCGGTTTCCGGATACAGCACCTTGTCGAGGTTGGTGAGGGCGATCCGATGCCCCTCCACTGTCACCATCTGCTTCTGCGCCATGCGCCCCAGCATGCCCGCCCGGATCGAAACAGGGTACCCGTCGCCCGCGAACTAGGGTGTACTGGCCCTATGAGAGCAATGTGGAAAGGGTCTATCGCGTTCGGGCTCGTCAACGTGCCCGTCAAGCTGTACAGCGCCACCGAGAGCCACGACGTCCAACTGCACCAGGTACACGACGAAGACGGCGGACGCATCCGATACCAGCGTCGCTGCGAAGTGTGCGGCCAAGTCGTCGACTACGAGCACATCGACAAGGCATACGACTCCGGCGAGCGCACCGTCGTACTGACCGACGAGGATTTCGCCGCCCTGCCCGAGGGTCGCAGCCGGGAGGTCGAGGTGGTCGAATTTGTGCCGAGCGAGCAGCTAGACCCGATCATGTTCGACAGGACCTATTTTCTGGAGCCGGACTCGAAGTCGCCGAAGGCGTACACGCTACTGCGGCGCACGCTGGAGGAAACCGATCGCATCGCGATAGTGCACTTCGCCCTGCGAGACAAAACCAGGCTCGGCGCGCTGCGGGTGCGCGGCGACGTGCTCGTGCTGCAATCGCTGCTGTGGGATGACGAGGTGCGGGAGGCAAAGTTTCCCGCACTCGACGAGAAGGTGCGAATCTCGGACAAGGAGTTGGAGATGTCTTCCGCGCTGGTCGATTCGTTCGCTTCTGACTTCACCCCGGAGGATTACAACGACGCATACCAGGAACAGTTGCGCGCACTCATTGACGCGAAACTCGAGCACGGTGAGTCACTGGACACCGAGGCAACCTTCGGCGAGACCGCAGAAGAGCCGGCCGGCGGCGAGGTGATCGACCTGATGGAGGCGTTGCGGCGCAGTGTGGAAAAAAACCGGCCCGCCAAGGACGGCAGCGCGAAATCGTCCGGGGCGAAGTCCAATCGGTCCAAAACCACCGCGAAGAAGTCCACCCCGGCGGCCAGATCCGGCGCACGAGAATCCGCTGTCGAGAAAGCGGCCACGGCGAAGCCCGTCTCCAGGAAAAGCGCGCGGCCGGACGAGGCCGAGGATGAGAGCGCGATAAAGCGGCCCAGGACCCGGAAGGGTGCCTAGCCGAGAATAAGCGCTCGTACGGCCGACTCCGGAGCACCACTGAGACTGATCGTCTCCCCCGCGGTGTACCTGTCGATCAGTCGTGGGTCAATGTAGCTTTTCCGCGCGATCGCAGGCGTGTTGCCGAGCACCGCGGCGGCCTCACCGGATACCGCGACGATCGCCTTCGACTGTGCCCGCGCCGCGCTCTGCACCCCGGCCTTTGCGAGACTCACCGCCGCTGCAACGGTGCCGCGCAGTGTGCGGAAATCCTTTGCGGTGAAATCTCCCCCGGTGCGCTCCCGCACACAATCGTTGATCTCTGCGGCAGAGAGCGAATGGTCGGCATCCCAGCCCAACAGCGGTTCGTCGTCCCCGCGCCGAAGGCATTCGCGCACGAATTCAGCCAGATCGGGATCGATGATTTCGCTCTGCCACATCTGTCCACTCTTGGCGGGAAAACACAGCGCCACCGTGTTCCTGGACACCGAGACGTGCGAGCAGAGCAGGGTCGACAGTCCGTGGCTGCCGTTGACCTCCGCGTATCGCTCACCGCCGATCCGCAGCGATCCGGTGTCGAGCATCCGGAACGCGGCGGCGAGGGACCGGACTCGCGGGTCACTGGCATCGCGAAGAGCACGGGTGACTTGCCTCCGTGCCGCGGGGAGGGTGGCCGCGAGCTCAAGCGTTCTGTCGAACTCCACCCGGTCGCGAACCTCGCGCCACTGCGGATGATAGAGGTACTGGCGCCGTCCCGCGGCGTCGAATCCCGTCGCCTGAATGTGGCCACCGGGGTACCGGCAGATCCACACGTCGCTCCAGGCTGGAGGAATCGCCAACCGCTGAAATTGTGTACGCAACTGCGGATCGCTCACTGTGGCGCCGGCGGGATCGACGTAGCTGAACCCCCGTCCGGATGCTCGACGCCGGTAGCCGGGCGCTGACGGATTGCTGCGCCGCAGTCGACCCATCGCGATTCTCCCACCGTCTGCTGCTGTTGCATCCTTCACGGATGCCCAAGTAGTACACCGGCTCTCGGCCTTCGGCAAGCCGACCGTCTGGATGTCGTAACCGACCTGTGGCACCTGAGAGTTGCTCTCGAGGTGCCACAGGTCGGCGTTCACTCAGTGAGGAAGCTAGTTCCTATTTGAACGCGTCCTTGACGTTTTCGCCTGCCTGCTTCAAGTTGGCCTTGGTTTGATCCCTCTTGCCTTCGGCCTCCAGGCTCGCGTCGTCGGTTGCGTCACCGAACGCTTCCTTCATCTTGCCCTTGGCCTTTTCGGCCGCGTTTTCCATTTTGTCTGAAGCGCCCATAGCGGTTCTTCCTTTCGACTCGATCGTTGGATAGGCCACGTTAGGGGGCGCGTTCACGGGTCGACAGGGGGTTGACATCCGGCGCAAGCGTGGCAGGGCAACGAGCGCCGACTCCGGGTCGCCTTGTCCCGGCGTATACCCTGAACTCGAAGGGAGCGGCCATGGCGAACGAACCCGCGCTCGACATTCTTGAAGACGCAGACATCAACGACCTCGGTGCCCTTCGGCAGGCCCTTCACGAGGTGCACATCAGCCAGATCGTCGCGCTGATGGGCCGCGTCACGTCCCGGAGGCGCGCCCTGCTTTTTCGGCTGCTGCCCAAGAATCGCGCCCTGGAAGTGTTCGAGGATCTCGACACCGGCCTTGCGAGAGAGCTTCTGGACGGTCTGAGAGATGAACGGGTGGGTCAGATCTTCGAAGACCTCGATCCGGATGACCGGGTCGGTTTACTCGACGAGCTCCCCGCCAACGTCGCAAAACAGCTCCTACAGGGGCTGTCGCCACGCGAGCATCAACTGACCGCAGCGTTGCTGGGGTACCCGGTGGGCAGTATCGGGCGCCGGATGAGTCCGGAATATATTAAGGTGCTCGCAACCATGAGCGCAGCGCAGGCCCTCGACCACGTGCGATCGGCCGGTCGGCACGCAGAAACGATCTACTTTCTTCCGGTGGCAGGAGACAGCCGAATTGTCGTCGGCGCGATCGAGCTTCGCGACCTGCTGTTGGCTCCGCCGCGCGCGCTGGTCTCCGATCTAATGCACGATCCGATCCTGATCTCGGTGGGTGAGCAGGAGGAGGCCGCTGCCCGTCGAGTCGTTGAGGCAGACGCGATCGCCACCGCGGTCGTCGACTCGGAGAACCGCCTGGTGGGATTGCTGACCTTCGACGACGCCGCGGGAATCCTGGCTGCGGCCGAGGCCGAAGACGCCGCCCGCACCGGCGGTTCCGAGCCGCTGCGCCAGCCCTACCTGTCCGCGCGGCTGTTCGCCGTAGTGCGCAGCCGGGTCATCTGGCTGTTCGTGCTGGTCGGCGCCTCCACCCTCACCGTGGCGGTGCAGGGCACCTTCGCCCCCACGCTTGAACAGTCCCTTGCCCTCGCCCTGTTCATCCCGATGCTGATCGGCGCCGGCGGCAATATCGGCGCACAGGCGGCCACCACGATCACCCGCGCGCTCGCGATCGGCGAAGTTCGACCGCGGGACGTCGCGCGGGTGGTGCTCCGCGAACTGCGAGTGGGGGTGATGCTCGGTGGAGTGCTCGGGGTGCTCGGCTTCGTCCCAGCGGCGCTGCTCGTAGGCCCACCGATCGCTCTCGTGCTCGGCCTGACGGTGACCGCGATCGGCACCCTCGCGGCGACTGTCGGCGGCACGATCCCGCTGGTGGCCCGCGCAGCCCGAGTCGATCCCGCGATCGTGTCCGCACCGTTCATCAGCACCTTTGTGGATGCGACCGGGTTGGTCATCTACTTTCTCATCGCAAAGGCAGTCCTGGGCATCTAGCGCGAAGTGCTGCACCACGCCGACGGTGCGGCAGCCGGCGGGGTGTGGGGCGGATGGGACTTGAACCCATGACCGACGGATTATGAGTCCGCTGCTCTAACCAGCTGAGCTACCGCCCCGATTCGACCGCCGCCGCTATTTCGCCGCGTCCTTGACCGAAACGTCGGTGACTGGATCGGTCACCGGTTCCCCACGATACAGGCTCTCAAACGTGTCCAGAGTGCGCTCAATGTCGTGTGCCTCGATGTATTTCAAACTGTTGCGCTTCATCCGAGCGAGCTCCGCATCGGATGCCGTGAGTACCTCGGTGAGTTTCGCCGCCAAATCGTCAACGTTGGCCGGCTCGAACAGGTAACCGTTCTTTCCGTTGTGCACCAGATGGGGCAACGCCATAGCATTGGCAGCCACGATGGGCAGCCCCGACGCCATGGCCTCCATGGTGGCGATACTCTGCAGCTCTGCGATTGACGGGATCGCAAACACAGTTGCACGGGTGAGCGCCGCGCGCAGCTCCTCATCAGAAACATGCCCGGTGAAAATCGTGCTTGAACCGATGCCCAGCTCGTTGGCCAGCTGCCGCAGCTGGTGCAGCAGATCGCCGCCGCCCACGATCTCAAGCTTCACCCGCAGCGCGGGGTCCAGTTTTGCCGCGGCGCGCAGCAGCACATCCAGGTGCTTCTCCCCCGTGACCCGGCCGACAAACACCACCCGGTTTTCCGTCTTGGGCGCAAAGCTTGGCGTGTAGTCACTCGCGGTGATCCCGCACGACACCGCGTGCACCCCGGTGAGGCCGGTTTCGGCCTCAAGAAAGTCTGCTGCCTTCCGGCTCGGCGAGGTGACCGCGTCGCACAGTCGGTACGTTTTCGACGCGTCGTTCCATGCGATGTCGATTGCCGTCTTGCGCAGGAACCGGGGCAGGAGGGTGTGTTCGATCAGGTTTTCCGGCATGAAATGGTTCGTTGCCACCACTCTGATGCCGTGCTTGTGCGCTTGTCTGGCCAACCCGCGGCCGACAATGATGTGCGATTGAATGTGCACGACGTCCGGCTTGAACTCGTGCAGAATCTTCTTCGCGTTCGCCTGGCTGGTCCACGGCATCGCGAACCGCAGCCAATCGTGGGGGTACCAACGCAGTGAGAACAGCCGGTGCACGGTGAACGATTCCCCGTCGTGGCGCTCCACGATCGCGCCGTGTTTGAGGCTGGCGGCGGGCGCCTCGACCCGCACATTGTGCCCTCGAGCCACCAATCCGGCGGCGAGGCGGGAGGAAAAGTTTGCGGCGCCGTTAACATCCGGCGGGAAGGTATCCGCACCAATCAGGATGCGGAGCGGCCGCTTTCGCGCAGAGTCTGGTCCGTGCACAGCGTCAGGCAAATTCGTGATCGATCCTTTGTCGTTCGTGGTCCGTAACCACACTAGTGCTGCGATTGCGGATGATGTTTGGCCAACTGCAGTACTCCGTAAACTGCGATGATGCCTGCAACGGCGAAGGCGACGACTGCATACCACGGCGCTTCCGCCGCTTCCTGTAACACGACAACCCCGATAGTCACGGCGACCAGCGGGTCGATCACCGTCAGCCCTGCAATGACGAGATCCGGCGGGCCCGAGGAGTACGCGCTCTGCACAAAGTACCCGCCGAGTGCCGCTGCAGCAAGCAGCGCGATCACGCACACCACCGTGAGCCACTCCAACTCACCGATGTGAAAGGTCGGAAGGAACAGGGTCTTGATCCTATCGATGACCACCTTGGCCAGGGTCGCCACAAACCCGTAGAGCACCCCGGCGGCAATGATGTACACGATGGCTTTGAATCGGTTGCGCAAGTAGACGAAAAATAGCGCAAACGCGATGGTGACGACCGCGAGAATAACCAGGACGGTAATCAGCTGCCCCTCATTCACCGGATTCGATGTTGCGGTGAATGCCGCGATCGTGACAAAGATTCCGATGCCCCCGACGCACAGCACGATCGCGCGGATCGACGCTCGTTCAATCCGTACCTTGGATATCCGCGCGTTGACGATCGCTGTGATCACCAGCGCGATCGCCCCGAGCGGCTGCACCACGATGATCGGCGCCAGACCGAGGCTGGTGAGTTGGAACACCACTGCGAGGCCGAGCATGAGAGTGCCGATCACCCAAGACGGCCGCCGCAATAGCAGCAACAGCTGGTGAAAGCTGAGGCCCGACCGGGCCGGCTCCACACAGCGTGCTTCCATCTTGTTCACACCGCGATGCTGGAACTGTGCGCCAAGAGCCAGAAAGACGGCCCCGACCAGGGCGACCGGGATACCCAGTCCCTGCTGAGGCGTGAGAGTGATGGCGTGAATCGCGAAGTCACTCAGGTCCAGCGGCACCCCACGACTTTACCTGCTGGGGCCACGATATTCTTGCCGAATGGCCGTACTTCCCATTCGAATCACCGGAGATCCGGTACTCCACTTTCCCGCGGCACCCGTGACCGAATTCGGAGCCGAATTAGGCACCCTGGTGGCTGACATGATCGAGACGATGCACGCCGCACCGGGGGTCGGCCTCGCCGCTCCACAGGTGGGCGTGCCGTTGCGACTTTTCGTCTACGACTGGACCGACGACGACGAGACCAGGATGCACGGAGTCGCGATCAACCCGGAACTGTGGATCAGTCCGGTGCCCGCCGGCGCGGCCGATGAGGAAGCCGAGTCCGAGGGCTGCCTCTCGGTTCCTGGCGAGAGGTTCCCGCTGCGGCGCGCTCCCCTGGCGGTGCTGCGGGCGGTGGATGCGAGCAACACGCCGTTCGAGCTTCGTACCGGCGGCTGGCTCGCGCGCATCCTTCAGCACGAGTACGACCACCTCGACGGAGTGCTCTACGTCGACCGATTGGAGCACGTCCACGCGAAGGCTGCGGCTAAGGCCATTCGAAAGAGCGGCTGGGGCATCGCGGGTCAGAGCTGGCTGCCCGGCATAGACGACCTCGACGGTTAGCCGAAGGCACGCAGCAGCGCGGCGACGACGGCGGCCGCGACCACCACAAGGATGAACGGCACTCGCAGTGCGAACAGGCCGGCTGCAACGAGAAGCGCCGGCACCCGGGCATCCAGCACAACGTGAGTGCCGGAGCCCAGGGTCTGCACGGCGACGAGCGCCGAGAGCAGCGCCACGGTGAGCAGGTTCGCGACGCGAGACGGCATCGGCCGCTGCAGGAACGACTCCGGTACGAGGTAGCCGCCGAGTTTCAGCGCGACGCACGCCAGCGAGGCGATGATGACGATGAGCCAGAGGGTCACGATGACCTCTCCGAGTGCTTCTCGGCGTGACTCGACGGCGCGGGTCTTCCGGTCGGCGGTGCGCTGGAGACGGCGCCGGGGCGGCCCAGCCAGTTGAACACTCCGACCAGCACCGCGACGATCCCGGCCACGAGCACCGGGAGCCCCGGCATCAGCACCGGGGTGAGCGCTGCGGCGACCACCGCGGCGCCTGCTGCAACGGCGACGGTCTGCAGTTCCCGCAGTCTGGGCCAGAGCAGGCCGAGAAACGCGGCGGCAGCAGCGGCATCCAGCCCGTATTGCCGCACGTCGCCGAGCGCGTCGCCAATGAGTGCGCCGATGAGGGTGGTGATGTTCCAGCCGATGAATGTCGCCGCCGCCGTCACCCAAAACCCGACCCGCTGACCCCGCAGGGTGGGTTGGGTCGTGGCGACAGCCGTTGTCTCGTCGATCGTGACCCACGCTGCGACGAGCCTGCGGAACCAGCCGCGCCCGATGATGGGCGACACCCTGGCTCCGTAAACCCCGTTCCGGATGCCCAGGATTGCGGCGCTGGCGATCGCGGAACCGCCCGCGGCGACACCGCCGGAGGCAAGCACGCCGATGAGCGCAAACTGTGAACCGCCGGTGAACATCACCAGGCTCATCACGCAGGTTTGCCACACGTCGAGTCCAGCGGCAACGGCGAGGGCGCCGTATGACACGCCGTAGGCCGCGGCGGCCAGTCCGACAGCGAGTCCGGCGCGGATGGCGGCGAACTCGTCGTCAGTCCTTGGCATGCGCGTCCACGTCGCCGAGAATATCGCATCGGCACGCGAGGGTACGACGCCGGGCGGACCGCTAGCGCGGCGGTGGAGTGCGGTTGGCCCTCAGCACCTCTAATCGGGCGCGGTACTCCGTCTCGTCAACGTCCCCTCTGGCGTATCTGTCACCGAGCGTGGCTTCGGCGGAGCGCGAGCCGTCGTTCCAAGGCCCGTACGGATGCTCGCCCCAACCCCGGCGCCAGCGGCGCCCGACCAGGATGAAAATCAGCACGAACACGCCAATCCAGATCAGCGGAACGAACAGCCAGAGCCATCCGAAGCCTGCGCCCGCCCAGTGCGGCCCTGCAAGTGCGAGTGTTGTCAACACAGTAGTTCCCTTTCGTAGCAGTGGTTCCGTGTGAACCTCTGGACCCACTCTCGCCGGAGCCGTGACTGGGCGAATCTGCCCAGCGGATGCATTCGCTGTACTGCGATCGGAGCATCCAACCGCGCGGACCTACTCCCGGTAGCCCGCCCGCACGAGCCCGGTTTCGTACGCTACGACGACGAGGTGCACACGGTCCCGCACTGCCAGTTTCGACATGATCCGCGACACGTGGGTTTTCGCGGTAAGCGGGCTGAGAAACAGGCTGCGGCCGATCTCGTCGTTGGTGAGGCCGCGGCCGACGAGCCCGAGCACCTCGCGTTCCCGATCGGTGAGCACGTCGAGCGCACTGACATCCGGAGTCTGACTGAGCGTGCCGGCAACCCGCTCGAGCAGGCGCCGGGTGACGCTCGGCGACAGCAGCGCGTCACCGGCCGCGACCACCCGCACGGCGCGGATCAGTTCGACGGGTTCGGTGTCCTTCACGAGGAAGCCGCTCGCGCCGGCTTTGATCGCCTGCGCGACATACTCGTCGAGCTCGAAAGTGGTGACGATGACAATGCGGGTGCCGGCCAGTTCGGGGCGGGACACGATGCGTTCCGTCGCCCACAGACCGTCGCCGTCGGGCATCCGGATGTCCATGAGCACAACGTCGGGCGTGGTGCGGGCGACGAGGGCGACGGCTTCGGCTCCGGTGGATGCCTCCCCCACCACTTCGAGGTCGGGTTCGGAGTCGACAAGGGCGGCGAAGCCGGCCCGCACGAGTTGCTGATCGTCGGCGATGGCCACTCGAATCATGGAATGCTCTCCTTGGCGGGTATTGTCGCGGTCACCAGGAAGCCGCCGTCCGCGCCCGTGCCTGTGGTGAGGGTTCCGCCGAGCAGTCCGGCGCGTTCGTGCATCCCGATCAGCCCGCGGCCGGCACCGCGGTTCTCGCCGCCGGAACCGTTGTCGGTCACCTGCACGCGATAGCTGCCGTCGACAATTGAGACGTCTACGGTTGCCCTGGTCGCCCCCGCGTGGCGCACGACGTTGGTGAGGGACTCCTGCACGATGCGATAGATGGCCAGCTGCACCGCGGCGGGAGCTGTCCCGGTGAGCGAATTCCGCAGCTCCACCACGAGCCCCCGCGCGGTCACCGCGGCCGCCAGTCCGGGTAGGCGTGAGAGGTCGGGCTCAGGCACGAGCGGTGCGCTCGGATCTGCTCCGTCATCCGACCTCAGGATGCCGAGTACCGAGCGCACCTCATCCAGGGCGGTTTTGCTGACCTCTTTGATGCTGGCTAGCGCGGCGGCGGCCTGCTGAGGCTGTTTGTCCATGAGGTGCAGTCCGACGCCAGCTTGCACGTTGATCTGACTGAGCGAGTGGGCGAGCACATCGTGCAGCTCCCTGGCGATGCGCATCCGTTCGGCGTGCACATCGGACTGCTTGTGCTGCTCGATTCTGCTGCGGTACTCGAGAGCCTGTTCCCGGCGATAGCGGATGCCTTCGCCGATGCCCATAACGATGAGGATGCCGAGCGTCGTTCCCGCGATGCTCGACGGTGGCACGTTGAGATGCAACACCATCGCGCCGATGATCGTACCGAGCCAGCCCGCCGCAACCGACAGCCATGCCCAGATTCGCGCGCCGCGCACGATGGCGCCGACGATGGCGAAGGCCAGCGCGATGTATGGCGGGCCCGGCTGATCGGCACTGATCAAAACGTCGGCAGTGGCGGCCGCGGTGGCGATCGCGACCACCGGGCCGGGAGCGCGCCTGGCCGCAATGAGCGCAACCGGGCCGATCAAGGCGATGAAAAGGCCAAGCCCGATCTCGCCTCCGCTCACGGAGAGGATGTCGTGCCAAGGGAATCGCGGCCCTCGCGGACCCCGGCGCCAGACCCAGAGGGCGGCGGGCACCTGGATCAGGAACGAGACGATCACCGGCAGCCAGAGACGTGCCCAGCGCTGTGGACCCGCGCCGAGTTGCTGCCCTGCCTGCCAGGGTCCGCGAAAGCCGTCTTCAAAGTGGTGGCCTGGATAGGGCATGCCAGAATCGTACGTCCCGCACGTCGTCACGTCATCCGTCGGCCGGTGGACGTGAATCGCTGTGGTTACTCCCGAGGGAGTATGCCGGAGGCACCGTGATATGGCACTACTTTGGCAGTCGCTCCGTCAGATGAACTGTGACCGTGTCGCCTTCGCGCTTACCGATCGCTTGGCGCACTGAGGCGTTGATCGGCAGCATGTGCGAGCCATCGCCCAACGCCATGAAAGAACCCTCGATCGGATGTCCGTCCACGGTTGCCCGCACCTTCACCAGTCCGCGGGTCTCGAAAAATTCGACCGAGCCGGGCATCACTACGTAGGTCCAGCCGCCTTTCTTGGGACTTTTCACCAGCCGAGCCTGAAACCGCTGGTCCAGCTGCGTTGCATCGGAGTGAGTCACGTTCGCCATTGTCGCTTTCGCCGCGGTGCCGAGTCAATGGGTTCCCACTCACCCGACACCGGATCCCGCTGCGTCGACAAGCTCAGTAGGGCTTTGCAGTCGGCCGCGGATCGAGGTGCACACCGGCGATCATGCAGCGGACGGAGCCGCCGGCCAGCTCGATGGTCGGCACGGAGAGCGGGACGATGGTGGCGCTGTCTTCGATAATCGCCCGCTGTGCCGCACCCAGGCTCGCCAGCGCCCGCGAGGAGATCGCCAGGATGCGGCCGTCGCGGCCTTGCAGTTCGATGGCATTGCCGGCGAACTCACGAATTTGCATCAGACTGAGGTCGATAATGCGCCTGCCCTGCACTGCCAGCCGCTCGAGGATTTGAGCGCGCCGTCGCTGGTCGGCAATGAACCCGGACCCGATCATCACGAAGTCGGTGGCGATGCACATCAGGACGTTCGTGTGGTACACGGGCCGACCAGCCTCGTCGACGGCGTCAAACGCCATCGGTTCGTAGCCGAAATTGGTGCAGAACCGCTCCAGTGCCACGGGATCGGCCCGGGCTGAGCGCACCGTATAGGCGACCCGGCTGACTTGGTCGAAGACCATCGCGCCGGTGCCCTCGAGAAAGACATCGTCGTATTCGAGCCCCGAATAGTCGATCACGTCTTGAACGCGGTAGTCGCGCTTGAGCTGCTCGACGACATCAGCCCTCCGCTCGCCGCGCCGGCTCGGCGACTGCATGGGGAACAGGGCAATGTGGCCGCCGGAGTGCGTGGAGAACCAGTTATTCGGAAAGACGCTGTCTGGTCGGCCGGGTTGCTCATCGTCGAACAGGTGCACGGTCACCCCGTGCTCGACGAGCGCGGCAGCGACGTCAGTAACCTCCTGTTGCGCGCACGCGGCGATCGTGTCCGAGCGCCCCGACGGCACCGGCGATTGGAACGTGTTGTCGGCGGTCGTCGCGGGATTGGGTTCAAAATAGTGCGGTCTGATCAGCACGACCGCCGACGGCGCTTGGATGGACATCCGCAGTTGTCAGCGAACCGGAAGGGGTGCGCCAACGCCCATGGCAAAGCCGAATAGATCCTTGGGGTCGGCCGGGTCGGCGACCAGGTCGATGTCGACTGCGTACTCCGTGCCGTTCACGCTGTCGCTGAGGTAACGCAGAACGGAGAAGTCCTCGATCGCGAAGCCGACCGAGTCGTACACGGTGATCTGCTGGTCTGATGTGCGCCCTGGCGTAACTCCGGCGACGACGCGCCACAGTTCGGTGACCGGGAAGTCGGCCTCGAGTTGCTGGATCTCGCCCTCGATGCGGGTCTGCTCGGGGAACTCGACGAACACGTCGGCGCGACGCAGGATTGCCGGGTCGAGTTCGGTCTTGCCGGGGCAGTCGCCGCCGATCGCGTTGAGGTGCACGCCGGAACCGATCATGTCGTCCGTGAGAATTGTGGCGTTGGTCTTGTCGGCGGTGCACGTGGTGATGACGTCCGCGCCGGTGACCGCATCCGCGGCACCCGTCGCGACATACACGTCGAAGCCGAGTGGCGTGAGGTTGCGCACCAGCTTCGCGGTGGCGTGCGGGTCGGTGTCGAACACCCGAAGGCTGCGGATGCCGGTTGTCCCGCGGATGCCGATCGCCTGGAATTCGGCTTGCGTTCCGGACCCGATCATCGCCATCGTCGTGGAATTCGCCCGCGCGAGGTGCCCCGCGGCCATCGCCGACGTGGCAGCGGTGCGCAGTGCAGTCAGTATGGTCATCTCGGCGATGAGCAGCGGATAGCCGCTTTCGACATCGGCCAACGTGCCGAACGCAGTGACGGTCTGCAGACCCTTGGCGGGGTTGGACGGGTGCCCATTCACGTACTTGAAACCATAGAGCGTGCCGTCGCTGGTGGGCATCAGCTCAATCACGCCAACGGCCGAGTGGCTCGCCACTCGCGGCGCCTTTTCGAAGGATTCCCAGCGGCGGTAGTCCTCCGACACGTAGGCGCCCAGCTCGGTGAGGATCGTCTCGAGCCCCTTGGACTGAATCCACCGCACCACGTTCTGAACACCAACAAACCGAACCATTCCGCACCTCTCCTTTGAGTTATCCACTCTCCTTCAACGCTAAGGGGCGCCCACGTGCAGTGACAATGGCATTTACTGCCCATTTAGGGCACGCACTCGAACATAATGCACATGTTCTATATACACTTCGTCTATGCACGATTTGGATGACCTTGACCGCCGACTGATTGCCGAGTTGCGCACGAATGGACGCGAACCGGTCGCGTCGCTGGCCGAAACGCTCGGCGTGACCCGCGCAACGGTGAACAACCGTCTTGCCCGGCTGGTCGCATCCGGAACCGTGCTGGGATTCACGGTGCGCATTCGCGAGGAATCAGAGACAGACGTCATCCGCGCGATAACGCTCATAGAGGTTGAGGGGCGCTCGACCGATGACGTCATCCGCAAACTCCGGGGTTTTCCCGAAGTGCAGGCACTGCACTCGACGAACGGCGGATGGGACCTGGTAGCTGACTTGCGCACGAGCACGCTCAGAGTCTTCGACCGGTTGTTGGGCCGGATCCGATCAATCGACGGGGTCGTCAACAGCGAAACGAGCATCCTGCTCAGCTCGGTATTGCGCTAACGCCGACGCCAGCGGTAGGTCTGGAGCGGGCAGCACGTGAAGACGAGCCCGTATCTGGGCGTTGTTTATTGTTGTCGTTTGCGGTCGGCTTGGGTGTGTTGGAGTGTGGTGGATCGTTGGGTGGGGTACCAGGTGTTGGTGGGGTCGAGCCAGGGTGGGTATTTGACTTGTGGTAGTCCGTTGACCATTCGGAAGGCCCAGCCGGAGGTGTCCAGGGTGCGGTGGTGGAACCATCACAACACCATTCCGTTATCGGTGTGGGTGGCCCCGCCTGCTGCGGCGGGCTCGAC
>JBDTBD010000062.1:0-7928 GCA_039924285.1 Terrimesophilobacter sp. | reverse complement strand
CGCCGATACGCCGCACCTTGGGCAGCCGCGCACCGATCGGCATCACCTTCGCGGTGTCGATCATGGCGACAGGGACAACGGGCACAGTGGCTTCGAGGATCATCCGAGCCACACCGGTGCGGCCCCGGTACAGTTTGCCGTCTGGGCTTCTGGTGCCCTCGGGGTAAATTCCCAAGACATCCCCCGCGGCGAGCACGCCGAGGCCGGTTTCCAGCGACGCCTCAGAGGCTTTCCCGCCGGAACGATCGATCGGCAGCATTCCCGACGCTTTCAAGAAGGTCTTGATGAACCAGCCCTTGAACCCGGTCGCGGTGTAATAGTCACTCTTTGCAAGGAAACTGATCTGACGATCGATCACTAGCGGCAGGAACACGGAGTCGATGAACGACAGGTGATTGCTGGCCAGGATCACCCCTCCGGTCGTCGGAATGTTGTCGTGCCCGGTAATCCAGGGGCGGAACGCAGCCTTGACGATCGGCCCTACGACCCAGTTCTTCATGAGCCAATAAAACATCGGGACCTTCCTCGGCGAATTTTTTCAACTCTACTCGGCGCCCCCCACTGGGGGTGCTTTCAGCCCGTATTCCGGGGGCCAACGGTTAGAGTGGAGGCACCAAACACTACCGGTGTCGAAGGAGTTGCCGTGGAACAGTACGACATGCCCGCCCTTGTTAAAGCCGACCCCGAAGCCAATGCGACGGACCTTCTGATCGAACGCGTGGCGGAAACTCCCGACCTGGCTTTGTTCGCGTTGCCGACTGCCGACGGCGGCTGGTCGGATGTCACCGCCGCAGAGTTCCTCCGGCAAGTACGTGCGCTGGCCAAGGGTTTCATCGCCGCCGGAATCGAGCCTGGCGACAAGGTCGGCCTGATGTGCAAGACACGATACGAGTGGACGCTGATCGACTTTGCCATGTGGTTTGCCGGCGCCGTGCTCGTTCCCATCTATGAGACGTCTTCGCCCAGGCAGGTGCTGTGGAATCTCACCGACTCCGGCGCAACCGGCATCATTGTCGAAACCGCTGACCACTTCGCTCGCTTCGACGAGGTGCATCCTGACCTGCCGCTGATCAGGAATGCCTGGCAGATCCACCTGGGAGATCTGGACAAGCTTGCCGCATCGGGCACCAGCGTTCCCGACGACGAGGTGGAGCGCCGCCGAAACCTCGCGAAGGGCTCGGACCTGGCCACGCTCATCTACACCGCCGGGACCACCGGGCGTCCGAAGGGGTGCGTGCTCACCCACTCCAACTTTGTCGAGCTGTGCCGCAATGCGCGCCTGGCAATCCCCGAGGTGGTGCAACCCGGTTCGTCGACGCTGCTCTTCGTCACCCTGGCGCACATCTTCGCCAGGTTCATCGAGGTGCTGTGTGTCCACGGCGGCGTCAAGGTCGGACACCAAGCCGACACCAAACAGCTACTGCCGTCCATGGCCAGTTTCAAACCAACCTTTTTGTTGGCCGTGCCGCGGGTGTTCGAAAAGGTCTACAACTCGTCGGAGCAGAAGGCCGAGGCCGGTGGGAAGGGGCGGATCTTCCGCGCAGCCGCCGAAGTCGCGATCGCGCACTCAAAGGCAATCGACGCCGGCAAGATCCCACTCGCGCTGCGGGCCAAGTTCGCACTGTTCGATCTGCTCGTGTACAGCAAGATCAAGGCTGCGCTGGGCGGCCGGGTCAAGTACGCGGTTTCCGGGTCTGCTCCGCTCGGGCTGCGGCTCGGACACTTCTATCGCAGCCTCGGCATGACCATCCTGGAAGGCTACGGCCTCACCGAGACCACGGCGCCCATCACTGTCAACCTGGCCTCGAACTTCAAGATCGGCAAGGTCGGACCACCCCTGCCGGGTTGCTCCGTGCGGCTCGCGGACGACGGCGAGATTCAGGCCAAAGGCGTGAACATCTTCGGCGGATACTGGAAGAACGACGCTGCTACCGCTGCGGTGTTCGATGGCGAATGGTTCAAGACCGGCGACATCGGCACCATCGACGACGACGGTTATCTGGAAATCACCGGTCGTAAAAAGGAGATCATCGTCACCGCCGGCGGCAAGAACGTCGCCCCTGCCGCGCTGGAAGATCCGATTCGTGCCAACCCGATCATCGATCAGGTCATCGTGGTCGGCGATCAGAAGCCGTTCATCGGTGCGCTGATCGCACTCGACCCCGAGATGCTTCCGGTGTGGCTGAACAACAACGGCGAAGACCCCAACATGCCTCTGGCGCAGGCGGCAAGGCATCCGAAAGTGCTCGCCGAGTTGCAGCGCGCGGTGGATGCCGCCAACGCCAGCGTGTCCAGGGCGGAATCGATCCGCAAGTTCGTCGTGCTCGATGCGAACCTCTCGGAATCAAGCGGTCACCTGACGCCGAAGATGAGCATCAAGCGCAACGTGATTCTTGCCGACTTTGCCGACGTGATCTCGACCATGTACGAGGATACGACTGCCACCGAGGGCCACTCGCTCCAGCACTAGCAGTGCCGCGGCACCGGGCAAGACGAGTTAGAACCAGTCCGATTCCCGGATTTGCCGCATCGCCTCGCGCTTTCGATCGTGATCGAGGCCCTCGATGAACAATTTGCCATCCAGGTGATCGGTTTCGTGCTGCAGTGCCTGCGCCATCAGTCCCGAACCGCTCAGCTCCACCGGGTTGCCGTCCAGGTCGATGCCGGTGACCCGCGCGAACGGATACCGCATCCGCTGAAAGTAGAACCCGGGCACCGAGAGGCATCCCTCGTCGACGAGTTCCAGCTCGCCCGACACGTCGACGAGCACCGGATTGAGGATATAGCCGATGTCGCCGTCGATGTTGTAGCTGAACGCGCGTTGGTTCACACCGATTTGCGGGGCGGCCACGCCGGCGCGCCCCGGGAGCTTCACCGTGTCGACCAGATCGGTCACCAGGCTGGCCACCCGCTCATCTGTGATGCTGATCGGGTCGGACACCGTCTTGAGCACCGGATCACCGAAGATCCTGATCTGCCGTTCCGCCATCGCGCTTAGGCGCCTCGCCGAACCGGAAGTCCGTCGATAACGAGAGCAGCCAGTTCCCTCGCCGAGGTTCTGGTGAGTTCCTTCAACTCCTCATAGTTGATGACCGAACCGGCGGCCAACTGCGGGTCGTAAGGAATACGCACGATCTCGCGCACCCTCGATCTGAAGTGCGCTTCGATCTCCTCGAGTTTCACGAGGTTGGTGCCCTGCGTCGCCGTGTTGAGCGCGACGACGGCGTTGCGGACCAGCTCACCGTATCCGTTGGACTCCAGCCAGGTCAGGGTCTCGGAGGCCAGCCTGGCCTCGTCCACGCTCCCGCCGGAGACGATCACCACCGAATCCGCCCGCTGCAGCGTCGCCCGCATGACCGAGTGCACGATGCCGGTGCCGCAGTCGGTCAGCGCTATCGAATAAAACCGGGCAGTGAGATCCGCGACGACGTTGTAGTCGTTCTCGTCGAACGCCTCAGACAGCATTGGATCAGTGTCCGAGGCCAGGATGTCCAGTCGAGTTTCATCATGGGACACCAGCGGAGTGAGGTCGCTGAAGCTCGTGATCGACGCCGCCTTGGTCACCACATCCCGGACGGTGAACCTGGTCTGCTTGCTGACACGCTCGGCGAGGGTGCCGCGATCGGGGTTGGCGTCGATGGCAATGATCCGGTCCTCTCGACTGGAGGCCAACGCCATCCCCAGCAGGGCAGTGACCGTGGTCTTGCCTACGCCGCCCTTACGGGTGAGCACCGGCACGAAGCGAGTTCCACCCTCGAACGACTTATCGATGCGCAGGTCCAGCCGTTTGCGTTCCCGAGCCTTCGGGGAGTCACCGAGGTTCACCATGCCGAAGCTCACCGCGTAGACGAACTCGCTCCAGCCGCCTTCGGGCCTCGGGCGCTTGCGCTTGCGAGAATCGAGCAACCGGTCCGCGGTGAGCATGGCGGCCGGTTCCGGTGTGTCAGACACCTCGCCGCGGAGCCGGTCCCGGCGGCTGTAAACCGAGTGCGGACCAGTGTTGTCGATCCGGTTTTCGGCAGTTCCGTCGTCGTGGCCGCCCTCTTGTTGCAGCACCGGTCCGGTGACGACCTCGATGGAGGTGGTGCTGACTCCCTGGCCGGCCAGCCGCCCAGGATCGACGGTGACTTCGTCGATTGCCACTGCGATTTCGTCTGCTGGTGCGGCACGCACCGGCGCGGGCAAGCTGACCGCGATGGTCATGCTGTCGGGAAGGTCCGCTGGATCGGTGGTTCCGGAATCGTCCAACAGCTCCGCAACCTCGTCCAGATGCGGCTCGTCGGTCTGCTCGGTGTCGAGAAGCTCGCCTGCCTCGTCCGTCTTATTGCGTTTGGCTATCACTTACGGCAACGCCTCTCCTGATGCGACGACCTAGTTTACCCCGGCAGTTTGCACCGGCACAGGCTAGTTTGACTGAATCTCCACTAACAGGTCGCCAGCATCCACTTGCTGCGTCTTCGGGATCGCCAGCCGAACTACCGTGCCGGCGATGTTCGCGGTGATGGCCGCCTCCATCTTCATCGCCTCGATGGAGGCCACGGATTGGCCAGCCTCGACGACGGCGCCTTCTTCTACCTGCAGCGTGACCACTCCGGAGAACGGTGCCGCCACATGCCCTGGTTTGGTGGCATCCGCTTTCTCCGCAGATTTCACCTGTACGGTAATGCTTCGATCGCGCACGAACACGGGGCGCAACTGGCCGTTGATGATCGCCATGACGGTGCGCATGCCTTTGGCATCGGGTTCCCCGATCGCCTCCAGCCCGACGAAGATTCGCACCCCCGGGCTGACCTCCACGACGTGATCGGTGCCCTGCTTAAGCCCGTACAGGTAGTCGACGGTGTCGATTGCCGACAGGTCGCCGTAGGTTTCCCTAGCCTCATCAAACGACTTGGTGGGGCCGGGAAAGAGCAGCCGGTTGAGCGTCGCGCGCCGGGTGCCGGAATCCGCATTCAACGCGGTCCGGTCTTCATCGGTGAGGTCTTTCACCCCGTTTCGCACTGTACGACCTTCGAGCACCTTGGTGCGGAACGGCTCAGGCCAGCCGCCCGGGGGGTTGCCCAGCTCCCCCGCCATGAATCCGATGACCGAATCCGGGATGTCGTAGGAGCCAGGGTTTTGTTCGAAGTCGACCGGGTCGGCATCCGCGGCAGCCATGGCCAGCGCGAGGTCGCCCACTGCCTTCGACGACGGGGTGACCTTAGGCGGGCGGCCGAGAATCGTGTTCGCCGCCGCATACCAGTCCTCGATTTTCTCGAACTGTGCGGCCAGTCCGAGAGCGATTGCCTGCTGGCGAAGGTTGGACAGCTGCCCACCGGGAATCTCGTGGTGGTACACCCGGCCGGTCGGCGCCGGCAATCCGGACTCGAACGGCTTGTAGACCCGGCGCACCGCCTCCCAGTACGGCTCAAGGTCGGACACCGCTTTGAGCGAGAGCCCCGTGTCGCGCTCGGTGTGGGCGAGGGCGGCCACCAGGGCGGAAGCCGATGGCTGGCTCGTCGTGCCCGACATCGGCGCACTGGCGACGTCCACGGCATCGGCGCCCGCGCGGCTCGCAGCGAGCAGCGTGGCCAGCTGTCCGCCCGCGGTGTCGTGCGTGTGCACGTGGATGGGCAGATCGAACCTGGCGCGGAGCGCCTCGACGAGCTTCTCCGCTGCCGAGGCGCGCAGCAGTCCGGCCATGTCCTTAATGGCCAGGATGTGGGCCCCGGCTTTCACGATTTGCTCGGCCAACCGCAGATAGTAGTCCAGTGTGTACAGGTCTTCTGCCGGGTCGAGCAGGTCGCCGGTGTAGCACAGCGCCACCTCCGCGACACTGGTCCCGGTGGCGAGCACAGCGTCGATGGCCGGCTTCATCTGGGACACGTCGTTGAGGGCGTCGAAAATGCGGAAGATGTCAATGCCGCTGGCGGCGGCTTCCTGCACGAACGCATCCGTCACCTCGGTCGGGTAGGGCGTGTACCCCACCGTGTTGCGGCCGCGCAGCAGCATTTGGATCGCCACGTTCGGCAGCGCCTCACGCAGCGACGCCAGGCGGTCCCACGGGTCCTCCGACAGGAAGCGCAGGGCCACGTCATAGGTGGCGCCGCCCCAGGCCTCGACCGACAGCAGCTGCGGGGTGAGCCGTGCCACGTACGGGGCGACGGTGAGAAGGTCCTTGGTGCGAACCCGGGTGGCCAGCAGGGACTGGTGTGCGTCGCGGAACGTCGTCTCGGTGACCGCCAGCGCACTCTGCTGACGCAGCGCCGCGGCAAAACCCTGTGGGCCGAGCTCGAGCAGCCGCTGACGGGACCCGGCGGGCGCCGGCTCGGCCAGATCGATCACGGGAAGTTTGAACGCGGGGCGGACGATGCCGGCCCCGTCGCCGTACGGCTGGTTGACGGTCACGTCGGCCAGCCAGGTAAGAATTTTCGTCCCGCGGTCCTTGGACGGCTGCGCCTTGACCAGATCGGGGCGTTCATCGATAAAGGAGGTGCTCAGATCGCCGGCTTCGAAGGTGGGGTCTTCTAGCACAGCCTGCAAGAAGGGGATGTTGGTGGAAACGCCGCGAATGCGGAACTCTGCGAGTCCTCGTTTTGCGCGGGCGACGGCTGCGGAGAAATCGCGCCCGTGGCAGGTCATCTTCACGAGCATCGAGTCGAAATGCGGGCTGATGCGGGTGCCAGGGGCGATCGTGCCGCCGTCGAGGCGGATGCCGCCACCGCCGGGCGACCGGTAGGTGGTGATCTTGCCGGTGTCCGGACGGAATCCGTCGGCGGGGTCTTCCGTGGTGATCCGGCACTGCAGTGCGGCGCCGCGCAGGCGTAGATCCTCCTGGTGCAGCCCCAGCTCGCCGAGGGTCTGCCCGAACGCGATGCGCATCTGAGCCTGCACGAGGTCGACGTCGGTGACTTCCTCTGTGACGGTGTGCTCAACCTGGATGCGCGGGTTCATTTCGATGAACACGTGCTGTCCGGCGCGCTCCCCCACCGTGTCGACGAGGAATTCGACGGTTCCGGCATTGACGTAGTCAATGGACTTGGCGAACGCGATGGCGTCGCGGTACAGCGACTGCCGGATGCTCTCGTCGAGGTTCGGCGCCGGCGAGATTTCGATGACCTTCTGGTTGCGCCGCTGCAGTGAGCAGTCCCGCTCGAACAGGTGGACGGTCTCCCCTGCGCTGTCGGCGAGGATCTGCACCTCGACGTGCCTCGGCCTCAGCACCGCCTGTTCCAGGAACATGGTCGGGTCTCCGAAGGCGCTGTCGGCCTCGCGCATGGCCTCTTCCAAGGCTCCGCGCAACTCGTCCTTCGAGTTCACCCGGCGCATCCCGCGGCCGCCGCCGCCGGCAACCGCCTTGGCGAAGATCGGGAAGCCGATGGCGTCCGCACCGGCCAGGAGCGCGTCGATGTCTTTGGATGCCGGGGTGGAGGCGAGAACCGGAACACCGGCGGCTTTGGCATACGTCTTCGCGGTGACCTTGTTGCCTGCCATTTGCAGGACTTTCTCACTCGGCCCGATGAAGGTAATGCCGGCCGCCGCGGCCGCGGCCGCCAGCTCAGGGTTTTCGGAAAGGAACCCGTATCCGGGATAAATCGCATCCGCGCCGCAGTCTTTCGCGACCCGGATGATCTCCGACACGTCGAGGTACGCGCGCACCGGATGTCCGACGGTGCCGATCTGGTAGGCCTCGTCGGCCTTCAGGCGATGCAGCGAATTACGGTCCTCATAGGGGAACACTGCGACGGTACGTGCGCCCAGCTCGAATGCTGCGCGAAAAGCGCGAATGGCGATCTCGCCGCGGTTCGCCACCAGAATTTTCTTGAACATTTAACCCTTCTGCACATCCCCCGGCGCACCGTCGGCGGTTAGGCGCTTTCAGGATAGCGAAGGTAATGTCTCTACTTGTGCATGTACTCAGCGTCAGCTCCCTCAAGGGAGGAGTGGGT
>JBDTBD010000061.1:0-12649 GCA_039924285.1 Terrimesophilobacter sp. | reverse complement strand
CGGGCGTTTTGGCCCTCCTTGCCGATCGCCAGCGACAGTTGGTAGTCGGGGACAAGCGCTCGCACTGCCTTCGTCGACTGGTCGATGACGAACGAGGACGTGACTTTCGCCGGGGACAGCGCGTTCGCCACGAAGGTGGCGAGGTCGGGGCTGTAGTCGACGATGTCGATCTTCTCGTTGTTGAGCTCGGCGGTGACCGCGCGAACCCGCTGGCCCAGCTCGCCGATGCATGCGCCCTTGGCGTTCACGCCGGGCTCGTTGGCGCGCACCGCGATCTTCGTGCGATGCCCGGCCTCGCGCGCTAAGGAGATGATCTCCACCACGCCGCTGGCAATTTCGGGCACTTCCAGGGCGAACAGCTTCCTCACCAGCGACGGATGCGTGCGGGACACGGTGATCGACGGCCCCTTGAGGCCCTTGCTCACGCTCGTGACGTACACGCGGATACGGGTTCCGTGGGTGTATTCCTCCCCGGGAACTTGTTCCTCCGGGGGCAGAATCGCTTCGATCGTGCCGAGGTCCACGTGGATCATCCGAGGGTTCGGACCCTGCTGAATGATGCCGGCGACGATGTCACCCTCGCGGCCCTTGAACTCCCCCAGCACGTGATCGTCGGCGATGTCCCGCAACCGCTGGTTGATGACCTGTTTCGCGGCGAAAGCGCCGACCCTGGTGAAATCGCTGGGCGAATCCTCTGCCTCTCCGATCTTCACCCCTTCCTCATCGAACTGAGGCACAAAGATGGCGATGTGGCCGCTTTTGCGGTCCAACTCCACGCGGGCGGGAGTGCCGTCGTCCTTGTGCTCGAGCTGGCCGGTGTGCTTCAGGTACGCCGTCAGAATGGCTTGTTCGATGATTGCAACCAGTTCATCGAAGGGGATTTCGCGTTCGCGCTCCATGAGCCGCAGCACGCTCAGGTCGATGTCCACCGAGTGCCTCCACTATTCATTTCTCACTGCCTGGTGGGACGCGCCCACCGAAGTCTCCCTCTACGGTACCGGAGCGGACCGGCTACTGCGTTCGCACCCGCTTTTCAAATCGCATGCAGGCCGCTACCCTCCTACGCCCGTATCACGGAGTTTCTGTCTCAGACCGGTCCGGATGCCTGTCGGCACGTGCCGGAAATACAGATTCTCCTTGAAACGGGTTCACACACGGCGGGCGGAACACGGCGGGCGGAACACGGCGGAGAGCGCCAGGGCTAGGCGAGGCGGGAGAGCACCTCGGCCGGGGACAGTTTGTCCCGCTGTCCGGTGCTTCGATCCCAGAGCTCGACGATCCCGTCGGCGACGCCCTTGCCGACGATGACGATGCGCGGCACCCCGATCAGCTCGGCGTCGCCGAACTTCACCCCGGGCGAGACCTTGAGCCGGTCGTCGAACAGCACGTCGTTGCCGGCCGCCTCCAGTTCCGCCACGAGCTTCTCGGCCGCCTCGTAGACGACCGGCTCCTTTGTGGCGGCGACCACGTGCACGTCGAACGGGCTGACCTCGCGCGGCCAGATCAAACCCTTGGCGTCGTTGTTGGCCTCGGCGATCACGGCGAGGATGCGGGTGACACCGATCCCATACGAACCCATGGTCACGGTGACGAGCTTGCCGTTTTCGTCCAGCACCTTGAGCCCGAGTGCCTCGGCATATTTGCGTCCAAGCTGGAAGACGTGACCGATTTCCATGCCGCGCCGCGTGGTGATCGCACCGGAGCCATCCGGAGCCGGGTCGCCGTCGCGCACCTCGGCAGCCTCCACGAACCCGTCAGCGACGAAATCGCGGCCGGCGACCACACCGAGCACGTGCTTCTCGTGCTCGTTGGCGCCGGTGATCCACTGTGTTCCGTCGACCACACGCGGGTCAAGCAGATACCGGATGCCGGTGCTCGACGTCTCGCCCAAGACCGCCCCGGCCGCGGTCCACGGACCGAGGTACCCCTTGACCAGTTCCGGCCGACCGGCGAAGTCAGCCTCGGTTGCCGGCTCAACCTCCGCGGGCGCGAACGCGACCTCCACGCGCTTGAGATCCACCTCGCGGTCCCCCGGCAGGCCGATGACGACGAGGTCGCGGCGGCCATCGAGGTATTTGAGCGCGAGCACGACGTTCTTAAGGGTGTCCGCCGCAGTCCACGGCTGGTCCGCGCGCGGCTGGGTCCGGTTGGCGAGGTCCACGAGCGTGGCGATGGTCGGGGTCTGGGGCGAGTCGAACACGAGCGGTTCCGGCAGTCCTTCGATCGGCAGTGCCGCCGGAACGAGCGTCGTGAACGCCTCGACGTTCGCCGCGTAACCGCCGGTCGAACTCACGAAGGTGTCCTCTCCGATCGGAGTGGGGTGCAGGAATTCCTCGCTGCGGGATCCGCCCATGGCACCGGCATCCGCTTGCACGATGACGTAGTCGAGGCCCAGGCGCTGAAAGATCCGCTCATAGGCGTCGCGCTGTTTCTCATACGAGAGATCGAGGCCGGCATCCGTGTAGTCGAAGGAGTACGCATCCTTCATCGAGAACTCACGGCCGCGCAGCAGTCCGGCGCGGGGCCGGGCCTCGTCGCGGTACTTGTCTTGGATCTGGTAGATCGACAGCGGCAGGTCCTTGTAGGAGGAATAGAGGTCCTTCACGAGCAGCGTGAACACCTCCTCGTGGGTCGGCGCGAGCAGATAGTCGGCGCCCTTGCGATCCTTGAGCCGGAAGATGCCGTCGCCGTACTCACTCCAGCGCCCGGTTTGTTCGTAGGGCTCGCGCGGCAGTAGCGCTGGGAAGTGCACCTCTTGCGCGCCGGCATTGTCCATCTCCTCGCGGATGACCTGCTCAATCTTGCGCCGGACCTTGAGCCCGAGCGGCAGCCACGCGAACACGCCGGGTGCCTGACGGCGGATGTACCCGGCGCGCACCAGCAGGCGGTGGCTGGTCACTTCGGCGTCGGCGGGGTCTTCGCGGAGGGTACGGACAAAGAGGTGAGAGAGTCGTGTGGGCACCCGTTCACTTTACCGAAGGCCCCCAGCCATTGGCCGCGCTGCGTTACGCTTACCGGGGCCGGAACTGGAGGACGCCATGGCAGCGGGCAAGTTCGCGCTGGACCGCGTCGACCGGCGGATCATCGCGGAGCTGGGGCAGGATGCGCGACTGTCGCTGCGCGCTCTGGCCGAACGAGTGCACATTTCGCGTACCTCCGCCCACACCAGGCTGAACGCTCTGCTTGTGCACGGCGTGATCACCGGGTTCGCCGCCACGGTGGACCGGCAGGCGCTCGGGCTCAACCTCACCGCTGTCGTGATGGTCAAGGTCGACGCCGACTGGCCGAGCGTTTCCGCGGCGCTCGCCGCCCTCCCGTTCGTGGAGAAGGCTCAGGCGCTCAGCGGCGACATCGACATCCTGCTCACGGTGAGCGCGCCCGATCATGAGCAACTGTCCGAGACGATTCTGCGGAGCATCCGCACGATCCCGGGTGTCGCCTCCACCCACTCGTATGTGATCCTCGAAGAAATGGCCGGAACGGCACCCCAAGACTCAACGGACGCATGGCAGCTCTAGCCGGGTAATTCCGGACAAACGGCCCATCTGGCGGTCTGGGACGGCCAACCGTGCCGAACTGTTCCAGACGGTTGGTGGCCGCCAGCGTGGGGGCCCACCATGGTGATTATGACCCTCAAAGCGGAGACCAAGGATGCCGTCCAGCTACCCGGCGTTGATCTACCCCGCGCCGACGTACCCCGTGTTGATCTGCCCAGCGAGCACCCGATCCGCCTCATCGACGACTCAGGCCACACCGCCGATCGGACGCTGACCGGCGGGTTCGCACTTCCCGACGCGCAGACGCTGAAGCTGCTGTACCGGCGGATGGTGTTGGCGCGCCGGTTCGACGTGCAGGTGACGGCGTTGACCAGGCAGGGCAGACTCGCCACCTACCCATCGGCGCTCGGTCAGGAGGCCTGCGAGATCGGTGCGACGGTCGCGCTCAACCCGACCGATTGGCTTTTCCCGACCTACCGGGACAGTATTGCCGTGCTCACCCGCGGGATCGAGATCGGCGAACTGTTGGCCGGCTTCCGCGGCGACTGGCACTGCGGCTACGATCCGATGCAACACCGCACCGGCATTCAGGCCACACCGCTGGCCACGCAGACGTTGCACGCCGTCGGTGTGGCCAAGGCCGCGAAGCTGAAGCGCGACCCGATCGCCGCGCTCGCGTTCGTCGGCGACGGCGCGTCCAGCGAAGGCGACACGCACGAGGCGTTCAACTTTGCCGGCGTGTGGCAGCTGCCCGCGGTCTTCGTGGTGCAGAACAACCAGTTCGCGATCAGTGTGCCGGTCGCCAAGCAGACCCGCGCCAGGGCGATCTCCGACCGAGCGATCGGCTACGGCATCCAGGGCCATTACGTGGACGGCAACGACGTTGCCGCCGTCTACGCCGTCGTGTCGGCGGCGCTGGAGAAGGCCCGCAGCGGCAACGGGCCGACGATCATCGAGTGCCTCACCTACCGGATCGAAGCGCACACCAATTCCGACGACCCATCCCGCTACCGGGACTCCAGCGAGGTCGCGACGTGGAAGGCCCGCGACCCGATCGAGCGGCTCGAAAAGTACCTGGTCTCTGAGCAGATTCTCGACGACGCCGACCGGAAGACCATTGCCGCGGAGGCCGAGGAACTCGCAGCCGCAACGCGCGACGCCATGAACACGGAGGCCGTCATCGATCCGATGGAGTTGTTTGAGAACGTCTACGCCGCCACCCGGCACAGTCTGCTCGAGCAGCGCGACCTTCTGGCCGCGGAATTGATGGCCGCGGAATTGACCGCCGCCGAAACGGATGCGCGATGACCGCCTCCGCCCCGGCAGCCGCGCCCAGCATCACCATGTCCGGCGCACTCAACGCCGCACTGCGCGATGCGCTGGCCGCCGACCCGGACGTCGTCATCTTCGGCGAGGACGTCGGCCCGCTCGGCGGCGTGTTCCGGATCACCGACAAGTTGAACGCGCAGTTCGGCGAGGACCGCGTCTGGGATACCCCGCTGGCCGAGGCGGGAATCGTCGGCACCGCGATCGGCATGGCGATGTACGGGATGCGTCCGGTCGTTGAGATGCAGTTCGATGCGTTCAGTTTTCCGGCGTTCGAACAGATCGTTTCCCACGTCGCCAAGATGCGCAACCGCACGCGCGGCCGGGTCGCCCTGCCCATCGTCATCCGCATCCCGTACGCCGGAGGCATCGGCGGAGTCGAGCATCACTCCGATTCCTCCGAGGCATACTGGACGCACACGCCCGGGCTGACCGTCGTCACACCGTCGAATCCAGCGGATGCGTACTCGATGCTGCGCGAGGCAATCGACAGCGACGACCCGGTGATCTTCATGGAGCCGAAGAGCCGGTATTGGTCGAAGCAGAACATTTCCTTGCCGGTGACCACCGAGCCGATGGCCCGAGCCCGTGTCGTGCGCGAAGGCAGCGACGTCACGCTGATCGCCTACGGGCCCACGGTGGCGACGGCACTGGAAACCGCCGATGTGGCCAACGCCGAGGGGCTTTCCGTCGAAGTCATCGACCTGCGCAGCCTGTCGCCGTTCGACGACGAGACGGTGGGCGCTTCGGTGCGGAAGACCTCGAGGGCGGCGGTGATTCACGAAGCGGCTCAGTTCGGCGGTTACGGCGCCGAGGTGGCCGCGCGAGTCACCGAGCGCGAGTTCTATCACCTGGCGGCGCCCATCCTGCGGATTACCGGATTCGACATCCCGTACCCGGCCCCAAAACTTGAGGAGTTCTACTTGCCGACGCCGGAGCGCATCCTGACCGCGCTGAACACGTGGCAGTGGGACATCCGATGAGCCTGCAGTTTCTGCTCCCCGACCTCGGCGAAGGTCTCACCGAGGCGGAGATCGTGGGTTGGCTCGTCGCACCAGGAGATACCGTCGCCGTTGACCAGCCCGTTGTGGAGGTCGAGTCGGCCAAGTCGGTCGTGGAGCTGCCGAGCCCGTTCGCCGGCGTGGTGGAATCGTTGCACGCCTCCGCGGGGCAGACGGTGCGGGCTGGTGAGCCGCTGCTGAGCATCGGCGAAGCCGTGGCTGATGCAAAGGTGCCGGAGGTGCCGGAGGTGCCGGAGGAGCCGGAGGTGCCGGAGGTGCCGGAGGCAGTCCCCGGGACCGCGCTGCGGGAGTCTGCGGCAGCGGACGCGATGGCGGAGGCGACGGCCGATGCGACAGCAGCAAGGGCGGCGACGTCCGCTGAGTCCGCGGCAGAGTCATCCGGAGCGTCCGGAGCGGTGTTGATCGGATACGGCGTGCCCCAGCGGGGCCGCACCGTCCGCGCCACGCCACGAGGGCGGTTCGGCGCGCGTGCCGACACCGACCGGCGTCCGGACGCGTCGGCAGCACCTTCGCCCGCGCGGCGCTCCCCCGTCGTGTCGCCGCTGGTGCGCAAACTCGCGAAAGAGCACGGTTTCAACGCCAGCGACCTGGCCGGAAGCGGCACGGGGTCGCTCGTGCTGCGCTCGGACGTTCAAGCGCACATCGCCTCGCTGGCGGATGCTCCCGCCGGGTCCGTTGTCGACGAAGACATCCGCATTCCGATCACCGGGGTGCGCAAGCTCGTTGCCGAGAAGATGGCACTTTCGCGGCGCGAGATCCCCGAAGCAACGATTTGGCTCGACGTGGACGCAACCGCTCTGATCGAGGCGAAGGAGTACCTGCACCGTTCCACCGGCGACCGCTGGAGCGTGAACACGCTGCTGGCCAGGTTCGTCGTGGCGGGGCTGAAGCGATACCCGATTCTCAACTCGTCCGTCGACACGGCAGCGGGAGTGATTGTGCAGCACTCCAAGGTCAACCTGGGGCTCGCCGCCCAGACGCCGCACGGGCTGATGGTGCCCGTCGTGCACGATGCCGGTGCACTCAGCACCGAGGCGCTGCGGTCCCGGATCGGCGAACTCGTCAAGAATGCCACCTCCGGGAGCTTCCCGGCCGAGCAACTGCGCGGCGGCACGTTCACGCTGAACAATTACGGCGGCTTCGGTGTTGACGGCTCCGCGGCGGTCATCAACCATCCGGAGGTCGCGATTCTCGGCATCGGCCGAATCATCGACCGGCCCTGGGTCGTCGACGGTCAGCTCGCGGTGAGAAAAATTGTCGTGTTGTCGCTCGTGTTCGACCACAGGGTGTGCGACGGCGACATCCCGTCCTTCTTCCTCGGGTTCATCGCTCGCTGCATCGAGAATCCGATCGCGCTCCTGCCCGATCTTTGACCCGTCCCGGGCGCCTCAACCCGTCCCGCGCGCCTCAACCCGTCTCAAGGAGTTTCTGTCGCCGAAGCGTCCAGATGCCTATCGGGAAGCATCCGAAGGTCAAAAACTCCTTGAGACGGGCGGTATGAGGGGTGCGGGGTGCTGGGTGTTGGGTGCTGAAGGGCTGGGTTATGGGGATGTGGCGTGCTGAGATTAGTCGCCGTCGTTTTCGCTGTGCCCGCGACCGGTGAACGGCACGACGGTGATCTTGCCGTCTGTCAACACATCCGTCGTTACGTACAGCTTGCCGTGCCGCAGTTCGATCGCGGCGGGTTGGGACAGGGCGATCAACGGCGTCGGCGTGTGCGCGCCGGCCGGCACCATGGAGACCTGCCCGGTGCCGTTCGGGCCACCGAACAACTCTGCGACGTAGACGGTTCCGGATCGCGGCGACACCGCAAGGCCTGTCGCCCCGACAAATCCGGTCGCGACCGTCTTGACCATGCCGTTACGCGGATTGATCTTGAGCACCGCCCCACGAGCGCCCAGGCTCGCATCTTCCGGTCCACCCGGGAGCGATGTGACGTAGAGCCATCCGTTCGGCCCGACTTCCACATCGGTGGGCACCGGCTCAAACCTGTAGTTGTGACCGGCCGCGCATGCCGGGAAACCAGCTCCAGCGGCGATCTCTGGCGTGACGAAGATCGGTGCAGTCGGCGGCAGCACCGCGACAGTGGACACTGACCCGTTGTAGCCGACCCGTAGAATCGCGTTCGCTCCAGCATCCGCGACGTAAATCGCATCTCGTAAGGCGAGCGAGGAATACGGATGCGTGTCGACGATTCCGGTGTAGGCCGGCGCGTTCGTCATGGGTCCTGCCGGGGGGAACTGGGCCAGGCAGTCGGTGGACAGGCCGTCGAAGCCGTAGGAATTGACGGCGTCCGGATTCTTCGTGTTTTCGTGCGCCCACAGGTCGGCCACCTGCCGCACCGTGCCGTTACGCGAGCGCGCCATCAGCACGGCGCTGGAGTGATCTTGCGCGACGACGGCGTAGTACACGGTGCCGTTACGGCTGGAGACGGCGCTCGTTTCGAAGCCTGGAGCGCTGGCGATGACGGAGGCGGTACCGTGTCGATCGATCTGAGTGACCAGTCCTGCGAAATTCTGTGTGGTGTATGCGGTGCCGTTGTGGTCGACTTCCAGGCTCAGCGGCGAGACCAGTCCGCTGGCCAGCGTGACCGGGGTACCGGCTGTCCACGGCGGAGGGCCGCTTCGATCGTGGGCGGAGGCGGGAGCCGCGACGGCGATCGATGCGAGGAGCGCTGCGCAGAAGGCGACGGTGATAAGGGGCTTTTTCACGATGTAATCCTTTGTCTGGACCTGTTTTGTGTGAAGCGGCGTCCGTGCACGCTGATCGGAAATAATATCCGCTCGCTTCTGCGCCGACTATGGGTTCCGTTCACGCGAAAACTGCACTATTATTTCGGCCCGCAAACCCGGTGCCCCGACCGTCTCACGGAGCTTGTGCAGCCGGCAGCCGCGCATGCCTGATGCCCGGCCTCCGCAGGTGAGAAACTCCGTGAAACGGGCCCCGCCAAGGAACCGGGTGATCCGGGGCTGGCTGCCTCTAGTGGCCTCTAGCGGCCGAGGAAGCGAGGCGGACGCTTCTGCTGGAAGGCCCCGAAACCCTCGCGGTAGTCGGCGGTGCGGCTGAGGTCGCCCTGCACCGTATTCTCGGCCTCCACGGATGCCCACAGACCGATCCGCTGGTCGCGCAGTCGCCCGATGAGCTTCTTGCTGGCCAGAAAGGCCGCAGTGGCCCCCGCGGCGGCGACCGCGACCTTGCCCCGGGTGAATTCCAGAAGCTCATCATCCGGCACGGCGCGGCTGAACAGTCCGGCGGCCACCGCCTCCGCGCCCGACATCAGGTCGGCGGTGTAGATGAGGTCCAGCGCCCGGTGCGCGCCGAGCCGCTCGAAGAACAGTGCGTGTCCGCCGGAGTCCAGTGCGGCGCCGAGTTTCGCGAACGGTGAACCGAACTTCGCCTTCTCGCCGACGTAGACGACATCGGTGGCGATCAGCAGGCCAAGGCCGACGCCCAGGCACGCACCGTGTGCGGCCGCGAACGTGGGGGCCGGGAACGCGGCCATGGTCCGCAGCACCGGTAGCACCGCGTCGGTCAGGAATCCGGAGGCGTCGTCGTCGGCGGGGTCCAGCTTCGAGATGTCTCGTCCCGCGCACAACGCGCGTCCCTCCCCCCGCAGCAGCAACGCCCGAACCCCCGCCGCCTCGGCCTGCCGGTAGGCAGCACCCAGTTCGGCCAACGCCTGTTCATCGAGGGAATTCAACTTCTCGGGCGCCCGCAACGTTATTTCGGCTACCTCGCCGGTGATCGCCAACTCGATCATGGACACGGTGCTCCTAGTAGTCGTAGTTGACCGACACGCTATCGCTGGTCGGATGCGATTGGCAGGTGAGGATGTAGCCGGCGTCGAGCTCCTCCGGCTCGAGTGCGTAATTCTCGTCCATCTCGATGGTGCCGGCGGTGAGCTTGGCGCGGCAGGTGCCGCACACCCCGCCGGCGCACGCGAACGGCACATCCGGGCGGACCCGCAGTGCCGCGCTGAGCACCGTCTCCCGCCCGTGCGCCGGGGTGGTAATCGAGGCGGTACGGCCATCCAGAGTGAAGCTGATGGTGCGCACCCCAGCGCCCTCGTCGGCAGGAAGCACCGGCGGTGGTCCGGTGAACTGTGGACGGTCGGTGGTGAACAACTCGAAATGTATCTGTTCCCGCGACACCCCCGCCTCCGCCAGCGTGTCACGGCACAGTTGCACGAGTTCGAATGGCCCGCACAGGAACCACTCGTCAACGGCGCCCGGTCGCAGCAGGTGCTGCAGGAACAGAGCGAGGCGTTCTGCATCGAGCCGGCCGGACATCAGATCGGAGTTGCGCACCTCGCGGGTGAGCACGTGGTACAGCGCGAATCGGGACGGATAACGGTCCTTCAGGTCGGCGAGTTCTTCAAGGAACATCACGTCCATCGCCGTGCGGTTTGAGTAGAGCAGGCTGAAGCTGGCCTGCGGCGCGGTGTGCAAGATACTTCTGGTCAACGCCATGATCGGCGTGACGCCACTGCCGGCGACCACTGCCGCGTAGTGTTTCGTGCTGCCCGGGTCGATGTCGGTGGTGAAGGTGCCCTGCGGGCTCATCACCTCCAGCACATCGCCGGCCTGTAACGACTGGTTCGCCCAGCTGGAGAACACGCCGCCGATGTCCCGCTTGATGGCGACCCGCACCTCCCCGGGAACCGGCGAGGCGCAAATCGAGTAGCTGCGGCGAAGGTCCTTGCCGTCCACCCGCCCGCGCAAAGCGAGGTACTGTCCTGGTTCGAAGTCGTATTCATCGGCGAGCGCCTCCGGCACATCGAAGGTGACCTCGATCGAATCTTCGGTGAGCCGGCGCACGTCCCGCACGGTGAGCGGATGAAACCTGGCCCGTTTGCGCTGACGGTCGGCGGTGGTGGGTCCTGCCACGCGCTCAGTGCACCTTGAAGTAGTCGAAGGGTTCGTGGCAGTCCTGGCACACGTACAGGGCCCGGCACGGGGCCGCTCCGAAGCGGGACTGCTGGCGCGTGTTGCGCGATCCGCACTGCGGGCATGGCACGGTGATCGCCGCCCGGATCGGGCAGACACCGACCCTGGCGACTGGAGGCGCTATGCCGAATTCTTTGAGCTTTCGCCTGCCCTCCACGGACATCCAATCGCTGGTCCAGGCCGGGGCGAGCACCGTCTTGACAACGGCGTCGGGGTAGCCGGCGGCCACCAGTGCCGTACGCACATCGGTCGCCATCGATGCAATCGCCGGGCAGCCCGAGTAGGTCGGCGTGATCGAGACGTGCGCGACGCCGGCGACGACGGACGCCTCACGCAGCACCCCGAGGTCCTCGATCGTGAGTACCGGAAGTTCCGGATCGCACACCGTCGCAGCGACATCCCAGACGGCTCGTGCCGCGGTGTCGCTCGGCCGGGGACGGGCGATACGCTCGTCCGCCGCGATCTCGTCGGGCGTTCGTTCCTGCACCATCGTGGTCATGACCATCACCAATTCGCTCCCGGATGCTCGCGGGCGAGCACCTGCATTTCCGCCAATATCGGCCCGAGGTACTCCGAATGAACGCCGTCTCGTCCACCGCCTAGAGCGGTGAAGCCGGCCGGCACATCGAGTTCTGCGTCATTCAGCACCCCACCGACGATGCGGTCGAAGTCGTCGCGCAGCTCGGATGGTCGCACGGCGATACCCTCCAGCTCGTCGATCAGCGGGTCGTCGCGGAACAGTTCGTCGACGTACGGCCAGGTCACGGCGAGACCGGCGACCATGCGCCGGTGTGATTCATCGGTGCCGATTCCGAGTCGTAGCACCCACTGCACGCTGTGGTCGCGGTGGTAGTCGACCTCCTTGACCGCTTTCGCTGCGATGGCGGCGAGCGTCGGGTCGGCCGAGCCCGTGAGTCTGCGGTACAGCTCGTATTGGTAGTGCGAGGCGACCAGTTGCCGGGTGATGGTCCGCGCGAAGTCGCCGTTCGGTTGCTCGAACAGGTGCAGGCTGGTGAACTCGCGCTCACTCCTGAAGTAGGCCAGGTCGTCTTCTGTCTTATCCCAGGCGAGAGCGGCGTAGCTCAAGAACGAGCGGGCATGACCGATCTGGTCCAGAGCGATGTTCGCCAGGGCGACATCTTCCTCAAGCTCCGGCGCGCGAGCGATCCAGGCGCCGAGTCGCTGGGCGAGGATCAGCGCATCGTCGCCGAGCCGCAGGGCGTAGCGTGCCACGGCGTCGGCGGGCTTGTCCGCGGTGACGGTGATCTTCTCGGGCGTCAGCGCGGTGTCGCCGCCGGTGGTCCGCGTGCTGACAGGCGGTGTGTTCACAGGTGCCGCACCCCCTCCGACTTCGTGTAGTAGGTGGCGTGCCGGTAGTCCTTGCCCTGCGGTGACTCGAAGAACGCGCCGCGAGCGTCGGGGTCGGACGCGGTGATGGCATCGGCGGGCACGACCCATACCGACACCCCTTCGTTCCTGCGGGTGTAGAGGTCGCGCGCGTTGCGCACCGCCATGGTGGCATCCGGGGCGTGCAGTGAGCCGGCGTGCACGTGCGACAGGCCGCGGGAGGAGCGAATGAATACTTCCCACAGTGGCCACTGCTCGTGTTCTGCGCCGTTCGGCTGTCCCGGGCTGCTCATGATGCCAGCTTCTGCGACTGCGCGGTTTTGCTGGCGTATGCCGCAGCCGCCTCGCGCACCCAGGCGCCGTCCTCGTGTGCCGCCCGCCGGTTTTCCATCCGCACGGCGTTGCAGGCGCCGCCTCCGCGCAGCACGCGCTTGAATTCGGCCCAGTCCAGCGTTCCGTAGTCCCAGTGGCCGGTCTGTTCGTTCCACTTCAGGTCGGGGTCGGGGAAGGT
>JBDTBD010000060.1:0-2765 GCA_039924285.1 Terrimesophilobacter sp. | reverse complement strand
GGTCGGCGGCTGCCAGTCCGCCCGTTCGGCGGTCGCGAGCAGGGTCTCGGCGGGCTCCCCGGCGAGCAGGTGCTGTCCGAGCCGGTCGAGATAGCGCTGCCGGACCCGGCCCGACGTCGCCAGTTCGTCGGCATGCCCGGACACGCTTGCGGCGGAAAGTTCGTCGATGAACGCGAACACCAATTCGGCGAAGCGGGCCATAGTGGCCGCACCCAGACCGCCGGCGACAGCGGTTGCCGAGAGCTCACCCCACGCCACCCGCGCGCCGACCCGGTACGCCGACAGTAAGGCGTCCATGGAGCGGCCGGTGCGGGCCTCGCCGCGGCCGAGTTCGTAGGCGCCGGCGAGCGCGGGTGAGAGCGGCGGGCTCGGATCGGACTCTTTTGAGCGGGCGGCAAGCTGCAGGAAGGCACCGAGTGCCATCTGGACGGCCCTTTCGATCGTCTGCCCCATCCGTCCGCTGAAGGCATCCGCGTAGCTGGGCACCTCGACGGTGACAGCGGCGACGGTGAGCTCAGCGACTTTCGGCAGCACGGCCTGCATGGTCGCGACGATGTGGTCGTCAAGACCGAGGGCGGCGATCCCGCGGGGCTCACGCTCGACCGTTTCCTCGATCAAACTATTCCCTCCGAACAATATTTTGTCTTTGCTTCACGCTCCACAGACAAGAGTTTATCCCCCAGCTTGGGCGATGGTGGTGTCATGACAACAACAGCACCCCAACCCACCGCCGTCGGCGCGTTGCGTGAGCGGGTCCTGCGGTTCGCCGAACGGATCACCACGCCGCTGGTTCCGGCGGACTACCTCGACATCGTGGACCCGCTGCGCTCCGGCGCCGACCTGCGCGGGCGCATCGTCGCGATCCATCCCGAGACCCGCGATGCGGTCACCGTGGTGATCAAGCCGGGGCGTGGCTGGCGGACCCATGTGCCCGGCCAATACATCCGGATCGGCATTGATGTCGACGGTGTCCGCCAGTGGCGGGCGTACTCATTGACCTCCGAGACCAACCGGGCCGATGGGTGCATCACGATCACCGTCAAAGCGATGCCCGACGGGAAGGTCAGCACCCACCTCGTCCGGCACGCCACGGTGGGAACCATCGTTCAGCTCGATCACGCCGCCGGAGAATTCACCTTGGCGGGTCTCGGCGCCGACGCGCCCCGCAAGATCCTGTTTCTCACCGCGGGCAGCGGCATCACCCCCGTCATGGGCATGCTGCGCAATATGGCCGCCCGGTTCGACGACGTCGTGGTCGTGCATTCTGCCCCGACATCGGCTGACGTAATTTTCGGCGACGAGCTGCGGGAACTGGCCAGCCGGGGCCGAATCAGGCTGGTGGAGAAGCACACCGACACCGACGGCATCCTTGACGTCGCCGAACTCGACGCACTGGTCGACGACCTCGCCGAGCGGCAGACCTGGGCGTGCGGTCCCACCGGGCTGCTCGACGCACTCGAGCAGCGCTGGACCGAGGGTGGTTTCGCCGATCGCCTGCACACCGAGCGGTTCCGGCCGGCACTCATAGCCACCGCCGCCGGAGAAGGCGGCACGGTCACGTTCACCAAATCAAACACCCTCGTCGACGCCAATGGCTAGCTCACCCTGCTCGACGCGGGCGAGGCGGCCGGTGTGCTGATGCCCTCGGGCTGCCGGATGGGAATCTGCATGGGGTGCGTCGCCCCGCTTCGGCAAGGTTCCGTCCGCGATCTTCGCACCGGTGAAATCACCACGGCCGCCGAGGGCGACGGCGTCGTCATCCAAACATGCGTGTCTGCCGCCGCGGGCACCTGCCACATCGACCTGTAAGGAACTGGATATGACTACTCTGCAGCGCAAGGAGCACAACCCGATCGCGCATCTGAGCGATGAGGACATCGAGAACCTCGGCATCGAACTCGACGCCATCCGCCAACAGGTGATCGCCAGTCGCGGTGAGCGTGACGCCACCTACATCCGCAACGTTATCGACCTGCAGCGCAAGCTCGAGTTGGCCAGTCGTGGCATCTTGCTCTTCTCACTGTTTCCGCCGGCATGGCTCGCCGGCACAGTGGGGCTATCGTTCTCGAAGATCATCGAGAACATGGAGATCGGCCACAACGTGATGCACGGCCAGTGGGACTGGATGCGCGACCCGAAGATCCACTCGACCTCCTGGGAATGGGACAACGCATCGCCGTCGGACCTGTGGAAGCACTCCCACAACGAGCTTCACCACACCTACACCAACGTGATCGGCAAGGATAACGACCTCGGCTACGGCATCATGCGGGTCGACGAAGACCAGCGCTGGCAACCGTTCTACCTCGGCCAGCCGCTGTGGAACTTCGTCAACGCCTGCTTCTTCCAATACGGCATCGCCGCCTACGACCTCGAGATCGGCAAGTATCTCAAGGGCCGAAGCGACAAGGCGGAGTTCCGCCGCAACGGCAAGCAGGTGCTTGAGAAGATTCGCCGGCACATGACACGCGACTATCTGCTGCACCCGCTGCTGTCGGGTCCATCGGCCGTCACCACGCTGACCGCGAACCTGACCGCCAACCTGGTCCGCAATCTCTGGACCCACTCGGTGATCATGTGCGGGCATTTCCCCGAGGGCGTCCAGACCTATGAGAAGGCCTCGATCGACGGTGAGACTCGCGGCGAATGGTATCTGCGGCAGATGCTGGGATCGGCCAATATCTCCGGAAGTCCGTTCCTGCACTTCATGGCCGGCAACCTGTCGTTCCAGATCGAGCATCACCTGTTCCCGGACCTGCCGAGCA
>JBDTBD010000059.1:0-9125 GCA_039924285.1 Terrimesophilobacter sp. | reverse complement strand
CGCCGCGCGCATCCGCGACGCCGGGCATCCGGTCACCGATGTGTCGAACATCACCGGCTTCCCGGAATCGCTCGACGGCAGGGTGAAGACGCTGCACCCGTCGGTGCACGCCGGCATCCTCGCCGATTTGCGGCTGGCGAGCCACGAGGCGCAGCTGGCGGAACTGGGGATCACCCCCTTCGAACTCGTGGTGAGCAACCTGTATCCCTTCGCCGAAACGGTCGCATCCGGCGCCGCCCCCGACGAGATCATCGAACAGATCGACATCGGCGGCCCGGCCATGGTGCGCTCCGCCGCGAAGAACTTCGCCAACGTGGCGATCATCACCACGCCGGATTCCTACCCGGCGCTCATCGCGGCGGTCGCGGCCGGCGGCACGACCCTGGCCTTCCGGCAGCAGCTGGCGACGGCGGCGTTTTCGCACACCGCCACATATGACACCGCCGTCGCGGCATGGTTCGCCCGGAGCCTGGGCGAGGGCGGCCAGTTTGAGCCGTTTCCTCCCACGGTCGGCGCGCAGTACGACCTCGTGCATCCACTGCGCTACGGGGAAAACTCGCATCAGCAGGCGGCGCTGTACCGCTGTGATGGGACCGGGATCGCGCAGGCGACCGTGTTGCACGGCAAGGAAATGTCTTACAACAACTACGTAGACGCCGACGCGGCTCTCAGGGCCGCCTTCGAGTTCACCTCCCCGGCGGTGGCGATCATCAAGCATGCCAATCCGTGTGGGATCGCGGTCGGCACCGACATCGCGGACGCCCACGCCAAGGCGCACGTCTGCGACCCGGTGTCCGCGTTCGGCGGCGTCATCGCCGCCAACCGGGTGGTGACTCGTGCCATGGCCGACGCGGTCAAGGACATCTTCACCGAGGTGGTCATCGCCCCCGGATTCGACGCGGACGCGCTTGAGCTGCTGAGCCAGAAGAAGAACGTGCGTCTGTTGCGGTTGCCAAAGGACTACGCGCGCGACGCGCAGGAGTTCAAGCAGATCTCCGGCGGCCTGCTCGTGCAGGAACCGGACACGCACTTCGCGCCGGCCGTCGAGTGGACCCTGGCCACCGGGCAGCCCGCGGATGCCGCCACCCTGGCAGATCTGGAGTTTGCCTGGCGCGCGGTGCGCGCGGTGAAGTCGAACGCGATCTTGCTCGCGCATGATGGGGCCTCCGTCGGGGTCGGCATGGGACAGGTCAACCGGGTCGATTCCTGCCAGCTCGCAGTCTCGCGGGCCGGGGACCGCGCGACCGGAGCGGTCGCGGCATCCGACGCTTTCTTCCCGTTCGCCGACGGCCTGCAGGTGCTGCTGGACGCCGGCGTGCGCGCGGTCGTGCAGCCGGGCGGCTCGATTCGTGACGCGGAGGTCATCGACGCGGCCGCGGCGGCCGGTGTGACGATGTATTTCACCGGCGAGCGTCACTTCTTCCACTGACCATTTTGCGAGAAAGTCGCCCTGCTACCAGCGCCGACCTCGCCGTTGTGGTGTCGGAAAAGCTGCGTGTCGGACACCCAGCCGGCATCCAATAGTGTCGATACCATGACTTCTTCCTCCGGAAACTTGCCCGTCGCGCGTCGCGCCACCGCTGCCCTGGTGTCGGCCGTGACGGTCGCGGCCATCGCGCACGTCACGACGGTGCTGGCGTTCTTCGTCGCCGGCGGAGCGAACACCGCAAGTTTGGTGCAGGTCAGCGACTACTTCCTGGTCGCGACGCTGTTTGCGTTCATCCTGCTTGCCGTCGTCGCGGCGCTGGAAGGACTGCGACGCTGGTATGTCGCGGTCCCCGTCGCGATCCTCGTCGCCGTCGTCGCGTCGCTGCTGGGCACCGTGGTCACGCTGGTGACGAGCCGGACGCCGATTGAGGCGGCCACCGTCGGCCCGCTGCTGGGCACGTTGCTTGGGCCGAGCCTGGTCTACATCGTCGCGTTCACGGTGGCCGCCACCACGATCGGCCGTCGCGTCTGGTTCGCCCTCGCCGGGACGCCGACCGCGCCGGATGCGACCGGCACCGGGCGTGTCGCCCTCGTGCGCGCCCCGGCGCAAAATCTCGCCGAGGGGCAGGTCACCCACATCGAGCGCACCCCGGTCGACGCCGATCTCGCCGAGGACCAGTGGGACGGCTACCTGCAGGCACTGACTGACAACGGCTGGGAGCCGGTGGAAGTGACGCCGGCGCCGGCCATGCCCGACTCCGTGTTCGTCGAGGACGCCGTGGTCATGTTTGACGACACCGCCGTGATCACGAGTCCGGGGGCTCAGTCCCGCCGGGGCGAGACCGTGGCGGTCGAGGACTCCGTGCGTGAACTTGGGCTGAGCATCCGCCGCGTCGAACTGCCGGGCACTCTCGACGGTGGCGATGTGCTCAAGGTGGGCCGTACCGTCTACGTCGGGCGCGGCGGGCGCACCAACGCCGAAGGCATCCGCCAGTTGCGCACCATCGTCACCCCGCTCGGGTTTACCGTCGTCGCAGTGCCGACGACCAAGGTGTTGCACCTCAAGAGCGCAGTCACCGCACTGCCCGACGGCACGGTGATCGGCTACCCGCCGCTGGTAGATGATCCCGCCGTCTTTGGCCGCTTCCTCGCCGTGCCGGAGGAATCCGGCGCACACGTGGTCGTCCTGGCGCCCGACACGGTGCTGATGGCAGCATCCGCACCGCAAAGCGCAGCACTGATCGCCGACCTCGGCTACCGCGTCGTACCGGTGGATATCAGCGAGTTCGAAAAGCTTGAAGGCTGCGTCACCTGCCTGTCGGTGCGCATCCGCTGACCTGACGCTCTAAAGCTTGCGCGGATGAATGCTCAGGCATAGGCTGTAAAGCTGCCCAGTGAGCATGTGGATGCCACGTACTCACCGGGAAGCCCCGAGGGAACGACTCGGGATGACAGGACCGGGATGACACGACCCGGGATGACAGTGCGTGCTGAGGAGGACGACATGAACGAGACCACTCGCCAGAGCGTCGGTGCCCGGCTGACGACGCCTGCCGTTTCCCTCGCGCCGATGCCACAATCGGCCAGCACCGCCATGCAGCGGTAGCAGTCTCGGCCCCGCACCCCTTCCACTTTTCTCCCTATCGCCTCCGGAGTTTCAGGCTCCGTCGACTCCAACTTGCAAGGAACACTCGTGTCTTCTGTTGATAAAACAGACACTTCGCCCAAAAGGCCCGGCACCTACGCGTCGATCCTGCGCATGTACCCCTACGCGAAACCTGCGATGCCCCGCATCTACCTCGGCATGGTGTCTGCGATGCTCGCCGCCCTGGTCGCACTCGCCATCCCGCAGGTGCTGCGTGCCCTCGTGGACGGCCCGCTGAAGGACGGTGATTCCTCCCAGATCTGGTGGCCGGTGGGGATCGTGCTCGGCCTCGGTGTGCTCGAAGCGGTGATGATCGGCTTGCGCCGCTGGCTCGTGCTCACTCCGGGCACCCACATCGAGGCGCGCATGCGCAACGGCCTCTACGCGCACCTGCAGGGCCTGCCGGTGGCCTTCCACGACCGCTGGCCGAGTGGCCAACTGCTCTCGAGGGCCGTGAGCGACCTCGGCCTGATTCGACGCTGGTTCTCCTTCGGCATCGTGCTGCTCGTCATCAACACCCTGACGATTCTCGTCGGCTTCGTGTTCCTGCTCAACATCAACTGGATGCTCGGCCTCGTTTTTGTGGTGTGCTCGACCCCCCTGTGGATCTACGGCTACGTCTTCGAGAGCAAATACTCGAGCGTCGCCCGGCGCAGTCAAGACCTGGTCGGCGACCTGGCGACGACCGTCGAGGAGTCGGTGCACGGCATCCGGGTGCTCAAGGCGTTCGGCCGCGGCCCGCAAGCGCTGAAGAACTTCTCCCTGCAGGCGGAGTTTTTGCGCGGCATCGAGATTGAGAAAGCGAAAGCCATCGCCGGCATCTGGCTGTGGTTGCTGCTGGTCCCCGACGTGACCTTCGCGCTGAGCCTGCTCGGCGGGGTGCTGCTGGCTGCGGCGGGACAGATCACCGTGGGCGGCCTGGTCGCCTTCTTCGCCACAGCGATCGTGCTGCGGTTCCCCGTGGAATCCATCGGATTCCTGCTCTCGATGACCTACGACACCCGCAACGCCGCCGACCGATTCTTCGAGGTCATGGACTCGATCAACACCATCACCGACCCGGATGCGCCGAAAACCATTGAGAAGCCGGCCGGCCGGCTTGCCTTCCGCGACATGCACTTCCGCTACCCGGATGCGCCACAGCGATACCCCGACCTGCTGAACGGCATTGACCTGGAACTGGAGCCGGGGGAGACCATGGCGGTGGTCGGACTCACCGGCTCCGGCAAATCGACCCTCACCGCGCTCACGTCGCGGTTGTACGACGTGACCGGTGGCGCCATCCTGCTCGATGGAGTGGACATCCGGGACCTGCGGCTGAGGGAACTTCGCCGCCACATCGCCATGGCGTTCGAGGACGCCACCCTGTTCTCCGCGTCGGTGCGGGACAACGTGCTCCTCGGCCGTCCGGAGGCCGGCGATGCCGACCTCGCCGATGCGCTGCGGATCGCGCAAGCCGACTTCGTCTACGACCTGCCGCAGGGAGTGGACACGAGGGTCGGCGAGGAAGGACTCAGCCTCTCCGGCGGCCAACGGCAACGACTCGCGCTGGCCCGTGCCGTCGCCGCGAAGCCGTCGGTGCTCGTGCTCGACGATCCGCTGTCCGCCCTCGACGTGGACACCGAGGCGCTCGTTGAGGAGGCGCTGCGCCGGGTGCTGGCCTCGACCACCACGCTCATCGTCGCCCATCGCCCGTCCACCGTGATGCTGGCAGACCGGGTCGCGCTGCTGGAGGCGGGCCGGATCACCGCGATCGGCACCCACTCCCAGTTGCTGGGCACGAGTGAGCACTATCGGTTCGTGATTTCGAGCCTGGACGACGAACGAGAACGTGAAGCGCGGGAGGTGGAGGCATGAGCGTCGTCGGAGTCGAGGGCGAAGAGCGGCATGACTTCTCCCAGCAGGAGAGCGCATCCATCCGCCGCCGCTCGCTTGCGCTGCTGAAATCGCTGCTGCAGCCATTGTGGGCGCAAGTCGCGCTGACGATCGTCGTGGTCGTCACGAGCACCGCGGCCCAGGTGGCCGGTCCGGCGTTGATCGCCTACGGCATCGACAGCGGGCTGCCAGCGCTGCTGCGCCAGGACTGGATGCCACTGGGCTCCGCCGTCGTCGCCTACCTGATCACCGGGGTGGTCGGTGCGGTGCTCATCGCCTGGTTCACGGTGCTCTCGGCGCGGATCAGCCAGACCATCCTGCTCGACCTGCGCAAGCGCGTGTTTCAGCAGACGCAGCGGCTGAGCTTGGAATTCCACGAGAATTACACCTCGGGGCGGATCATCTCGCGGCAGACCAGTGACCTCGACTCGATTCGGGAACTGCTGGATTCCGGCATCACCGAGCTGGTGCAGGGCGGCCTGTACATGGTGTTCATCGCCATCGCGCTGTTCTCGCTGGACTGGGTGAGCGGTCTCGTGCTGTTTGCGTCGCTGATCCCGCTCGCGTTCCTCACCCGATGGTTCCAGGTGCGCTCGCAGAAGCTCTTCCGACGGTCCAGGGTGGCGTCGGCGCGGCTCATCGTGCAGTTTGTCGAGACGATGACCGGCATCCGCGCGGTCAAGGCGTTCCGCAAGGAAAAGCGCAACGAGAAGGAATTCGGCGGCTTCGTCGAGGATTACCGCGACATCAACAACAGGGTCATCCAGTTGTTCGGCTACTTCGATCCAGGCCTGATCCTGATCGGCAACGTGACTCTGGCCGTCGTGCTGCTGGTGGGCGGATTCCGCGTTGCCGACGGCGGGCTCGCGATCGGCGCGCTGCTGGCGACTCTGCTGTACACCCGACAGTTCTTCGGGCCGGCGCAGGACATGGCGATGTTCTACAACTCGTACCAGTCCGCCGCTGCCGCGCTGGAAAAGATCTCCGGAGTGCTTGAGGAGCGGCTGAGCGTTCCCGATCCCACCAGGCCGATTGATTTGTGGCAGGCCAAGGGATCGATCAGTTTCGAGGGCGTTGAGTTCGGCTACAAGGCGGGGCGCGTCATTCTGCCGGCGTTCGATCTCCAGATCCCGGTCGGGCAGACGATCGCCATGGTGGGCTCCACCGGTGCCGGGAAGTCGACACTGGCGAAGCTGATCTCGAGGTTCTACGACCCGACTGCCGGCACCGTGCGGCTGGACGGCGTTGACCTGCGCCGATTGCATCCGAATGACCTGCGGCGCGCGATTGTCATGGTGACACAGGAGTCCTACCTGTTCTCCGGCTCGGTGGCGGACAATATCGCGCTCGGCAATCCGGAGGCGAGCCGCGAGGAGATCATCGCCGCCGCGCACGCGGTGGGCGCGCACGGGTTCGTCACGGCGCTGCCGAACGGATATGACACCGATGTGAACAAGCGCGGTGGCCGGCTCTCCGCGGGCCAGCGTCAGCTGATCTCGTTCGCGCGTGCGTTCCTCGCCGACCCGGTGGTGCTCATCCTGGACGAGGCGACCTCATCGCTGGACATCCCGAGCGAACGGCTCGTGCAAAAGGGGCTGCGGACTCTGTTGGCGGACCGCACCGCGATCATTATCGCGCACCGGCTGTCGACCGTGGCGATCGCCGACCGGGTGCTGGTCATGGAGCACGGGTGCATCGTGGAAGACGGCTCACCGCGCGACCTGATCGCCGGCACCGGCCGGTTCTCCCGTTTGCACGCCGCCTGGCGTGACTCCCTGGTCTGACCCGCCCGTTCTGCCCTCCTTCTGCCCTCCCTTCCGCGGGCTCCCCTTGCCGTCCGCTCGCTTCCGAAATGACGGAGATTTGGTCATTGGGATACGGACCTGTTGGCCTCTGGGGCCGGCGCTGACCAAAAGACCGTCATTTCGGAAGGCGGATGCGGCAGGCTGGGCGATCCGGTGGGCGACGGTAACGGATGCGGGGATGCCCGTCAGCGACGGTGGTCGTCACGCGAAATCGCGGTGAGGATGGCCGCCTCGACGACCGGCCAGCGCTTGTTGATCTGGTTGTAACTGAACCGCAGCACGCGGTAGCCGAGCGAACTGAGCAGGGCATCGCGACGGCGGTCCTCCTCGAAGGCTTCGCGAGTGGTGTGGAATTCCGCTCCGTCCACCTCGAGCACCAGGCATTCGCCGATCAGGAAGTCCACGCGGCCGACCCCTGGCACTTTGACCTGCTGGGCGAACGGCAGCCGCAGAGCGAGTAGGTGGAATTTGAGCAACGACTCCCCTCCGCTATCGCTCAAATGGCTGACATTGGTCAGCCGGCCGCGTCGTCGTCGTGGTACGGAATCCACGTACCTACGCCAGCTCACCCTCGTCACCAGACCGAGGTGCAGCGCCGATTCGACGGCAGCGAACGCGACGATGGCCGGCTGGCTTCGGATGATGGCATCCAGACAGAAGAGCGGATCGAGCACCGACCGGGTTCCCAGAAGCCGGGGATCGTTCCACGTCACCACGACACCCGAGCGGGTCAGTGTCTTCAGCCGCACAGTCCTGTCGATCGGACTGCGCAGTGCCCGAGCGTCCGACGGGACCGCGACATCGAGATGGAGCGGAGTCGGGGACCAGATGCCGAGGAACTGTGCCGCGGATAGCGCGTTCAGCCTGCCGCCGACGCGAACTGCCTGCTGCTCTGACTGGCTAAGTTCCGGGCATCCGTAATGCCCTTGGCGGAGGCGGATGACTTCACCGCTTCGGACGGCGGCAGTCAGCTGATGCGAGGTGTGGCCGTCGCGGAGCAGTTCGTGTGTCGCGGCGATTCCCCCGCGGCGTCGGACGTCGGAATAGATGGAACGCACGTCGAAAGGATGACCCACGTGCGCACCGAACTACCGGGCCAAACCCAATCTGTGGATAACCCGACCCTTCCGAAATGACGGTGATTTGGTATCCGCCCTGTCAAAACAGTGCGATCGGGGGCCGTTGCGGACCAAATCCCCGTCATTTCGGAAGGGGGCGGCGGTGAGAAGGGGGCGGCGGTGGGAGGAGAGCGGCGGGTCTCAGGGGCGGTGGCGCGCGGCCCGCAGGTTGATCCGGAAGGTGCCGGCACGCGACCAGGTGAGGGGGGTGCCCTCGTGCTCATAGTGAGGGAGTGCCTCGGCGTCGTGGCAGAGCGGCGGATTCCCGTTGGCGCGAATCACGCGCCACCAGGGCACGTCGCTGCCGTAGTACGCCATCACCTGGCCCACGGCACGCGGAGCGCGCGAGCCGATCGCCGCCGCGATGTCACCGTACGACATGACCTTGCTCGGCGGGATCGATTCAACCACCGCGAGAACTCGAGAGGCGAAGTCCTCACCCGGCGACGCTGAGTGGTCCATTACAGGTCCATGGCGCCGATGTTGTCGCCGTACTGAGTCTGCCCGACCAGCTTGAAGCCGATGCCGATGAAAAATCCTTCCGGACCTTCCTCGCCCGGCTCCCACACCACGGTGAGACGGTGGAATCCGCGCCGACGCGCCTCATCCGCCACCGCGTGTGCAGCGAACTTGCCGACGCCGTGACCCTGGGCTTCCGCCGCGACGTTGAGCCGCCAGATGCAGCAACGGAACTCCTCGTCCTGGGCATCCGGGTCGAAATTGCCCATGATGAACCCGACAACGGCGTCCCCGTCGAGTACCGCGCGCGGCCACGAGGTCAGCGGGTTCACGTACGCCTCGGCGATCGAGTGCGACACCGGTGCGACAAACTGTTCCTGCCCAGGCTTCAAACTCAGCGAATTCGCCGCCACGATGTTGGTTGCTGACAGTTCTTCCAGTCTCAACTCACCCATGGACTCAGGCTATCTCTCCTTGCGCGTCCAGCGCAGATATATCTCGACGTCGAGACAGATGCGGAGAGCCTGTAAGATAACGGATGGTCTAATCGGGCGCACAAAACCTGTCGTGACTGCAGACGCGACGGGAAAGATAAGGGAGAAGCAGTTGTCAAAGATCAAGGTAGCGGGAACGGTCGTCGAAATCGACGGCGACGAAATGACCCGCGTCATCTGGCACGCCATCAAGGAAACCCTTCTGCTGCCCTACCTCGACATCAACCTCGACTACTACGACCTGTCGATCCAAAAGCGTGACGAGACCAACGACCAGATCACGATCGACGCCGCCCACGCC
>JBDTBD010000058.1:0-33083 GCA_039924285.1 Terrimesophilobacter sp. | reverse complement strand
GCGGCCCCGTCCCGCCTCCCGTGCCCTTTCATCATTCAGGAGGTTGTGAGTCTGTTGTGACCAGTGGGGCCGGTGGGCGTCGCATCCGTCACATCTGTCGCATCAGTCACACAGTGTCCTGAATGATGAAGGCCTGCCTGACCAGTTTTGCCCGTGCGGCCGCCACGGTGTATCCGGTGCGGAGCGAAACTCGCCGCTTGAGTGCTCACCGTTCATCCGGGGATTCATCCACGGTTTTCATCCGGGGATTCATCCGGGGTTTCATCCATGGTTTCATCCAGACACGGCAGACGCGTTGCTCTCGGGATTGCCAGTCAACACGTCGACGGCGTCGCCCTCGGCGATCGTGCCCGCGCCCAGCGGAACGAGCCGGATGCCGAACCAGGTCTTGCGGTCCCAACGGCGGTGCCGCGCGAGCGTGCGGGTTGGCTCCTTGCCGCCCGCGAGGGTGTCCGGGTCGATCGTGGGCATGACGCAGCGGTCGCAGATCATCGTCTTGCGAAAGTTGACCCCGCCGATGCGCACGCTCGACCAGCCATCCTCGGCGAATGGCTCGCCGCCGTCGATGACCACGTTGGGGCGGAATCTCACGACGTTGAGCGGGTCTGGGTGCGCGTCTGGGCGATCGGCCCCCTCGACGATCCATCGGTCCAACTGGGCCAGGGAGGCCAGACTCACAAGCAGCAGGGGTCCGGCGTCCGCCAGGGAGAGATACTCGCCCGTCAGCCCGCCGCGGTTTTCGGCGATGGGCCGGGTGGTCGGGTTCGGCTGCCACACCAGCGTGGTCGGCCGCCCGACTCGCGCACTGAGCCAGGCGTTGGTGTCGGCCGCCGCGCAGCGGACCACGCCGAGGCGCTCGTGCTCGAAGGGCTGGGCGCCGGTGTCGACAGGGACGGTAACCAGGATGCTCTCGCCGCGCTGGTCGGTGATACGGATGCCATCGGTGTCCCCCGGCTCGGCGTGCAGGCCGAGCAGGTGGTTCACCTCGCGTGCGGTGATCGTGGTGCCGGCTGCGTCGAGCAGGCACCAGCGTCGATCGTGGGCGAGGCCCCAGGGTTCCACCTCGGCGCGCTCGACGTTCATTCCCCCCAGGGACTTGACCGGATAGATCCGCAGTGCGGTGACGCGCATCCCTCTATCCTCGCCCCGAACCCTGCTCGCTACGTGCCGCTCGTGACAAGTAGCGAACGAAGCAGCGCTTTCAGGGCTGTGACCAATATGACCGAAAGGTTGACCGCCTCCCGCGGCAGGCTCGAACATGAGCCAAGCATCACAGCTAATTCAGGTACACAAAGGAGTGAGAAATGATTGGTTTTCCTTCGGCTACGTCGAGGTCACATTTTCGGTGGCGTGTGGCCGGTCTCGCGGCGCTGACCGCTGTTACTACCGTTGCCGCTCTCGTCGGGTGCAGCAGCCCGTCCACGAGCGAAACGCCTGCCGCATCGGGGACCGCCGGAGAACCGAGCTACTACCCAGCCGACTACTCCAAGATCATCGCCACCTCGAAAAAAGAGGGAGGCACTCTCACCATCTACTCGAACACCGACCAGGAAAACTGGGCGCCAATCCTCCGCGACTTCCAGGCGAAGTACCCGTGGATCACGGTATCGGCAGACAACCTGGACAGCGACGAGGTGTTCCAGCGGCAGCTCAGCGAGATGGCAACGGGCAAGGCCCCAGCAGACATGCTGGTTTCCAATGCCGTGCAGGCTTGGTCGAGCTACGCGTCCAAGCCCGGCACGCTGATGGATTACACCTCGCCGGAGATGAAGGAGCTGCCGAAGTTCGCCCAGCTAATGCCGGGAGTCTCGGCGATGTCTCTCGACCCGGTCGGTATCGCCTACAACACCACGCTCATGGCGAAGGCCCCGACGAGCGTCGCCGACCTCGGCACGGCGATTGCCGCCAATCCTGGCAAATACAAGGACAAAATCACCACCCGCGACGTGAAGGGCGCCTGGGGCTTCTCGGTTTCTGACGCGTTTGCAGCGGGGAGCCCGAATGCATGGTCCACCCTCGGAAAGGTTCTGCCCTCCGCCCGACCCGAGACGTCATCCGGTACCCAGAAGGAGAAAATTCTCTCCGGTGAATATCTCGCCGGCTTCTTCATCAGCTCAGCAGTCGGTTACCCCGCCGAAGCGCAGAGTGGCGGACTGCTGAAGTTCGTTCTCCCGAAGGACGGAACCGTCGTCCTAGGTCGCGGCATCGGCATCACCCCCAAGGCACCGCATCCGGCGACGGCAAAACTGTTCCTCGACTTCGTTTTGTCGGAGGCCGGCCAGAATGCGGTCGCAGAGGGTGGGCTCAGCTCCTACCGCGACAACGTCAAACTCACCGACGGTCGTCACACCTATCAGGAGGTCGAGAAGCTCGCAGGCAAGGACGGAATCATCCGCGTGCCATATGACGTCGTCTCCGAGTCGGATGTCAACAGCTTTGTCTCCAAGTGGGACGGGATGCTCGGTAAGTAATATGCAGTTCACAACCAGGCGGGCCGAACAATGACACTCCTTCGTGCGAAAAGCCAGAAGCAATTGTCGGACAGCCGCGCGACCCTGCCGGCGCCGAAGTACCCTCGGGTCTTCGGCGTCGGCCGGGATCGGGTCGTGCAGTACGCCATCTTCATCATTTTGGCGATCTTCGTGGTTGCTCCGATCGCACCGATCCTCTACCAGTCGTTCCGTGACCAGCCGCTCTACGCCGCCACCGGGCTGTTCACGATCGACAACTACGTTCACCTATTCACGGACGCGGGCTTCGGCCAGGTCATCCTGAACACCGCCATCTTCGCGATCGGAACAACGGTACTGACCCTGGTCATCGCCATCCCTATGGCGGTCCTGGTCGTGCGGACCAGATTGCCGTTTGGCCGGCTCCTCGGCCTCTCGATGCAGTGGCCGTTCTTCATCTCCTCGCTGATCCTCGGCTTCGGCTGGATCACGCTGTATGGACCAGCGGGTTTCATCAGCGTGCAATTCAGACAGCTGATCGGATTCGTGCCGTGGGATCTCTATTCCCTGGGAGGAATGGCCGTGACCGAAGCCGTCGGTCTTGCCCCGATCGCATACGTATTCTGTGTGAACGCACTGCGGCAGTCGGACGCGTCCCTCGAGAGCGCCGCACAGGTGTGCGGAGCCGGGCCCATCCGCATCCTGTTCAGCGTGATCGTTCCCATGCTCCGTCCGCCGATCGTCTACAGTTCGATCCTCATTTTCAGCATGTCCCTCGAAACGCTGAGCGTGCCGCTTCTGTACGGCACACCGGTGCGGATCCAGGTGTTCTCGACGTTCCTCTACACCAACGGTTTGCAATCGATCAGGCCCGACTACGGAATCCTCGGCGCGGCGTCGACGATCATCCTTGTCGTCACGATCGCGACCGTCGCGATCCAGGCCAAGGTGCTGAAGAACGCGCAACGGTTCATCTCTGTGCGCGGCAAGGCCGTCCGCCCGCGCCTGCTCGAACTCGGCTGGATCAGGTGGATCGCTGCAGTAGCGATCGTCATCTACGTGATCTTCGGAGCGCTGCTGCCGATTTTTGGACTCTTCTTCCGCTCCTTCACGATGATCTTCACCCCGCTGCAGAACCCGTTCCAGAGCCTCACGCTGAACAACTACCAGCGGGTCTTCACCTTCCCCGTCTACGTGCAGTCGATCACCAACAGCCTCATCATTGCCGCGGTGGGTGCTGTGCTGGTCAGTATCCTGGCACTACTTGCCGTCCTTGTGGCCAGACGGTCACCGTTCCGTTTCGCACGCAGCGTCGAATATCTTGCCCTCATCCCGCAGGCGATCCCTGGGATCATCGTCGGTATCGGCTTCTTCTGGGCGTTCGCTCTGTTCCCGGGCGGCAGCCTGGTGCAGGGCACGCTCATGGCCATCATCATCGCGTTCGGACTTCGCGCTCTTCCCACGGCGTTCGGTTCGATTGCGCCGGCAATAATGCAGATCGGGCACGAGCTCGACGACGCCGCGCGTACCTCGGGCGCCGACTGGCTTGGCGCGTTCTTCCGGGTTCTGCGTACGCTGCTTCGCCCGGCTTTCGTTGGCGCCATCATTCTGGTCTTCGTCACGATGATCAAGGAGTACTCCGCCGCGCTGTTTCTCTCCTCGGCCAATACTGGCGTCATCGGTACCACCATGCTCGATCTCTGGGTGCAGGGCAACACCGGCTCTGTTGCCGCCCTCGCCACAATCCAAATCGCCATAACCGCCGTGTTCGTCGCCGTGGCGAGCATGTTCATGAAGGGACACGCGGATGCCTGAAGTACACGTCTCACAGCTGTCGAAGCAGTTCGGCGACATCGCCGTGCTCAACGACATCGACTTCACCGTCAAAGAGGGCGAGTTCTTTACGCTGCTCGGTCCAAGCGGGTGCGGCAAATCGACGACGCTGAACTGCATCGCCGGACTCGAGTCGCCCACCTCCGGCTCCATCACGGTCGGCAACGTCCCCTTCGTCGACACGGCGAGAAGGCTCACCGTGCCGACCGAGGAGAGGAACCTCGGAATGGTCTTTCAGTCCTACGCTCTCTGGCCGCACATGACGGTGCAGCAAAACCTCGTCATGCCACTGACGATCCGCAAGGTTCCAAAGGCGGAGAAGGCCACACGCATCCACGAGGCCCTCGACAAGGTCGGGCTCGCCCATCTCAAGGACCGCTACCCGCATCAGCTCTCCGGCGGGCAGCAGCAGCGCGTGGCACTTGCTCGAGCACTGGTCTACTCGCCCTCCGTCCTGTTGCTGGATGAACCTCTCTCGAACCTCGACGCGAAACTCCGCGAGCAAGCGCGAGCGTGGTTGAAGCGCCTGCAGGTAGATCTCGGCATTACAACCATCTACGTGACTCACGATCAGGACGAAGCGCTGTCGCTCAGTGACCGGATCGCCGTGATGTTCGACGGACACATGACCCAGATCGGTACCCCGGTCGAAATCTACGAGACGCCGGCGACGGCAAAGGTCGCCGCGTTCGTCGGCAGCTGCAATTTCTTCACCGGAAAGCTCGAGGGGCGAGACGGCCGGACCGCCCTGGTGCGGCTCGACAACACAGGGCTCGTCGTGAAGGTCAGCAGCGATCTTGCCCTCGCGCCGCGGGACGGTGTCACCGTCGCCGTGCGCCCAGAGCGGCTGACGATTGCGCCTGCGGCAGCGGATGTGACTGGTGCGAATGTCCTGAACACCTCGGTGTTGACCCGATCCTATGTGGGTTCCCGCTACGAGTACGGCCTCCGGCTCGGAAACAACGTAGTGCGGGTGATCTCCGCGAACGGAGGGCTCGACGGCGACGTGAGGCTCGTCTTCGAGCCCGACGATGCCCTGCTGTATCCCGGGGCAACAGTGCCTTCCGCCGAGGCGCAGGAACTCATGACGGTCGCATCGTGACCGGTCGCCGCCCCTCCTTCGTTTGATGATGACGGGGCCGCGGCGCGCGGCCGTTCTGTTCTTGCTGGCACACGCCGTGGTGATTCAACTCATCACCTATGCCATGCGCCCGACCCTGTCCTATGCGGTGTTGGACACGGGCGGCTCACCCGCATTGCTCGGCGTTGTGGTTGCGGCATTCGCCGTGCCAGCACTCCTGCTCGCGTTACCCGCAGGCCACGTCATTGACCGGGTCGGCGAGCGCCCATCCCTCCTGGTGGGCGCGAGTGCCCTTATCACTGCCGCCCTGATCGCAACGCTTGCCAGAAACTCGATTTGGGTACTGCTGCTGGCAACGACGCTCCTCGGCATCGGCCATCTTCTCTCGGTGATCGGCGAACAGGCGATCGTCGCCAATACGACGGTCCGTGGCCAGTACGACTCCAAGTTCGGTCATTTCACCTTCGCCTCGGCCATCGGCCAGACTGCCGGTCCGCTGCTCCTCGCGCTGCCGGGCGGAACCGTCGAAACCCCGCCGGTGGAACTCATCTTCATCCTGTGCGGCGGCTTCAGCATCGTCCTGATGGGGATCTCCGTTTTCGTTAGGAGTTCCCCGCGATTGCGCGTCGATAGCCGCCCGCACATGTTGCCGTCCGCTCTCTCGCTGTTGCGCACCCGGGGTCTGCCCAGGGCCCTTATTGCCGGAAGCATCGTGCTGGCATCCGTTGACCTTTTCCTCGCCTACCTGCCCGCTCTCGGTCACGACCGGCAGATCGCGGCGGTCATGATCAGCGCGATGCTCGTCATCAGGTCGATGCTCTCAATGTTCTCGAGGCTGTTCCTCGGCTCCATGGTGCGGGCGATCGGGCGCAAACGCCTCATGGTCTGGACGATTGCGATCTCGGCCGTGGCGCTTATCGGCTTCGCAGCCCCCGTGCCCGTAGCCGTGCTCATGGTGTTCTCCGCCGTCTATGGCTACGTCATCGGAACATGTCAGCCGATCACCATGTCGTGGATCTCCGAGCTCGCGACGCCGGGCACCCGTGGCCTCGCGATGTCGCTGCGCCTTGCCAGTAACCGACTGGGCCAGACGGTGCTCCCCTCGCTCCTGGGAACCGTCGCGGCTGCCACGGGAGCCGCCGGGGTCTTTATCGCGACGGGCATCGTGCTGTTCGGCGGTGCGTGGTCCGGCGCGGCTGTCGGCGAAGTGGGCAGCGAAGTCGCAGGCGGGTCGCAATGAACTCGGATGCCGCGATCCGGTCCCGTTTTCCCTCTGACATCCGTCTTGTCCGGCAGACTGGAAAGATGCGCCGGTCGATGACGCTGCGGTTGCAGCTACTACTACTTCAGGTCGCCATCGTGCTCATCACAGTGGTGGGCACGGGCGTCGTCGCCAGCTTTCTGCAGGAACAGCAGCTTCGCGACGGCTACCGGGACAGAATGACCGCCGTCGCTCAGTCCGTCGCGGCACTCCCGTCGGTCGTAAATGCATTCGATGAGCGCGACCCGAGCACAACGATCCAGCCGATCGCCGAAGCCATCCGCAAAGCTTCCGATGTGACCTACGTCGTGGTGACGAACGCCGCGGGCATCCGCTATTCACACCCCGACCCGAGTCTCATCGGAAAACACGTCTCTACCGACCCGGGCATAGTGCTCCTGGGCCAGACCTACGTCGGTACGCAAACCGGAACGCTGGGGGAAACCTGGCGGGTCAAAGTGCCTATCTTCGACAGCCAGCACACGGTGGTCGGGATGGTTTCCGTCGGAATTCTGGAGGCGAACCTCCGCCGCGACTACCTCGGAAACTCGACCCTCCTGTTCCTGACCATCGGGCTCGCGGCGATATTCGGAGTGGTCGGTGCGGCCGGCGTGACCAGGGTCATCCGTAGGCGCACCTACGGCTTGGAGCCCGAGCAGATCGCCGGGCTTCTGGAGGAGCGAGAAGCCATGCTGCACGGCGTGCGCGAGGGCCTGGTCGCGGTGGATGAACGTGGTCGGATCGCGCTGATCAACGACGCGGCGCTCCGCCTGCTCGACCTCGAAGACACTCCGGACCTGGTCGGCTCGCTCGTGAAGGACCGGCTGGACAAAGAACTCGTGCGGCTGCTCGCCTCGGGCGAAGCGGAGCAGTCCCTGGTGCTCGCCGGCGAGCGGGTGCTGCTCGTTCGTCGGGACATTGCGGAAATCGACGGGCGGACGATCGGCACCATTCTTATCCTGCGCGACAACACCGAACTGCACGCACTCCTACGCGACTTGGATGGTGTGCAGAGCCTCGCAGACGGCTTGCGCGCGCAGGCCCACGGTTTCGCCAACAAGCTCCACGTGATTTCCGGACTCCTCGAACTCGGCCATCTGGACAAGGCCGTGTCGTTCATCGCACACGAGGGAAGTCGAGGAACACTTTCGAGCGTCACCGGCTCAACCAAGATCCGAGAGCTTGAGGTCATCGCCCTGCTTCTGGTGAAACAGGTGCGAGCCGAAGAGCTCGGGATCGTCGTGACGATCGATCCGGACTCAACGCTGCCGATCCTCGCATCGAACCCCACGGCAGAAGTCCTGCGGTCCGATCTGGTGACCGTCATCGGCAATCTGCTGGACAACGCGGTCGAGGCGTCGAGTAGCGGCGGGCAGATTTCGGTGTCGGTTCAGACCCGGATGGACGATGACCTGGGCAGCCGGCTCGTCATCTCGGTCGTCGACTCCGGCGAAGGAATCCCGCCCGAACTCAGGGAGCAGGTCTTTGTTTCGGGATACTCGTCGAAGACGACTCTGCCAGGCGCCATCTCGACCGGGCGTGGAATCGGGCTCACACTTGTCAGACGGGTCGCCGGGCGGCACGGTGGAAGTATCACGATCGACGCCGGACTGGAGGGAGGCGCAGTCATCACCGTGCGCCTGCCGCTCGATCCGCACGTGTTTTCCACGGTCGCGGCCGCGCGGGTCGACCCCTCAACGACACTGACGGGACCCGTGCCATGGTAATGAATCTCCGCGCGATGATCGTCGACGACGATCTTGCTGTCGCAGAAATTCACCGCCAGTTCGTCGCATCACACCCGGCTTTCACCGTCGTCGGGGAAGCGCACTCCGGCACAGAAGCCCTGGTGCAAATCGAGCGGCTGAATCCTGATCTGGTGCTTCTCGACTTTTATCTTCCGGACTTCTCGGGATTGGAGGTGCTGAGTCGGCTCCGCGTGGAACGCGGACGGCAGTTCGAAGTGATCGCCGTCACGGCGGCGCGGGACCTGACCAGCGTGCGCGAGGCCCGCGCGAACGGAGTGCGGCACTACCTCGTGAAGCCGTTTACGGCATCCGCCCTGTTCGAACGACTCGACGAGGTCGCCAGACAGTACGCCACGATCAACCGGGGGCAACGTGGCGAACCGCTCGACCAGCGCACGGTCGACGAAATCATCGCCAGCGCCACAGGCAGGTACACGCCCCCACCAAAAGGGATGTCGGATGCGACACTGCAGCGTATCGTGATCGCCCTCCAGGGGGCGGGTGCCGACCTGTCTGCCGCCGAACTGGCAGACCGTGTGGGAATGTCACGCGTGAGCGCCCGCCGCTATCTCGAACATCTCGTCGGGATCGGGCGAGCCACCCTCGCGCCGCGCTATGGCAGCACGGGCAGACCGCAGAATCGCTACCGTAGCTCGTAACGTAAATACGAGACGGGCCGATTCCGGATCGACGTGTCCTAGGCGCGGACTAGTCCTGCAGCGTTCAGGTCCTTTTCGGTCCAGCCCGCCTCGATCGCCGCTGCCCACGCAGCGGTCACTGCCCGGTGGTTGTGCGTTGTGACGATCTTGCGCACCTTCTCCCAACGCGGCCCGAAGGTCTCGCCATGAAGGCCGGCAGGCCGGTTCATGATGTCGTAGCGCACCTCGGACGATGTGACGTCCTTGATCGCGCTTGCGAGCACCCGGAAGGTCACCCCTCGCGGCGACTCGTCGCGTTCGGCCCGCACGGGGTCGGGTTGTGCTGTTGATTCGGGGGTCGTGGTTGCATCACTCATGCTTTTTAGATTAGCGCCGTCGCGCTTACGAGGTGCCACCTGTGACTCCCGTGCGGCGATGCAGACTCAGTGCCGCGCACGCCGCCGACGTTGTGCAAGTGTGTCGGATCGTGGGAGTGTCGCCGCACCGCACCGCACCGAACTCGAAATGATTGGGGGCATGACGACCGATTCCGTGGGTGCGGCCTCGCAACCGCATGATTCGAGCACACCCGAGGGATCGCGCCGCCGCGTCGACTGGATCGAGCTGTTCTTTGACCTGGCCATCGTCGCGCTAGTCACCGAACTAGCGTCGGGGTTGCACGGGGATCCCGGACCGGTACAGTTCGTCACCTTCCTCGCCTGGTCCATTCCGGCCTGGTGGGCGTGGGTCAACGTCATGGTCTGCATCAATGCGCTTCCGACGCTTCCACCGCGGATGGCAAGCATGGCCCTCCTGGTGGTGATGGCCGCGGTCGGGCTGATGGCCGCCTCTGTCACCGAGACGACCGAGAGGGTCTGGGCGTTCGCACTCGCGAACGGCGTGCTGCGACTGGTTTTGCTGGCGCTGTGGGTCTATCGCGCGAAGCGGGCACGGCATCCGATGTTGCGCACCTTCATCTACAACGGCGTCAGCGCTGTTCTCTGGATCGCCTCTGCGTTCGTGCCCGTGCCGTACGACTTCGCCGTGTGGGCGGTAGCGATCCTCATTGAAGTTCTGCTGCTGCGCGCCGGCACCGGATCGCTGTCGCGCTACGTGACGGTGGATGTCACTCACGGCAGCGAGCGGCTCGGCCTGTTCATGATCATTCTGCTCGGTGAGTCCGTGCTGAGCGTGGTGACCGCGCTCAGCGCCCACTGGAATGCCATCTCCGCGATCGCCGCCGTTTTCAGTTTTGCGGCCATCGCCCTCATTGCGTGGGGCTTTTTCGTGGCTGGTGGGAATGTCATTGAGGACGGGATGGCGCAGCTCGACAAGCGCGGAAACGTTGCCGCACTGCTCGACACGGTCATGCTGATTCCGTATCTGATCGTGGCCTCGGTCACAATGCTTTCCGCCGGGATCGCGACAGCGATCGACCACCCCACTCAGCACCTTCCCCTCGGGGCGGCGATCTGCCTGGGCGGAGGACTCGCGCTGTTCTACCTCACCAACGCGGTGGTCATGGCGCGCTACGGCTCCACACCCGGTCGGATACTGCCGTGGGCGGTCCCGGCAGTGATTCTGCCCAGTGCGATTGTCGCGCTGGGATCAACGGTGACTGCGATCGCCGCTCTGGCGGCCACGGCGGCGATTATCGTGGTGGTGACCGTCGTGTCGGGCGCCAACCAGCGCAGGCTCGATCGCGGATGAGTGTCTTCCTGCCAGCCGCCCTCGGCGGCGTCAGCGCCGTCTCAGGCGATGACTTCCCTTCCGCCGAGGAGGCCAGCAGGCTACGACGATGCCGCCACCTAAGTTCCCAATGGAGCCAGGTGGCTGGGCGTCATCGTCAGAGAACCGATCGCTGGGTCAGGCTAACGCAGCTACCTTGGTTGTTGAACAGTGTCCCGAAGTTCTGCCAGCCACCGTCTTTGCAGTCGTTCTTGTTCAATTGGACGCTGTCCAGACGGAAGTACGCACCGGTTCCGGCAGCGGTGGGCGTCCACAACACCCGGTTGACGAAGTCGAGGGAATGCTCGCCGGGTGCGACGAAGAATGTTCCCTGGCTGTATCCAGGATCGAGGATCGCCGCGTCTGCGCGAGTCGCGGGAGGAAAGAACAACCTGAACGAGCACACCACATCGGGTACGACCTCACTGGTATTGCCGAGCAGGACCCCATTGTCATAGACACCGAACTCGTCGCCGTGACAGAAGGCATCTGTCACGGTGATTTTGACGATCGAGGTGGCCGTGAAGTTGTACGGACCCTTATTGCTGCCGATGCCGATACCAAGCGTGATGAAATCCTGCCAGCCTGCGTCGACGGAGACGTTGGTGGCAGGATGCGGCGTACCGACGCCGACGCCGGGATCCGTGGCGGCTTGCGCAGTACCGACGCCGACGGTCATGATCAGTCCGACGGAGGCCGCACAGGCGACCAGCAATTTCATCAGCTTTCCGGTCTTGGGTTTGACAGTGATCTTCATGATGTCTACTTTCTTGAAACGACAGAAAACAGGCTCGTACCCCCAACCGACCAGCTTTTTGTAATGGATGCTTCTATTTGTTTTAGAAACTCTAGGCAACGAACACTCACTAGTCAAGAGCCCGGCGAAGCACCCTCACGGTCGACAATGCTGAGGATCACCCGATGCGGATCATTTTCTTGTTGACGAACTCGTCGGCGCCAAACCGGCCGAGCTCCCGGCCGAATCCGGACCCCTTGACGCCGCCGAACGGGAGTTCTGCCCCGTCCGCGCCAACCAGGTTGATGAACACCATGCCCGCCTCGATGCGATCGGCGACCCGCAGTGCCTGTTCGGCATCCGTGGTGAAAACGTACGAGCCAAGGCCGAACGGCGTGTCGTTCGCCAGCGCAATTGCCTCGTCTTCCGAAGTCACCCGATAGACGGTGGCGACCGGCCCGAAGAACTCTTCGTGGTACGCGTCGTTGTCGGCGGTCACATCGGTGAGCACGGTCGAGGAGAAGTAGTTGCCGTCTCGCTCGCCGCCGCCGACGATTCGAGCACCGCCGGCCACGGCGCGATCGAGTTGACCCTGCAGCCGCACGCTTGCCCCCTCGGACGACAGCGGCCCGAGCACGGTACTCGGGGAGGTGGGGTCACCGGGTTTGGTTCCGGTGATCGCGGCGGTGAATTTCTCCAGGAACGGCTCGTACAGCTTGTCGATCACGATGAACCGCTTGGCAGCGTTGCAGGACTGGCCGCTGTTGTCCAGCCGCGCCGCCACCGCGGACTCCACCACGGCATCCAGGTCGGCGGTGTCCAACAGGATGAAGGGATCGGATCCGCCCAGCTCCAGCACCACCTTCTTGAGGTTGCGTCCCGCTATCTCGGCCACCGCCGCGCCGGCGCGTGCGGACCCGGTCAGCGAAACACCCTGCACTCGCGGATCGGCGATCACCGATGCAATTTGCTCGTTGGTGGCATAAATATTGACGTAAGCGCCCTCCGGGAAGCCGGCATCGCGGAAGATCTGACCGATCGTCGCCGCCGATTCGGGGCACTGCGGTGCATGCTTGAGCAGAATGGTGTTGCCGACCACCAGGTTCGGGCCAGCGAAACGCGCGACCTGGTAGTAGGGGAAGTTCCACGGCATGATGCCCAGCAGCACACCGAGGGAACTGCGACGGATCAGCGCGGAGCCGTCGCCGGCGAGGAGCGTGATTGGCTCGTCCCGCATCAGCGCCTCGGCGTTGTCGGCATAGTAGGCGTAGATGTCCGCACTGAAGTCAACCTCGCCGAGCGCCTGCTCCACCGGTTTGCCCATCTCGCGCACGATGATCTCGGCAAGCTGCTCGCGCCGTTCGGTGTGCAATTCGCCCACCCGGCGGATCAGCGCGGCGCGCTCGGCGACGCTGCTGGACCGTGACCAATCGTGGTGTGCGTGGTCTGCGGTGGCGATCGCCGCGTCAAGCGCATCATCCGAGATCGTCGGATAGGTCTGGATGGTCTGGCCGGTCGCCGGATTGACCACTGCATAGTCACTCATCGTGCTCCTTTGGATTCGACAGTCGCGCGTTTCGCGCCAGGGTCGGCAACGGTGCGCGTGACAGTGCCAGCCTAAGTGGGATGCGGCTGCGACACACGCACGGGCACCCATCGCCGGGGAGGAAACGCCGTTGGTTGCTCTTCTCACACAGGCGACCTAGCATCGCTGGCATGGATGTTCGCACCTTTCGCCCAGAACGTGCCCAGTACGTCTACACCTTCGGTGGAGCCGCCCCGGTGGCGACGATCGCTCCGGGGACCGTGCTGCACCTGTGGTCGGAAGACGCCTTCAACAACGCGATCACCTCCGTCAACGACGTCGCCAGCCAAAAACTGGATCCTCGCTACCTCAACCCGCAGACCGGTCCGTTCTACGTGGCTGGTGCCGAACCCGGCGACACCATCGCCCTTCACATCGTCGAGCTGACCCCTGCGCGCAGCTGGGGAGCCTCCGCCACCATCCCGTTCTTCGGCGGACTCACCGGCACCGACCGCACAGCGACGCTTCAAGACCCGCTTCCAGAAGCGGTCTGGATCTACGAGGTCGACTCCGCCGCCGGCACCGTCGGCTTTCAGTCGCGCTTCGGCGACTTCGAGGTCGCACTGCCGCTCGCCCCCATGCTCGGCACCGTCGGGGTGGCACCGACGGGTGGCGAGGTGCGCTCGTCACTCGTGCCGGAACGCTTCGGCGGCAATATGGACACGCCCGAAATGCGGGTGGGCACCACCGTGTACCTGGGCGTCAATGTGGAGGGGGCCTTGTTCTCGATCGGTGATGGGCACTACCGGCAGGGGGAAGGCGAATCCTGCGGCACCGCCGTTGAGGGAGCCATGGAATCCACCATCATCGTCGAGCTGATCAAGGGGGGCGCTCCAGCGTGGCCACGGTTGGAGACGGATGACTACTGGATGGTGGTCGGTTCGTCGCGTCCCATGGAAGATTCGTGGCGCATCTCGCAGGTGGAGATGATCCGATGGCTCGGCGAGCTTTTCGGCCTCCATCAGCTGGACGCCTATCAGCTGCTCACGCAAATATCCGAGACGCCAATCGCCAACGTCGTTGATACCAACTACAGCGTGGTCACCAAGGTGCGTAAATCGTACTTGCCGCCCCACGATGCCTTCCACGGCATGCACCGTACGCTGCGTGATGCGGCACGCGGATTGCGGTGACGACCCGCGTTGTTTTTCCTGTAGCTTGCACACTCGTCACGAAAGGAAACGTCCATGGACCTGCGCATCAAGGGTAAGACCGCTCTCGTCACCGGCGGGACACGTGGAATCGGGCGCGCGATCGTCGACGCGTTCGTGGCGGAAGGCGCCAACGTGGCCTTTTGTGCTCGCAACGCCGACGAGGTGGCAGCCACGGAAGCCGCCTTCGCGACGAGCGCCTCCAAGGTCATCGGAACGGCGATGAACGTGAAGAACTCGGGTGCGATGTCGGCCTGGGTCGATGGCACGGCTGTGGAGTTCGGCGGGATCGACATGGTCGTCAGCAACGTGAGCGCGCTGGCGATCCCGGACACCGAGGAGAACTGGATCGAGTCCATCGACGTCGACCTGATGGGCACGGTTCATTTGGTGAAGGCGTCGGTGAAGTACCTGGAGAACAGCGACGTGGCATCCATCGTTGCCGTCTCCAGCGTGTCAGGCCGCGAGGTGGATTTCGCCTCCGGCCCGTACGGCACGGTGAAGACGGCGATCATCGGCTACATCGCCGGTGTGGCATTCCAACTCGCCGAAAAGGGAATCAGGGCGAACACGGTCTCCCCAGGGAACACGTACCACGAGGGTGGAGTGTGGCCGAGCATCGAGCAAAACAATCCGGAGCTCTTTAACTTCGCGCTGGGGCTGAACCCGACGAAACGGATGGGCGCGCCCCACGAGACGGCAGCCAGCGTGGTCTTCCTCTCCAGTCCGCTGTCCAGTCGCACCACCGGGGCCAACCTTCTGATCGACGGCGCACTGACACGAGGTATTCAGTTCTAGGCAAATCACGGTCAACCGCGGTGGGCGCGGCGGGCGCGGCGGGCGCGGCGGGCCGGAAGGTTCGCCCGGATTAGCAGATGATCACAATGCGGCAGCCGCTGCTTCGTTCGCTTGTCCATAGAGCGCGGTCGCGTGTGCCCATACTCTCAAGCTTGTTCCACCTTTCACACCCAGCGGCGAGCCAGTTTCGCTGGAACTCACGAAGTACGAACAAGACCAAGGATGCTCATGCGCGCTCGATATACCTGGCCGGCCCTTGCCGCCGTTGCCGCCCTCACGCTCTCCGGCTGCGTCAGCAACGATGTTCCCCCGACCAGCGACTCCGCGAGCCCGTCCAGCACCAGCGTGACGAATACGGACATCGCCGCGCTACTCCCGGCGGACATCAAGAAAGCCGGCGTGCTCGAGGTGGGCATGGCCAACAACTATCCGCCCAACGAGTACAAGGGGCCGGACGGTAGCCCCATGGGGTGGTCGGTCGATCTGACCAACGCGCTCGGAGCGGTGCTCGGACTCAAGGTGGACTTCAAAATCGAGACCTTCGACAACATCCTGCCGAAGCTCCGCGGCGGCACGCTGGACATGGGGATGTCCTCGTTCACCGACACCCTCGAGCGCGAGAAGCAGGTGGACTTCGTCAACTACTTCACCGCCGGCATCCAGTGGGCCTCGCCGAAGGGCAAGACTGTCGACCCCAACAACGCGTGTGGCCTGAAGGTCGCAGTGCAGGCCACAACGTACGAAGACTCCACGGAAGTGCCCGCGAAGTCCAAGGCGTGCACCGACGCCGGCAAAGCGGCGATCCAGATTTTCAAGTACGACGCGCAGGACTCGGCCACCACCGCACTGGTGCTCGGGCAGGTTGACGCAATGAGCGCCGATTCCCCGGTCACGCTGTATGCGATCAAGCAGACCGATGGCAAGCTGCAGCCCGCCGGTGAGGCGTTCGAGGCCGCTCCTTACGGCATCCCAGTCGCTGTGGGCAGCAAGCTCGGTCCGGTGCTGCAAAAGGCACTGCAGGCGATGGTCGATGACGGAACGTACACGAAGATCTTGACGAAGTGGGGTGTTGAAAGCGGCGGGCTCGACAAGATCACCATCAACGCCGCCTCGCACCAGTAACCGCGCACAGCCCCAGCTAGTACTGTTTGGCCCGCAACTGCAGCCAGAGCAAGAGCCTGGTTTCGGGGTCTTCGAGCCTGAGCCCGAAGACCTCCTGCACTCGGGACAACCGGTATCGCACGGTGTTGGCGTGCAGACCGAGTACCGTCGCGGTTTCGATCGCGTTGCCTTTGCAATCCAGGTAGGTGCGCAGGGTCTCCTCGAAAGCGGTGTTCCGACGCGAATCGTAGTCACTGATCTGGAGTGCAAACTCACCGGGCAGATGGCCAGCCGACCGCAATTCCGTCACGATCTGACGCAACTGCAAGCGTGGCCCGATCGATTGCAGGTCGGCGACGATGTCGTCTGAGTCCAGGCGCAGCCGCTGCTCGTCGACATCCTTCAGCAGCACGGCGAGCACCGCCTCGGAGTCGCTCCGCGATCGTGCGAGGGCGGCAATGGGCGTCACCCGCCCGAACCCGGCCAGCACCGGCCTCGACATGAGTCGGCGAGTGTGGTGCGCGATACGCAGCACCGCCTCCCGCTGGAACGCCTCCGAGCCGGTCGGCGATTGCGGCAGCACGATGTAGACGATGTTGTCGGCGAGCCCGCACACCGCATCAGGAAGCCAGACGGTGCAGGCGATGCGCACGGTGTCAAAGAGCAGCAAACTGGATTGAAGTGTGTCAGCGGCGGTGCCTTCCGTGTTGCACACCGCGACGGCGACAACTCGAGCATGCTCGGCGGAAATCCCCAACTGCACGGCTACAAGTTCTGCACCGCCCGACTCGAACAGCAGCGGCGTCACCAATTCGATCTGTCGGGCCCGGCTGGAGTCCTGCGTGGTACGCCGGTGCAGCAGATGCAGCGCCGCTACCTTGGCGGCCTCGGCCAGTACGCGCGCGATATCCGCGGTGATACCGCCGTCGGGTTCGATGACCCACAGCGACCCCAGCACTACCCGGCCGGCTCGGATGGCTACTACAGACCGGGTCAGCGAGTGCTCTTGCGGAGCAACGGTGACGACCTCGTGCGACGCATGGACCCGCCGGTAGTCCTGGTCGTTCTGCGTGGTGTGCGGAACGTGCAGCTGCAGAATCGACCGCCGTCGCGTGTCGTCGATGGGCTGCCCCGGCAGGGTCGAATAAGCGAGCACATTCTGGTCTGGGTCGACCACGGCCACGGCTCCTCCGGCCAAGGACGCAACTGCATCCGCCAGCTCGAACAGATCGCCCGGCCGGATGTCCGCCAGCGGTAATCGGGAGTTTCCCCGCGGCACCGTGGCGGCGCCGATGACTTGCGCCAGCTGGACCCACGGAACCGCAACCGCCGCCCGGAACAGGGCGATTCCCGCCGACCGTGCGGCCCGACGCACCTGAGCATCCGACTCTCCGTGCGACTTGTACACCAGAGCGGCGTATCCCGCTGCCTTCAGTTCCGCGAACAGAGCGGGCAGCTGCTCGCTAACGAGCGGGAGTCCGATGGCGAGGGCGATCGCTGCGGGAGCGGGAGGAATCGGTGCCGATCGGTCGTAAAAGACGACCTTCGACACGGTCTGCTGATCGCCGTCGGGCGTCTCCACTAGGCTCGCGATCTCAGGGCCGAGGGCCCGGGCAAGTTCTGCGAGGGTAGACAGCCGATTGTCGTCACCGGGCAACGGGCCCGCGGGCACCTCGGTGGCGTCGCGCCCGGGCTCTTGGTAGTTCCTCACGGTTTCGACAGCGTCCTTCGTTTGATTCTCCATAGAGTACGGGAGCTACCGATTCTAGGCTGACCAGCAGGCACTCGACGCAGAAGGAACCCGGCATGAAACTCCGTGATGTGAAGCAGCTTGTTCAACCCAAGATGCCGGTGTTCTCCCGGCGGCGACGAGTGCTGAACGACGCGTTCAGCATCGACGAGTACCGAAGCGCGGCGAAGCGGGCACTGCCTCCGGGAATCTTCGACTACCTGGACGGCGGTGCCGAAGACGAGGCGACGCTGCGCCACAACCGCTCGGCCTTCGACCGCTGGGGACTCATGCCGTCGTGGGGCCCGGTCACGGGGCCCGACCTGACGACCACAATCCTCGGCCGCCCCTCGGCGCTTCCGTTCACCCTCACCCCTACCGGGGCGACGCGGCTGTTTCATCCGGAAGGCGAGCTCGCCGTTGCGCGGGCCGCCAGCGCAGCGCAGGTGCCGTACGGACTCGCCGGCCTCAGCACGGTGTCGCTGGAGAGCATCGCCCAACAGTCCCCCACCCTCGACCGCTGGTTCAACATGGGACTGTCTTCCGATGCGGGCTTCCTGCAGGCGCGGCTGGACAGATGCACCGCCGCCGGGTTCCACACGCTTCTGCTCAACGTGGACACTCGCGCGCTGGGCTCACGGGAGCGAGACCAGCGCAACGGCTTCACCGCGCCGCCGGCGCTGACCCTGGCGTCCCTGTTCGGGATCGCCAGACGGCCGGGCTGGTGGGTGAACTTCCTGCTCGCCGACGGCATCCGGTTCCCCAACCTCGCTCCGGTCGAGTCTGACGACCCCATGATCACCCCATCGATGTGGCAACAAATACTCGAGCATTCCGATGCGAGTCGCGGATGGCCGGATCTGGAAGCGCTGCGTGCTGCGTGGCCGGGCAAGATCGTTCTCAAGGGCTGCGTGAATCCGGACGACGTGGAACGCGCAGCCGACATCGGATTGGATGCCGTTCAACTGAGCAACCACGGTGGACGGCAGCTCGATCACATGCTCAGCCCCATGGACGTGCTGCAGGAAGCGCGTCAGCGCGTGGGCGACCGTCTCGAACTGTATGTGGATTCGGGCATCCGTCGGGGCAGCGACATCGTCACGGCACTCGCTCTGGGCGCTGACGCCTGCTCGATCGGACGCGCCTACCTCTACGGATTGGCCGCGGCGGGCGCCCCGGGGGTCAGCCGCGTGATCGATATCCTCGCCGACGAACTGCGACGCACGATGACCCTGCTGGGAGTCTCATCGGTCGAGGAACTGAAGCGGCGCGGCGGAACGCTGGTGCGTGACCTCCGCCGCGAGGCTCAAACCGGTACACCAGTGCTGCACGAGAACGGCGTTGCAGTTCAACAGCTGTAGCCCGACACACTCCGAGCAGTCGAAGACCGTAGGTGGTCTCGATTAGCCGGCGTTCTGCCAGAGACCCATCACATTTCCCTCGCTGTCTGCGAAGTAGGCGGTGTAGCCCATGCCCATCACCTCGCGCTTAGGCAGCACCGTGGTACCGCCGAGGTCTTCAACCCTCCGGAGAGCCTCACCGATATCGTCAACGGCGATGGTGATGAGTGGAGCGGTTCTCGCCTCATCGCGCGGCAGCATCCCGCCATTGATCGCCCCGGGTTCCGTCGGCATGCCGCTCGCATCTTGAGGGGTGGTTTGCAGCATGGCGTAGTCCATCCCAGTGAGAGCGGTCACGTTCCAGCCGAAGGCCGCACGATAGAACTCGCTCGCCCGGCTCACATCGTCGGCTGGTATTTCGAAGTGCACAACCGGTCCGGTCATGGCGGCCTCCCTCTGTCAAACCTCACTGACACGGGTATCCCTGTGAAAAACAAAGTGTAGGACGGGTCGAACGCGTCGACAATGGGTCAACGAGCGCAACCCAAGCGTGAGTTCCATACGGGACTCGGGAAGGCGAGCACGTCGATCGTCGCCGATAGGCTTTCAACGACGCCGAGTGCACTCTGCCGGCTCAGTGAGGATGCTGATTCAGATGGATGGAGCTCACGAAGCGACCGACGGTTTTGCGGTCCCGGTTCACGACAGGTACTTCGAGGACTATCTGCCTGGCATCAGTTGCACCTGCGGTGGCACCCTCATCACCGAGGAGGCGATCCTGCGGTTTGCGAGAGAATTCGACCCGCAGACCATGCACACCGACCCGGCGGCGGCGGAGAACGGTCCGTTCCACGGGCTGATCGCCAGCGGCTGGCACACCGCTGCCACCTCGATGCGCATCACGGTGGATCACTTCCTCAACAGTGCAGCCAGCCTCGCGTCCCCCGGCATGAACGACCTGCGCTGGTTGAAGCCGGTGCGGCCGGGCGACACGCTGTCGGTGCGTTTCACCATCCTGGAGTCCCGGCCGTCCCAGTCCAAGCCGGACCGCGGCCTCGTGCGCACCGCCATCGAAGTGCTCAACCAGACCGGCGAGATGGTCATGTCCATGACGGCGCTGAATATCATCGGTCGCCGGCCCGCCCACTCGTGACGCGGTAACGATCCTCCAGTTTGTTGACAGTGCGCCGGTTACTGCAGGCGCACGGTCGGCGACACGATCGCGTGCGGTGGACTCGGCCTCCGCTAGGGCTGCACGATGCGGGCATGGTCCCACGGCACGGCCCAGCCGAGCTCATCGAACAACCTGGCGAGCACAATCGCGGTGAACCCCCACACGATGACACCGTGAACGGTGAACGCCGGAGTGACGAAGCGCCGACCGTTCCGCAGGTGTTTCACAGTGGCGCGGTTGGACGGGTCCAACAGGTCGGACACCGGCACGCGAAACACCTCCACCGACTCGCGCTGGTCCACCGCCGCGACCTGCGACGAACGGAGCCACCACGCCAACACCGGGGTAACCAAGTTATTGCTCACCGGCACCGGAAAATCTGGCAGGGTGCCTAGAACTTCGACGCCCGACGGGTCAAGCCCGGTTTCTTCGACAGCTTCGCGCAAGGCCGTCGCAGTGATGTCGCGGTCGGATGCCTCGACGCCGCCGCCCGGGAAGGAGATTTGCCCCGGATGATGCCCGAGGGTCATCGCCCGTCGTTGCAGCAGAATGTCGAGGTCACGACCAACCGGACCTGGCGCGTGCGACGGAGCCGAGTCGAGCACGCCGAAGAGCACCAGCACAGCCGAACGGCGCGCGCTCGACGGATCGGTGAGAAATCGCGACGGGTCCACCGCCCAGTCCAGCCCGTGCGCGCAGAGCGCACCCAACTCGGAGTGGGCATCGCTCATGGTCAACGACATACCACCGAGCCTATGTGACCGGCACAAATAGGCAGATTGAACAGAGCGACCGCCGTCAAGGTCTACCGTTTGTACTATGACGCCTCCTGATTTGACCGCACCCACCGAGGCAGCCACTGCCGATGAACACCGTACTGACGAACACCACACCGATGCACCCATCACGTTTGCCGACCTCGGACTGAGCGACGCGGTACTCAAAGCCGTCCACGACGTCGGATACGAGACTCCGTCCGCCATCCAGGCCGCTACGATTCCGCCGCTGTTGGCCGGCCGCGACGTCGTCGGCCTCGCCCAGACCGGCACCGGCAAGACAGCCGCGTTCGCGCTGCCGATCTTGTCCCGGTTGGACCTGTCACAGAAGAATCCGCAGGCGCTCGTGCTGTCCCCTACCCGCGAGCTGGCGCTGCAAGTCTGCGAGTCATTCGAGCAGTACGCCACCCATCTGCGCGGCGTGCACGTGTTGCCGGTCTACGGTGGCCAGGCCTATGGCGTGCAGCTGTCCGCTCTCCGGCGCGGCGTGCACGTTGTCGTCGGCACGCCCGGCCGCATAATGGACCACCTCGCCAAAGGAACCCTCAACCTCTCCGAGCTCAAGTACCTGGTCCTCGACGAGGCCGACGAAATGCTCAACATGGGCTTTGCCGAGGATGTCGAGACGATCCTCGCTGACACCCCTGACGACAAGCAGGTCGCCCTGTTCTCGGCGACCATCCCCGCACAGATCCGGCGGATCTCCAAGAAGTACCTCCGGGATGCCCTCGAGGTCACGATCAAACACAAGACCACGACCTCGGCGAACACCACTCAGCGCTATCTGATGGTGTCGTACCCGCAGAAGGTCGACGCGCTCACCCGCATCCTCGAGGTAGAGAACTTCGAGGGAATGATCGTGTTCGTTCGCACCAAGAACGAGACCGAGACTCTCGCAGAGAAGCTCCGTGCGCGCGGCTACTCGGCGGCGGCGATCAGCGGCGACGTCGCCCAGGCACAGCGGGAGCGCACCGTGGGTCAGTTGAAGTCCGGCAAGTTGGACATCCTGGTGGCCACGGATGTCGCCGCCCGCGGCCTCGACGTGGACCGCATCAGCCACGTGGTGAACTACGACATTCCGATCGACACGGAATCCTATGTGCACCGGATCGGGCGCACCGGTCGGGCAGGACGCAGCGGTGCAGCAATCAGTTTCGTCACCCCGCGCGAGCGACGGCTTCTCGGCGCAATCGAAAAGGCGACGCGGCAGCCGCTCACCCAGATGCAGCTGCCATCCGTCGACGCAGTGAACGTCACGCGGCTGGCTCGGTTCGACGACGCGATCTCCGAGGCATTGGGCCAGGATGCGCGGATTGCGGCCTTCCGCGACATCGTCGGCCATTACGTGCAGCACCACGACGTGCCGGAGGCGGATGTGGCCGCCGCACTCGCGGTGGTTGCCCAAGGTGACACGCCACTGCTGCTTTCCGCCGACGACGAAAGGTTTCAGCGACACGAAAGAGACGAACGGAACCAGCGCGGTGAACGCGGTGATCGTTCGGCGCGGGGCGAACGGCCCGAGCGGCGTGTGCGGTCGACCAAGCCGATGGCGGCGTATCGCATCGAGGTGGGCAAGCGGCAGCGGGTGGAGCCGCGGCAGATCGTCGGCGCCCTCGCCAACGAGGGCGGCCTGAGTCGGGAGGACTTCGGCGCTATCCAGATCCGCCCTGACTTCTCGATCGTCGAGTTGCCTGCCGATCTGCCCAGCCACGTGTTGGCCAAGCTCAAGGACACCCGCATCAGCGGCAAGCTCATTGAGATCCGTCTTGACCGGCGCGGCGCGGCGCGCTTCGCCGACCGCGGTGATCGGCCGCCGCGCAAGCCCCGGCACTAGCCTTTAGGCAACGTAGACCGCTTTTTCGAGCCAGAGTTGCGGCACGACCACGGCGCAATGCCGTTGCCGTGCAGGTGGCCGTGTCGTGAAGAGCTACTGGGGCGAAGCAGACTTTGCGTTGGCGCCCAGTGTGGCCTTGGTGCTCAGTGTGGCCTTGGTGCGCTTGATTTGCTTGATCCGGTGCCCAGTGGTGGGGCGGTACTGACCGCTCGGGTCGAGCCACAGAGGTGCCCTGATGTGAGGCACGCCATTGACCATGCGGATCTTCCAGCCGGAGGTATCGATGGTGGCATGGTGCCACCAGCAGAGAAGAACCCCATTGTCGACGTCGGTGTTGTGTTCCTGGCGCCAGGGAATGACGTGGTGCACTTCGGTCAGGTAGGGGGGACAGTCACACCCGGGGATGGCGCAGCCTCCGTCGCGAGCGGCGATGGCCTTGCGCGCCGCCGGGGTGAAGAAGCGCTCCTTCTCACCCAGATGCAGCACTTGTCCGTCGGGAGCGAGGATGATCTTCTGATATCCGCCGGCGCACACCATCCGATCCACGGTGCCCATGGAGATGGGTGTGTCGACCCCGTCGATCCAGCCGACCCCGGTCTTATCGACGAGATCCACAGCATCCACATGCACCAGAATGGTCGGCGCAGCGCCGCCCATGCGGGGGCTTTTCGGGTCGCGGGCGGCGGCACCGAAAATGCCCATGAGGACGTCGGCCCGTTTCTGCCCGGCGGTTCGATCGTCGCCGGCGTGCTGCGCGCCGGGAACCAGCTCTCCGGCATCGCTGCGGGCTTGTTCTTCCTCGGTCGGGAATGCCGGGGCGGCATGCGCGGCCAGGAACGCATCCATCACAGTGCCGATCACGCCTTTCAACTCTGGGGTTGCGCCGCCGCGGAACGGGAAGAGACCATTTTTCAGTGGTCCGAAGCCGAACTGGCTGCGGGCGGCTCCCGGGGTGCCCTCGGCCGGGGCCGTGCCGTCCGGATCCAGGGCCACCACCCACTGGCGTGCCTGGGCGCGGATGTGGTCGCTGGCGAACGCAAGGCCGGCACCGGGCAGCCCCTCGTTTTCGGCGGTGATCGCCCCGGTGGCGGAAGCCACCAGACTGCGTTCGGCCGTCGCCAAAGCATCCGGCGGAACCCGCAAGGCAACCGGTTGCAACGCGGTGACGATCGCCTCCGCAGCGTCCACCCCCAACTCTCCGGATGCCAGTGCGGCCGCAACGCTGGGGAACAGCGGCGGCAATGTTCCGGTCAACCCGGCGCGAGGAGTTACCATCGCCCCGACCTGCAGGCGACGGTTCGCCTCCCGAGAGGAGACACGCGTTGCCAGGGTGATCAGATCGACCCCACTACGGCACCCGTACCGCCAGGCCAAACTGTCATGGCCGAGCGCCGGGTCCGACCGGCGCGCGATGTCACTGGCAACGGCAACCCGAAGTCCATCCACCGAGCGGCCGACCATCTCGGCGGCGCGCACCAGCGCCAGAGCATCGGCATCCGCCGCCCACCCCACTGACACGCCGTCCAGCGCTGCGGCGATCAATGCCCCAGCCTGCTCCAACGCCTCAATCAAGTGCTTCATAGTTACGAGTGTGACAGGCACCACTGACATTCACACTCGTATTTATAAATCGGTGGATAACTTCCTCAAGCACCTCTTCCCCGAGGCCACCATCCCGTCCGGGCTGTCTCGCTTCGAGGCAACCTCAACCGGCTCGCCACGGCAGAACCTGCGGGTGCAACCAGGCGACTTCGGGCGCATCAAGCGGGAGCGGGAGTGTTCAATTGTAGGCTGGCGTCGTGAGTAATCCCCCGATGCCTGTGAAGACCACGGATGCCGCGTGGCTTGTCGCGCTGGACATCGACGGCACGACGCTCCGTGACGACGGCTCGATCAGCGACGCCGTGATCGAACAGGTTCAACGCCTGGATACGGCGAACCATCAGGTGATGCTCGCCACCGGCCGCTCGGCCGCAGCCACCATTCCGGTGCTGGAACACCTCGGCATAGCACCACAGTTCTTGGTCTGCTCGAACGGTGCCATCACCCTGCGCCGCGATGGGGGAGCGCCAAGCGGTTATCGGCGCGAATGGGTGGAAATATTCGACCCCACCGATGTGCTCACGACGATCCGTCAGCACATCGGAACCGCACGATTCGCTGTTGAAGACGCTCTCGGCCATTACCGGTATACCGAACCCTTCCCCGACGCGACGATCGGACTCGACAGCGAACAGGTCGACTTCGACGACCTGCTGAACAAACCGGCCACCCGCGTCGTGGTGATCTCACCTGACCATGAGATGGAAGACTTCCTCGCCGTGGTCGAAAAGATGGGCCTGCATCAGGTGAGCTATGCAATCGGCTGGACCGCCTGGCTCGACATCGCCCCTCATGGCGTGAACAAGGCCACGGCGATGGAAAGGGTGCGCAGGGAATTGGACATCCCCCGGGAACGGGTGATGGCCGTGGCCGACGGCCGGAACGACATCGGCCTGCTCCGCTGGGCTTCAGAAAGTGGTCGCGGTGTGGCCATGGGTCACGCTCCGGCCGACGTGATCGAGGCTGCCAGTGAGCTCACCGGAACGGTGGGCGACGACGGTCTCGCACAGGTGTTGGCCACGTTGTAATCGCGTCGGACGCGCTACCCGCCCCGTTTACCGGTGTTACCGCGCCGGCTCTTCCTGGCGGTGCGGCAGCGTCCAGCCGGGCCGCACGTAGTGGCAGTTGTATCCATCGGGGTACTTCTGGAGGTAATCCTGGTGCTCCTCCTCCGCTTCCCAAAACGGTCCCGCAGCAGTGACCTCGGTCACAACCTTTCCCGGCCAAAGTGCGGATGCATCGACATCGGCAATGGTGTCCTCCGCAATACGCTTCTGCTCGTCGCTGCCATAGAAGATAGCCGAACGGTAACTGGTTCCGCGGTCGTTACCCTGCTGGTTCTCGGTGGACGGATCATGAATCTGGAAGAAGAACTCGAGCAGATCCCGGTACGAAATCTGGTCAGGGTCGAAAACGATCTCCACTGACTCCGCATGGTTGCCGTGGCTACGGTAAGTGGCGTTGGGCGTCTCGCCGCCGGAGTAACCGACGCGCGTGGAGATCACTCCGGGACGTTTGCGGAGCAGCTGCTGTGCGCCCCAGAAGCAGCCTCCGGCCAGGATCGCAGTCTCTCGTGAGTCAGTCATTGCGTTTCTCCCTTGTGGTAAACAGCCCGCCAAGCCCAGGCTATTGCGAATCCTCGGCGAATAGAACGCTCCGGTCGGACAATCTGTTCCCCGGTGTCCACGCCACTGCGACGCACCGGGTCAGATCGCCGGGGTGTGGCGCGAGCGCGGCCGGAGGACGATGTGGGCCGTGAATCGCACGGCGATCCCGCCGATCCACGCGGTGGCCGCAAGAAGGATGAGCCACGCCCAAATCTGCCAACCAGTCGGGTGGGAAAGCCAAAGCCAGTGGATCCCGTACGTTGCCGGTGCGGCCACGGTGAAGGTGAACGCCCAATATCCGATCCCGAAGGGGATGCGCCGGTAGCGGGGCACGAGGAACAATTGGTTCGCCAGAAGAAACAGCATCAGTCCCATGAGGACCTGGTGCACCACGTCTATTCGTTGGCCGTTCATGGCAAACCAGGCGATACCAGCCACGCTGGGCGGCACGGAGAAGATCGCCAGCGTCGGAATCACCGCATCCGGCAGCCCATCGATGGCAACGAGGCGCGCCAGGATGACGGCGGCCAGGATCGCCCAGAAAAAAATACCGATCCAAAACGCGATCACGGCCAACGTGTGTGCACCGACCTCGGCCAACCCGATCGCCCCAATGAGTCCTCCGGCAAGGATCGACAGGAAGTTCCCCGGATGGAAGACGTGCGCGTCGATCCCCCCGGTCATCCACTCGGCGAGCATCCACGCACTCAGCACGGCAATCACACCCACGCCTGCGGCCACGAGCACCCTGCCACCGAACAGCCAATATCGCGCCAACTCGCCGCCGACCAGAATGGCGACCACCGGCCCGAGCGCACCGAACGGCCCAAGGAACGGATGCCGCAGGTCGGCCAGAAGGGAGCCGCCGGCTCGCGCGGCACGCCGAAAGTACTCGGTCAAAATGGCCAGCCACGACGCCGCGGCGATGCCCCAGAGCATCAGCCCGATCCACTCCGGAACGCCCAGGGCGGGTGCCGCGATGGTCCACGTGCCGGCAATCCCGCTCAGCCCGAAGGGGATCGCCAGGAAGGTCAGCGGCAGTCGTGCCTGGTTCGGATGTTTTGCGGCGAGCAGCCCGCTTGAGCGTTCGCCCACCACCACTGAAACCCCTCCGACCTCACCGAGCAGCACCTGCTCTCTCAGCTTAAGTCTCCGCCGCACGCCCGGCCACGACCAACCGACTCGAGCTGCCACTGACCGTCGACACCGTCGATCGATTGGCGTACCGTGGCCGCAACCTGGTCTTCACGATTCGATCCGAGGCTGAACGGCCACCCTGACGATCGGGCGAAGAGCGACATCCGACGACGAAGACTCCGTCGCTCACATAAGGAGATCTCGTGACACCAGCACCAACCATTGGCACCATCGGTGAATTGCGCGCCGCCGGACACGTTCATAAGCCGCTGCGCGTCGAGATCCGTGACAATCTCCTGGCGAAGTTGCGCGCCGGCGACAACCCCTGGCCCGGACTGTACGGCTTCGAGAACACGGTCATCCCCCAGTTGGAGCGCGCGCTGATCGCCGGCCACGACGTCGTGCTGCTCGGCGAGCGCGGCCAGGGCAAGACCCGGCTGCTCCGCACCCTCGTCGGTCTGCTCGATGAGTGGACACCCGTGATCGATGGCTCCGAACTCGGTGAGCACCCGTATGAGCCGATCACCCACCAGTCCCGGCGCCGTGCAATCGAGTTGGGTGACGCCCTGCCGGTGTCCTGGCGGCACCGGGACGAGCGGTACGTTGAAAAACTCGCTACCCCCGACACCTCCGTCGCCGATCTGATCGGCGACGTGGACCCGATGAAAGTCGCCGAGGGCCGCTCGCTGGGTGACCCGGAGACCATCCATTTCGGGCTGGTTCCGCGCAGCCATCGGGGCATCGTGGCGATCAACGAACTGCCTGACCTTGCCGAACGCATCCAGGTCGCGCTGCTCAACGTGATGGAGGAGCGCGACATTCAGATCCGCGGCTACGTGTTGCGGCTGCCGCTGGACGTGCTGATCGTTGCCAGCGCCAACCCCGAGGACTACACCAACCGCGGCCGGATCATCACTCCGCTCAAAGACCGGTTCGGTGCCGAGATCCACACCCACTATCCGACTGCACTGGAGGCCGAGATCGCCGTCATCCGGCAGGAAGCGGACCTGGTCGCGGAGGTGCCGGACCATTTGATTGAGATCCTGGCCCGCTTCGCTCGCAACTTGCGCAACTCCTCCGCCGTCGACCAGCGCAGCGGAGTGAGCGCCCGATTCGCCATCGCCGCGGCCGAGACACTCGGAGCGGCCGCGCTCCACCGCGCCGCAACCCAGAATGAGGACGAGGCCGTGGCGCGCGCCGTCGACCTCGAATCCGCCGTGGAAGTGCTCGGCGGCAAAGTGGAATTCGAGACCGGCGAGGAAGGCCGGGAGAGCGAAGTGCTCACTCATCTGCTGCGCACCGCCATCTCCGAGACGGTGCGCGAACGCTTCCGCGGCCTGGATTTCGGACCGCTGGTGGAGGCGATCGAGCGCGGCGTCACCGTGGCCACCGGCGTGCAGGTCACGGCCCACGACTTCCTGTCCGAACTGCCGTTGCTCGGCGAGTCCGAACTGTACGAGGATGTCTGGGACCGACTCGGCGCGCAGACGGCCGGGCAGCGGGCCGCGGCGTTGGAGTTCGCACTGGAAGGCCTTTTTTTGGCACGCCAGATCGGCAAAGATACCGACGGGAGCGACACAGTCTATGGCTAGACCCAGCATCCGGTTCCGCCGCTACGAGGGCGGGGACCCGCTCGCTCCCCCGGTTGATATCGCCGAGGCACTGGACGCGATCGGTGAGAACGTCATGGCCGGCTACTCCCCCGAGCGGTCGATGCAGGAGTTCCTCCGTCGAGGGGGACGACATCAGGCCGGACTGGATGACCTCGCCCGACGAGTGGCCGAGCGCCGCCGCAGCCTGTTGCAGAAGCACAACCTGTCCGGCACGCTGCAGGAGGTGAAGGAGCTTCTCGAGAGGGCCGTGCTGGAAGAGCGCAAACAACTGGCTCGAGACGTGGGCCTGGATGACGCCGACCGGGCCTTCGCACAGATGCAGCTGGAGAACCTGCCATCCTCGACCGCCGCGGCGGTGAGCGAGCTCAGCGACTACGAGTGGACATCCGCCCAAGCCCGCAAGGACTACGAAAAGATCAAGGATCTCCTCGGCCGAGAAGTTCTGGATCAGCGCTTCGCCGGTATGAAACAGGCGCTAGAAAACGCCACCGACGACGACCGCGCCAGAGTGACCGAGATGCTCACCGACCTCAACGAGTTGCTCGAAATGCACCAGCGCGGTGCGGACACGCCTGCGGACTTCGACGAGTTCATGGCCAAGCACGGGGACTACTTTCCCGAGAATCCGCAGAACATCGACGAGCTCCTCGACACCCTGGCGCAGCGCTCGGCGGCGGCGCAGCGGATGCTCAACTCGATGAGCCCGGAACAGCGCGAGGAATTGATGCAGCTGTCCGCCCAGGCGTTCGGGTCTCCGCAGCTGATGCAGTCACTGGCGCAGCTCGACGCGAACCTGCGCGAGTTGCGGCCAGACGCGAACTGGGGCGGCGCGGAGCGGTTCGAGGGTGAACAAGGCCTCGGACTAGGCGACGCCACCGGGGTGGTTCAGGATCTCGCCGACCTGGACGATCTCACCGAGCAGCTGTCTCAGTCATACGGCGGGGCACGGATGGATGACATCGATCTCGACAAGCTTGCCCGCCAGCTCGGCGACCAGGCTGTCGTCGACGCGCGCACCCTGCGCGAGCTCGAGAAGGCACTGCGCGAGACCGGCACGCTGCGACGCGACTCCGCCGGCCAGCTCAAGCTCACGCCCAAGGCGATGCGGCAGCTCGGCAAGGCGCTGTTGCGGGACATTGCGACGCGGATGTCGGGGCGTCAGGGCGAACGAGACCTGCACCAGGCCGGCGCCGCGGGCGAGGCATCCGGTGCCACCCGGGCCTGGGAGTTCGGCGACACCGGGGCCTGGGACATCCCGCGCACGGTGCTGGGCGGTGTGCTGCGCCGAGCCGCCGACGGCAGCGGGCCGTTGATCGCCGTCGACGACATCGAGATCGCGGAAACCGAGGCGCGCACGCAGGCGGCGGTCGCACTGCTGGTGGACACCTCGTTCTCGATGGCGCTGGACGGCCGGTGGGTGCCGATGAAGCGCACGGCGCTGGCGCTGCATACGCTGATCCGCTCTCGGTTCCGCGGCGATTTCCTGCAGCTGATCGGATTCGGCCGGTATGCCGAGGTGATGGACATTGAACAGCTCACGGCGATGGATACCGGCTGGCACAAGGGCACCAATCTGCATCACGCCCTGCTGCTGGCCAACCGGCACTTCCGCAAGCACCCGAACGCCCAGCCGGTGCTGCTCATCGTCACCGACGGCGAGCCGACTTCCCATCTGGAGGCGGACGGTGAGGTCACGTTCGCGTATCCGCCGCATCCGGTGACCATTGCGCACACCGTCGCCGAGTTGGACAATTCGCTGCGGCTGGGCGCCCAAATCACGTTCTTCCGGCTCGGTACCGATCCGGGCCTCGCCCGATTCGTGGATCGCATCGCCAAACGGGTCTCCGGCCGGGTCGTCAACCCGGAACTGGGCGACCTCGGCGCCGCGGTGGTGGGTTCCTACCTCGGCTCCCGCGGGTCGTCACCCGGGGACAGCTTCCGCAGCGGCTACGACACCTGGCTCGGCGGGCGCGGATTCTGGGTCGACGAGTGAGCGCTGGCCGGGTGCGTCAGGGCTGCTTCTTCGGTTTAGCCACCTTGGGCGGCAACGCGGCAACGTGGTCGTGCGCCTTGGCCACCCAGGTCTTCGCCTTCCCAGGGTCGTCGGCCCAAGATGCGGGAAGGCCGACATAGCCGCCCATCGGACGCTCAGGCGGCCCGAACGGACCGGAACCCTCGATCGCCTCCAGCGCCGCCCGGTCGTCCTCCGCCAAGTGGACGCCAACAGTGGGGCCGAACAGGCCGGCAAACATGTTGCCGTGAACGAACGCGCCGAGATTGCCGAACATCGGCTTGACCTCGACCGCTGGACCGTCGGGCACGATTGACCGGAAAAAAGCCTTGTCTTCATCGGATGGCTTGGGCATCTGCATGGTTGTGCTCCTCAGTTGTGGTGGGTGCTGGGGCGGCCGCTCCGTGGGGCACGGTCGCCCCGGCATTCACATCTCGACGGGGACGAGCTCGAAGATTTCCAGGCTGAAGCGCCCCTTTCCCTCGGAGAGGAACGGGTGCCCGTCGGCGAGCGCCTTCGCGGCATCGAGGTCGGTAGCCTCGACGATGCCGTAACCCTGCAGATCAGTTGGTGTCTTCTCGGTACCGTCGTCACAGAGGCTCGCCCGGTTACCGAACGGCGTGCCGCCATCGACGAGCGCGCCCCCGACCTTGCCCATCCAGGCGCCCCAGGCCGCGGTCTGCTCGGCGGATTGCTCCTCGGTGAACCGGTCCATCGGTGTCGCCGGGCCGTTGTAGATGAAGATGAACTTGCTCATGATCTTTCCTTTCGATGTGCACCCGGAGCGGTTCGTTTGCCGGGCTCGATCTCAGTGAACGTTCCGGCCGAGGTGTGGCCAGGAGCGGCAGTCCACCGGTACTCGCCGCCGACGCGCAGGTCGACTCGAGCCGCGACGGTCTGCCAGCGACGCAACCGCTCGGGCCGGGTGATCAACTCGAAGGCCGCTTCGGGGGTGATGGGTAGCAAAACTGTCTTTTCAAAGGCCATTTACGATTCTCCTTGCGTGAGTGGGGCTCCGAGGGTGCCGGCTTCGGCGACCAGGAGGTCGAGTTCGTTCGTCCAGAATGCGTCAATGTCGGCTTTCAGTCTGGTCATGCCGCCCTGCTCCAGTGAGTAGAACCGGTGTCGGCCGACCTTGCGGGCCGCCACCAGACCGACCTCGAACAGCAACAGCAGGTGTTGCGAGACCGCCGAACGACTCACCGTGAAGTTCTCGGCAAGCTGAGTGACGGTCTGTTCGCCGGACCCGAGCAGCTGGAGCAACTGTCGCCTGTTGGGCTCCGACGCCACCTCCAACAGATCAAGCATTTGTAATACGTTAGCCGCTACTAACGCATTGAGCAAGGCCCCTGCCGATCAAGACTCTGCAGTGGAAGACTGTGGGGATGGCACAGCGCCTGAGGTCGGCGCAAGGCGAGGTCAGGGGCGCGGATGTTGTCTGAGCACACACTGATCCTGCTGCGGCACGCCAAGTCGGATTGGTCGGGCGACGAGGCCGATGCCGACCGCCCGCTGACCGAACGCGGCCAGGGTCAAGCATCGGATGCAGGGCGGTGGCTGGCCCGCAGCATCGACGGCATCGACCTCGCTGTTGTCTCCCCTGCGAACCGGGCCCGAAGCACCTGGGAACTCGCCTCGGCAGAACTGGGCACCAGGCCGCCTACCCGAATCGACGACCGCGTGTATGCCGCGGCCGCCAGCGAGCTGCTTGGCGTCGTGCACACCCTGCCCGACGATGTCGGCACGGTCGTCTTAGTCGGCCACAATCCAGGTATTGAGAATCTTGTCTTGCACATTACTGGCACGCGCGTGTCGATGCCCACCTCGGCACTCGCCGTGGTCGAGGTGGCTGGACCGTGGTCGACCGCCGGTCAGTCACCCGCGTCGCTGAAGGCGTTTGGCAGGACACCCGATGACCAATACTAAATACCTGAATTCGCGAATGGTTGTAGAACATCTTGTAGCCGGCTACTCGCCGCCTTTCTGTCTCTGACAGTGACCACATCGACGAAACTGAACTACGTCATCACCAACATCTATCGCGTCCTGCTGACCCGCGGTATCTGTGGCACGTACGTGTACGTGTGTGACCCCGGACTACGCGACTACCTCCGGGAGTTCATCCCGAGTGATTGACGAAGGAGAATCAT
>JBDTBD010000057.1:0-18550 GCA_039924285.1 Terrimesophilobacter sp. | reverse complement strand
GAGGCGGCGCTCGCGCTGGGAGCGACCCGATGGGAGATGATCCAGATCGCGGTGCTGCCGTTCGGCACGCCCGGCATGATTTCCGCAGCAATGCTCGGCCTCGGACGAGCACTCGGCGAGACGATGGTGGTCGCCATGGTGCTCTCCCCCGCCCTGGTGATCAACTTCATCCTCACCGGATCCGCGAACCCGCCGACGATCGCAGGGAACATCGCGCTGAACTTCCCCGAGGCGCACGGGGTCGGCGTCAATGCGCTGATCGCCACCGGGCTCATCCTGTTCGTCATCACACTGGTGGTCAATTCGGCAGCCCGAATCGTCATCAACCGCCGCAAGGCGTTCTCGGGGGCGAACTGATGACAACGACCGGGACCACCGAGGGTGCCGAAAACGGCATCGTCAACGCGCTCACCACGGGCCGGCTGCCACGATGGGCGCCCTACGCGCTGCTCGCCGGAAGCTGGCTGGTCTTCGCGGTGGCGTTCGGATTCATCCAGATCACCAGCGATCAGGCTGGTTACAACATCACCGGCGTCGTGTTCTTCGGAACTGTGCTGTTCGACATCCTGATCTTCGCCGTTTCTTACCTTGTCGAAGGCATCCGCAAAGCGAAGGACCGGCTGGTCACCTCGCTAGTGTCGACGGCGTTCATCATCGCCCTGCTCCCGTTGATCTCGCTGATTTTCACCGTCGTCGTGGACGGCTGGAAACGTTTCGACCTCACCTTCTTCACGAACTCGATGCGCAACATCGTCGGGGACGGCGGCGGCGCGCTGCACGGGATCGTCGGCACCCTGGAGATCACCGGCATGGCGATCGCAATCTCGGTGCCGGTCGGGCTGCTCGCGGCGATCTACCTGGTCGAATACGGCCGGGGGCACCTGGCGCGGGCGATCACGTTCTTCGTGGACGTGATGACCGGCATCCCGTCAATCGTGGCCGGCCTGTTCGCGTTCGCGCTCCTCGCCCTCGTGCTCGGCGATCCGGGCGTCCGATCGGGCTTCGGCGGCGCGATCGCGCTGTCGCTGCTGATGATCCCCACCGTCGTGCGCTCCTCCGAGGAGATGCTGAAGCTCGTGCCGAACGAGCTGCGGGAAGCAGCCTTCGCGCTCGGTGTGCCGAAGTGGCTGACGATTCTCAAGGTCGTCATCCCGACCTCGCTCGCCGGCATTACCACGGGCGTCACTCTGGCGATCTCTCGTGTGATCGGGGAGACGGCGCCACTGCTGATCGTCGCCGGGTTCACGCAGAGCATGAACTACAACCTGTTCGACGGGCGGATGATGGCGCTGCCACTGTACGTGTACCTGCAGTACGCCAATCCCGGCACGGATGTCGGCGCCTACCTGGATCGGGCGTGGGCGGGAGCGCTCGTGCTCATCCTCATGGTCATGGCGCTCAACCTGATCGCCCGGCTGATCGCCAGCATCTTCTCGCCCAAGCTCGGCCGCTAAGCTCGGCTGCTAACACAAAGGACACCGTGTCAAAGCGCATCGAAGTCAATGATCTCAACGTGTACTATGGCAAATTCAAGGCCGTGGAAGACGTCACGCTGACCATCGAACCGCGCACTGTGACCGCGTTCATCGGGCCGAGCGGGTGTGGCAAATCCACCTTCCTGCGCACGCTCAACCGGATGCACGAGGTGATCCCCGGAGCCTGGGTCGAGGGCGAGGTGCTCATCGACGGCAACAATCTGTACGCGGAAGGCGTCGACCCGGTGCTGGTTCGGCGCCAGGTGGGCATGGTGTTCCAGCGGCCGAATCCGTTCCCCACGATGTCTATCCGGGACAACGTGCTTGCCGGAGTGAAGCTCAACAACCGTCGGATGAGCAAGTCGGATGCCGACGCCCTGGTCGAGCGCGCCCTGATCGGCGCCAACCTGTGGAACGAGGTGAAGGACCGGCTCGCACTGCCGGGCTCGGGCATCTCCGGCGGGCAGCAGCAACGCCTGTGCATCGCGCGCGCCATCGCCGTGCGGCCGGACGTGTTGCTGATGGACGAGCCGTGCTCGGCCCTTGACCCGATCTCCACCCTCGCGATCGAGGACCTCATCGAGGAATTGAAACAGGACTATACAATCGTCATCGTCACGCACAACATGCAGCAGGCATCCAGGGTGAGCGACCGCACAGCGTTCTTCAACATCGCCGGCACCGGCAAGCCGGGCAAGCTCATCGAGTATGACGACACGAACACGATCTTCTCCAGGCCGTCGGTGAAAGCCACCGAGGATTACGTTTCGGGCAAGTTCGGCTGATCCGCCGCATCCGCCCCGTGCCGGGCCGATCTCTTCCGAAATGACGGAGATTTGGTAGCCGCATGCGCCATCCATTGGGATCCGGGGCCGCTCGCGACCAAAAGTCCGTCATTTCGGAAGCAGACGAGGAGGAGTGGCTGACCGCACACGGGCGGATGCGTGAAGGGCCGGGCCGCAGAACGCCTCTCGGCGCGAGGCCGCTCGAAGCGGCGAATATTGGAGCCCGGGGTTACTGCGGCCCGACCAACGACCCTGACGGGCCTGGCTCAGTCTAAAGCATCCGCCCGCCAGAGCCGGGCGCACGCAGCGAATTCGGAGGCGGTCTGCGAGAGTCGGAGGGCTCGCCTCGTGAAGTCCGTGGCGCGGTCCGGAGTGAGCAGTTCGGCGTCATCCGCGAAGCTCGCCGCGCCGGTGGAAGTGACGCGGCAGAACGCTGCAGCGCGATCCAGGGCGATGGCGAAATCGCCGATGAACAGGCCGCGCAGGATCTGGTCGGCGAGAGCCATGATCTCCTCCGGCCCGGTCGGCGACGGCACGCCGGCGACGACGGGATCGATGGTGGCGAGCACGTCGCTGCCGCGTTGGTACAACAGGCTGATGCCTTCGGCGTCTTGACGGATGAGGATGCGCATCAGGTAGATCCGCCACAGCGCGCCGGGGAGGCTGCGCGCGCTGGAGTTGGCCCAGAGTTCGGCGATGGCGTCGACACCGTGCTCGTCAGTGAGTGCGACCAGGCGGTCAATGACTGCCGTGTCGGGGTCTTCGCGCACCCTTCTCAGCAGCGCGTTCGCCGTTTCGTGGGCGACGTGACTGATCTGGGCGGGGTCTTGCCCGCCCTCGAACGCCTCGAACCTGTCGCTGGAGAACTGGGTCGGTTTATGGAATTCGTCGGTCATCTGAACCAGCCTAGGCGAAACACGCGCGGTGCCCCCCCTGGGTTTCGATCCCAGTACCCGCGGATTAAAAGTCCGCTGCTCTTCCGAGTGAGCTAGAGGGGCTACCTCGCTATTCTGCCATGCCCGAACGAGCATCCGCGCCCCTGTCCGGGAGCACTCCCGACGATTACGATCGACGGATGAGACAGGGTGAGGTCACAGACATCCGAGTCGGGCAGGTGCAGGGTCGCGCGTACGGGCCTCAGGGGCACCGCTCGGGACCGACGTTCGTGCTGCTACCGGGCATCGGGATGTCGCACCGCTACTTTCGGAGCCTCCGCGTCGCCCTCGAAACCGAGGGAGAGACCGTCGCGCTGGATTTGCCCGGCTTCGGTGCCACCCCGGACCCCGGTCGAGGACTGTCGGTCCCCGAGTACGCGCAGTTCACCGGAGAAATGCTGGATGCGCTCGGCATCGGGCACTGCGTGGTGGTCGGGCACTCCATGGGGACACAGTTCGCGGTGGAGCTTGCCCTGCAACGACCCTCCCTGGTGTCGCACCTCGTACTGATCGGTCCGGTGGTGGATGCCGGGCGACGAACCATCGTGCAGCAGGGTCTGGCACTGGCCCGGGACAGTCTGCGCGAGCGGCCCTCGACCAATGCCATCGTCTTCGGTGACTACGCGCGTTGTGGCCCCCGCCGTTATTTGGCCGAGCTCGACGCCATGATGAGGTACCCGACCGAAGAGAAGATCGGCTCAGTGCAGGTGCCCATTCTCGTGATGCGAGGGGCCCGCGACCCGATCGTGCGCAGCCGATGGTGCCGGATGCTCACCAATCGGGCACAGGACGCCCGGATGATCGAAGTGCCGCGCGGCCCGCACGTCGTCCAAGAAAGCGAGCCGGAGCAGGTCTTCGGCGCCATCGCCCGGTTCGTTCGGGCCGGTCGAGAATTGCGCGATGAACGATCGTGAGCGCACTAACGTGAGCGCACTAACGTGAGCGCACTATCGTGAACACGCTGACGTGAACACGCTGACGCGAGCGCGGCGGCTGGCGCAGGACTACGCCTACGTCGCCCATTGGCAGCTCCGCAGCCTCGCTCGAGCCGCGCAACCGGCCGATTACCTCACAGGTACCGGACGCGACGTGCTGATGCTTCCCGGAATCTATGAGAATTGGCGGTTCATGCTGCCGCTCATCGACGCGGTGCACAGCGCCGGGCATCCGGTTCACGTCATCCCCGCGCTGCATTACAACCGGCGGCCGGTTGAACACGCTGCGCACATTGTCGCCGCTTATCTTGCCGAGCACGACCTGCGTGACGTCACGATCGTTGCGCACAGCAAAGGCGGACTGATCGGCAAGTATGCCATGCTCATGACCCCGGCCGCGTCCCGCATCACACGACTGGTGGCCATCTGTTCGCCGTTTTCCGGATCGCGCTACGCCGGCTACGCGCCGGCACCCAGCTTGCGCGCGTTCTCGCCAAACCACGCGACGACGAGGCTGTTGAACCGCGGCGGCCGGGTCAACCGCAACATCACATCGATCTTCGGTTCGTTCGACCCGATGATCCCCTCAGGAAGCGAACTGCCCGGTGCCCGACAGATACGGCTCGACGTGGCCGGGCATTTCCGCATTCTCGGGGATCCGGCGACGATGAGGGCGGTAGTGCGCGAAATTGCCTTGCCGGCGCTACCCGACGGTCCCGCCCAGAAGCAGGCCGAGCAGATAGGTGACCGCCGCGGCGCTGTAGCCGATGGCGAGTTGCCGCAACGCGCGTTTCAACGGCGGCCCACCGGAGAGGAGCCCAACGACAGCCCCCGTGCCGAGCAGCGCCAATCCGACGATCACCACTGACACGAGCACTGCTCCAAAGTCCTTCAAGCCGACGAGGTAGGGCAGCACGGGGATAAGGGCGCCGGAGGCGAAGAAGCAGAAACTGGAGAACGCTGCGGCCCGCGCCGAGCCGATCTCCTCGTGCTGGTCGATGACCGGCACCTCGTCGTTGTGATCGAGGTGCAGGTTCCGCATCACCCGCAGCGCCTTCGCTTCCGCCTCGGCCGCCGACATGCCCCTGGCCCGATACACCAGAGCGAGTTCGTTGGCGTCGACGTCGAGGTGTACAACCACGGCACCCGCATCCGGGTCGGGATTGGACGCCTCGAGCAGCTCACGCTGAGACCGGATCGACACGAACTCACCGGCCGCCATCGACAGCGCGCCGGCCAGCAGGCCCGCGAGTCCAGTCGCCAGGATCACGGCGGTTGAGACGCCCGTCGCGCCGATCCCCATCACCAGGGCGAGGTTTGAAACCAGTCCGTCGTTCGCGCCGAACACTGCGGCACGGAACGTGCCGGACAGCCGGTTGCGGCCGCGCTCGGCGAGTCCGCGCACGACCTCTTCGTGGATGCGTTCGTCGGCGGCCATCGATCGCGTCGCATCCGTGTCCGCCTCGTACGGCGAACGGGATTCGGCTCGTTGCGCCAGCGCGAGCACGAACACCGAACCGAATCGCCTGGCCAGCAGCCCGAGCGCTTTGGTACGCAGGTCGCCCCGGCGCGGCGCGCCCACCCGGTCCCCCAAAAGCTCGATCCAGTGTGCCGCGTGGCGGCCTTCGGCCTCGGCAAGTGCCAGCAGGATCTCCCGTTCCTCGCCGCTGCGACGCTGCGCGAGGTCGCGATAGACCGCCGCCTCGGCGCGTTCATCGGCGAGGTACTGCTGCCACCGCCGGATCTCCTGTGGGGTGGGCGGCACTACAGGGTCGATCCGCGGTACCTGACGCCCCAGGTGGCTCTCCACGACTGGCCGGGTTCCAGCCAGCGGACGCCGTCGCCGCTATTGAACGCATTCGCCGGCGCTGTCATCGGTTCCAAAGCGATGGCCAGCTCGCGACCTGGGAACTGTCGGGTGGTGAACGCCTGCACATACCCGAAGGAGGCATCTTGCCAGAGGGTGAGCATCCGCCCGTCCGGAGAGCGCAGCGTGTGCCGTGCCACGCCGTCGTCGTCGAACACCACACCCCCGAATCCGTCGTCGAGGCGGAGGTCGTCCACCAGTAGGCCGCCGCGGAAATCGTACTCGGTCCCCTCGACGGGCACCTCGTGGATGGGGTTGAGCCGGGCATCAACCTCGATGTGAGTTGTGGCGGCCAGCGTGAGGGTGAGATCGCGGGTCGGCACGTCGCCGATGCGGAAATACGGATGCGCGCCGATTGCCACGGGCGCAGCCTCGGCTGACACGTTGCTGATCTCGTGAATGACGGTAAGACCATCCGCCTCCAGAAGGTAGCTCACTGCGGTGTCCAGCTGGAACGGATAGCCGTGCTGTGGGAAGACAGTCGCGGTGAGGGTGATCGCGTCATCGGCCTGCTCACGGATGGCGTACGCGGTGTGCCGTAGCAGCCCGTGGATCGCGTTGTGCTTGTCCGGCTCGGTCAGATCCAACTGCTGGCGCACGCCGTTAAGCCGCCAGACACCGTCTTCGACCCGGTTCGGCCAGGGCACCAGAATGCTGCCGGCGCCGAGCGGCGGTGTTTCTGCGTCAGAAAACGTCTCGACCAGTTGAACATCGCCCACACTGAGAAACCTGAGTCCCGCGCCGACCTCGGTTAGGATAGCCCGGGACAGGCCGTGGGCACTCGTCCTGGTCAGTTCAAACTGTTTTCCTGTTGCCGAACGCATGGTGCCAGCCTAAGTGACCACGACAAGGACACCGCGGAGCCTCGCGGTGAAGTCACACGGTACCAGATTGGCGGGAGCACACTCATGACGGACCTTCGGGACGACACCAGGGCCGGTTTCGCCGAACTGTACGGATACGCATCCACCGGGTTGTGGTCGGCGCCCGGACGCGTGAATCTTATCGGCGAGCACACCGATTACAACCTGGGTTTCGTGCTGCCGTTCGCCATCGACCTGCGAACGGTCGTCGCGATCGCCGCCCGCACGGACGGTCGGATGCGCGTAGCCAGCTCGGTCACACAGGAGCACGTCGAGATCGAGCTTGCGCAGCTGTCGCCACAGAACCTCGACGGGTGGTCGGCATACCCGCTGGGTGTCGCCTGGGCGTTGGGACAGTATGGAGCGGCACTGGATACCGCGCACGGATTCGACCTTTTCATCGACTCGAACGTTCCGGTGGGAGCCGGCCTGTCGTCCTCCGCCGCCATCGAGTGCGCCGTTGCGCTTGCGCTGAACGAGTTGTGGGGGCTCAGCCTCGACCGGCCGACGCTGGCGAAGGTCGGGCGCCTGGCCGAGAACGAGGCGGTCGGGGCGCCGACGGGCATCATGGACCAGTCGGCATCGCTGCTCGGAGAACCCGACTGTGCGGTGTTTTTGGACTGCCGCAGCACAGACTCCGACATCATCCCGTTGGGCCTGAAAGCTGCAGGGCTGGAAATCCTCGTCATTGACACCGGCCAGGCGCACGAGCACGCGACCAATGGTTACGCCCAACGGCGGGAAGCCTGCGAACGCGGCGCGATGGAACTGGAGGTGGACTCGCTGCGCGATATAGGCGTTGAGGACTTGCCGCGGGCGCGCGCGCTATTGGACCCGGTGACGTTCCGCCGGGTGCGCCACGTCGTCACCGAGAACCAGCGAGTGCTCGACACCGTGCGCACGCTGCGCGAAGCGGGCCCGAGCGACATCGGCAGGTTCCTCGACGGATCGCACCGGTCGATGAGCAGCGACTTCGAGATCTCCACCCCCGAGCTCGACCTTGCCGTGGAGACCGCGCGCGCGACCGGAGCACTGGGCGCCAGGATGACCGGTGGCGGATTCGGCGGATCCGCGATCGCGTTGATCCCGAGCGAGTCACGCTCCCTGTTTCAGGTTGCCGTCGATGGCGCCTTCGCCGAGCACGGTTACGGACAGCCTGATACGTTCGTGGTGAACGCGGCTGCAGGGGCTACCCGAGAGCCATGACCGGCACCCGAGCGGAGGCATAGTGGGAGGGTCCCTTCCACCGGCGCGGCCGGTCGTCCTGGGAAGCGTCGGCGTGTGCGCCATCCTGTCCGCCGTGCTCCTGTCTGGATGCGCCACCGGCGCCCAGACACCTGCAAAGCCCACCGCCTCGGCATCGGCCACCGCCTCGCCGCACGCTCCCAGCGCGGCACCCGAGAAGCCCTCGGACGTCGTCTTCACGATCAACGCGACCGCGCGCGCCACCGATGGCAGCAGGGTGGGCATGACCCTCACTGCGCACCGTCCTGTGTCCTACAGCGATCCCGAGGTGGCCGACCTCACCACCGAATTCCTGGACAAGTGCCCCACCGACGTGTCCGGTGTTCAGCTCACCAAGGAGAGGCTGGCCGCCACCGGCAGCGCCCTGATGCCGATCACACTGTCCAGCAATCGCCCCGGTCAAACCTTTGTCGCACCGGTCCAGCTGTTCCTCGGCGGCCCGTACACCACACAGACGGTGTTCGGCAGCGGCATCGTGCCTCCCGCGGAGGGTTGCACGGGCGTCTACACCTGGATGGAATCCGGCGACGCGCACGCACTGGTCGATTTCCAGACCAACGAGTCGGTACCGGACGTGACGATGTGGCGTTACGCACACTACGGCTTCGTGGTCGCTCCCGAGTCCGGCGCCACCATCGAATCGTGCACCGTGACGATCACGCCGCTGGGAGCAACGGCCGACCTCAGCAAAATCGATGGCTGGGATCCGTCGATGGCCGCCACCGGAACATCCTGCGGTATCGGCTACAGCGGCGAATAGCGCTTGCGGTCGGCGCGAATGGCCGCCGCCACCTCCGCCAGGGCCGCATAGCTGTGTCCGCTGACGAAGGCATCGCAGTAGGGCAACGCCGCCGCCATCCCCCCTACCAGCGGGCGGTAGTCCCGCGCGACCTTGCGCGGATTGACCCAGATGATCCGGTACGCCAGCCGCCTCAGGCGTGCCATCTGCGCAGCCACCAGCTCCGGCGCATCCTGCGCCCAGCCGTCGGAGAGAATCACGATGACCGCTCCCCTGGCGAGTCCGCGTCGACCGTGGTCATCGACGAAACGCCGGATGCTCTCCGCGAGCCGGGTGCCGCCCGCCCAGTCCGGGGTGCTGGCCGCGGCGCGGGCCAAAGCCCGATCCGCGTCTCGAAGCGCCAACTGCCGCGTCAGACGGGTCAACCGGGTGGAGAACACGAACGCCTCCGCCCGCGCTCCCGTGACGGCGCCCTGCAGCAGCGACAGGAACACCCTCGTGTACGGCTCCATCGACCCTGACACGTCGCACAACAGCACCAGCCGACGCGCGCGTAATCGCCGACGCGCGTACACGAGCCGCAGCGGGTCACCGCCCGTCCGTCCGGCCGCCCGCGCCGTGCGACGCAAGTCCAGTGGCGAGTTGCTGCGCGCCGACGGCCGGCTCCGACGGCTTAGCCGTTCGGGCGTGGACAGCACGATCCGGCGCACCAACTGCCGCATCTGGTCGATCTCGTCCGAGTCCAGTTCGGCGAAGGATGTCTCGTGCAAGTGCTCGTCGGGCGACGCGACCGCGAGGACGGCTTCACGTTCCCGTCCCGGCTCGTCCCCACCGTCACCGCCCGGCGCGGGGATCGGTACCGGCACACGCGAATCCTCCTCCGCTGCACCGGTCGGACGTCGGCCGGGCGGTGCAGCTCGGATGCGTTCCTCCGAGCCGACCGCGGGCGGCGCCGAGGTGTCACCGCGACTATCCGCCGGATCGAGCATGCCGTCGAACACCGCCGCGAAAACGGCGTCGAACACCGGCACCTGCTCCCGCGACGACACCAGCACCACCCGACACGCCCAGTACAGAGGAGCACGCCCGCTGGGCGGGACCAACTGCAGGGCCTCGGCGAGCCGGGCAGCCCGGTCCGGCGACGCGGCGACGCCGGCCCATCGCAGCGCCGTCGTGAACGCCGCACCCAGGGCGGCTGCCTCGACGGCCGGCACGGCGCGAGCGATAGCTTTTCGGGCATCCGATGCCCCCGCGGCAGCCACATTCGACCGGGAAGCTATCGCTCGCGTGCCACCCGGCCGCACCTCGACCTCGTCGGCATCCTTACCCACGCTCACCGACCAGCCACGCAGCTCCACGGGCGCACGCGAGGTCGAGGTCATCCCGGTTCTTCACGATCGAGCCCCATGTCTGGTCGACGATCGGCGCATCCAGGCTCTCGATCCCGAGCACTGTCATGGCGGACACCCAGTCGATCGCCTCGGCGATTCCCGGTGGCTTAGCCAGGTCCAGCGAGCGCAGTTTCGTGACCGCGGATGCCGCCTCCAGCGCGAGCCTGCCTGCGCTAGCCGGCACGCGACGCCGTACGATCTCCGCGATCCGCTGCGGCCCCGGGTAATCGATCCAGTGGTACAGGCACCGCCGCGTCAGGGCGTCGTGCAGATCCCGCGTGCGGTTCGAGGTCAGGATGACGATCGGCGGATGCGTGGCCCGCACCGTCCCTAGCTCCGGGATCGTCACCGCAGCCTCAGCCAGCAGCTCGAACGTGAACGCCTCGAACTCGGCATCCGCGCGGTCGATCTCGTCCAAGAGCAGCACCGCCGGCCGCGGCCCAGCGTGTTCGATCGCCCGCAGCAGCGGGCGCCGCAGCAGGTACTCCGACCCGAACAGTTCCGTCTCCGCCAACTCGACATGGGACGCCTCCGCCAACCGGATACCCAGCAGCTGCCTCGGGTAGTTCCACTCGTAGAGGGCCTCCCCGGAATCAATCCCCTCGTAGCACTGCAACCGGTACAGCGGAGTGTCGAGCACGCGCGCCAACGCCTTCGCCGCCTCGGTCTTGCCGACTCCCGGCTCGCCCTCCAACAGGATGGGCTGCGGCAGCCTCACCGCCAGGAACAGCGCGGTCGCCAGCCCGACATCGGTCAGATAGTCACCGTCGTTCAACGCGGCCATTAGCGAGTCCACGTCGGGGACGCGCTCCCGGATGTCCTCCTCCGCGCCGACGCGCACGGTGCCGCTCACGGGTGGCCCACCGACTCAAGAGCAAGGCAGTGCCGTCCGTTGCCGGCCTCAGGATGCGACGGCATACCGCCCCGGATCCGCCAGAAACGCCCTGCGGCATCCCTCTGAGCAGAAGTAGGTGGTCCCGGCGTCGCCGTCGACGCGAAGGCTCGCGGCGACAGCGACCACTGACATCCCACACACCGGATCGATCGTTATCGGAGCCCGCTCGCCCGACCCAGCCAAATCTGCAGGCCCGGCCGAACCCGCAGACCCAGCCGAATCTGTAGACCCAGCCGAACCCGCAGTAGCGGCCGCCCGCTCCTGCACCAATTCCGCCACAATCGACAGCGCCACCTCCGCCGGAGTGTGACCGCCGAGCAGCAGGCCGGCCGGACTGTGCACTCGGGCCCGCTGCACGTCGTCCACGTCAAGCGACGCCAGCACAGCCGCGCCACGCACCTGACTCGCCACCAGCGCGACGTACGAAACGCCGGCCCGCAACGCGGCCTCGAGCGCCGACTCCTCCCCGAAGCCGTGCGACGCCACGATCACCGCAGCGTCATCCGAAGCAACCGGAACCGGAGGCCCGGAGGGAACTGACACCGCGATCTCGAACCCCAGCACGGCCCCGATCGCCGCGAGCGCCGACGCGATCGGCGTCGCGCCGACGATCAGCATTCGTGGCGCGGGTATCTGCGGCTCCAGAAAAATCTCGATCGCCCCACCGCTCAGACAGGGGTTTGACACTCGAATAGCACCCTCCTCGTTAACGTGCGACTGCTCGCCCGGCATGATCCGCAACAGCAGCGGCTCCCGTGTCGCGAGAACCTGCAGTGCGAAGGAGCGCACCGAGGACTCCACACAGTTGCCGCCGACGAACCCGTCGATGTCCCCGGAGCCGACGATCAAGGCGATGTCCCCGGCGTGCGCGCTTGTGGGACGCTGCGCCCGCACCACCGTGGCGCGCACGAACGGCGTGCGCTCGTCGGCCAACGCTCTGGCCCGCGCAGTCATGTCAGACATACAGCATCAATACGGCGGCATCGGCCGACCCTGCATGGCCTCCCACACCCGGGCCGGAGTGCACGGCATGTCCATGTGCGTGATCCCGAACGGCGCTAGCGCGTCGACAATCGCGTTGACGATGGCCGGCGGGGAGCCGACCGTCGCTGACTCACCGATGCCCTTCGCCCCGATCGGATGATGCGGCGACGGCGTCACCGTGTAGCCGGTTTCCCAATCGGGCACCTCCATCGAGGTGGGAATGAGGTAGTCCATGAACGAACCGCCCAAGCAGTTGCCCTCCTTGTCGAACTCGATCATCTGCATGAGCGCCATCCCGACTCCGTCGGTGAGTCCGCCGTGCACCTGTCCCTCGATGATCATCGGGTTGATGCGCGTGCCGCAATCATCCACCGCGATGAACCGGCGCACCTTCACGTGCCCGGTGCCCGGGTCCACATCCACGACGCAGATGTAAGCGCCGAACGGGAACGTCAGGTTCGGCGGATCGTAGGTGACCTCGGCGTCCAGATTCCCGTCGATGCCCTCCGGCAGGGCCACTGTCCCGTGCGCGCCCATGGCGATCTCGGCCATCGTCTTGCCGACGCTCGGGTCGCCCTTGACGAACCAGCGGCCCTTCTCCCACTCCAGATCCTCCGGCCGGGTCTCCAGCATCGCGGCAGCGATGAACTTCGCCTTCTCGCGCACCTTCCGCGCCACCAGCGCGACCGCCCCGCCCGACACCGGAGTCGACCGGCTGCCGTAGGTACCGAGCCCGAACGGCGTCTGGTCGGTGTCGCCGTGCACGACGTCGATGTCCTCCGGCGGGATGCCCAGCTCTTCCGCCACGATCTGCGCGAACGTGGTCTCGTGCCCCTGGCCCTGCGACTGCACGGAGATCCGCACTACCGCCTTGCCGGTGGGGTGGATGCGCAACTCGGCACCATCCGCCATCCCCAGCCCCACGATGTCCATGTGCTTTCGGGGACCTGCGCCGACCGTCTCGGTGAAGAACGAGATCCCGATTCCCATCAGTTCGCCGCGGGCGCGCTTCTCCCTCTGCTCCCGCCTCAGCTCGTCATATCCGGCCAGCTTCATCGACAGGCGCATTGCGCGCTCGTAGTTGCCGGAATCGTACTCCCACCCCGTTTTGTTCTGGTAGGGGAACTGGTCGGGTTGGATGAAGTTCTTCAACCGCAACTCCGCCGGATCCATTTCGAGTTTGCGGGACAGGATGTCCACCATCCGCTCCACGAGATACACGGCCTCGGTGACCCGGAACGAGCAGGCGTATGCAACACCGCCTGGCGCCTTGTTCGTGTAGACGCCGGTCACCTGGCAGTGTGCGGCCTGCAGGTCGTAGCTGCCGGTGAAGATATGGAAGAATCCGGCCGGATACTTCGAGGGCTGAGCCGTCGCATTGAACGCACCGTGGTCGGCAAGCACGCGTGAGCGCACCGCAAGGATCTTCCCGTCCTTCGTCGCCGCGATCTCGCCGTGCATGATGTAATCGCGCGCGAACGAGGTGGACATCAGGTTCTCCGACCGGTCCTCCACCCACTTCACGGGCTTGCCGGTGACGATCGAGCCGACCACCGCGAGAATATACCCGGGGTAGATGCCCACCTTGTTGCCGAACCCGCCGCCGATGTCGGGGGAAATGATGTGGATCTTGTGCTCCGGGATGCCCGCCACCAAAGCGAACAGGGTGCGGTGCGCGTGCGGCGCCTGCGACGTCTCATACAAGGTCAACTTGCCGCTGACCGGCTCGAAATCCGCTACCGCACCGCAGGTCTCCATGGGCGCCGGATGCACCCGCGGATACACCATGTCCTGCGTCACGACCACGTCGGCCGAATCGAACACAGCGTTGGTCTCGTCCTCGTTGCCGGCCTCCCAGTCGAAGATGTGGTTGTCGGTCTTCCCCTCGATATCGTCGCGGATGACCGCGGTCCCGGGATCCAGCGCGGTGCGCGCATCCATCACCGGCGGCAGCGCGTCGTAGTCCACGTCGATCAGCTCGAGCGCGTCACGGGCCGCATAGCGGTCTTCGGCGATGACGAAGGCAACCTCCTGGCCCTGGAACCGCACCTTGTCGGTGACGAGGACCGCCTGCACGTCGGCGGAAAGGGTCGGCGCCCAGGCGAGGTTCAGCGCCTCAAGGTCCTTGCCGGTGATGACGGCGACCACCCCGGGGTGGGCGAGAGCCTCGGAAGTGTCGATCGACACCAGGCGGGCGTGTGCCAGTGGGGCGCGCAGGATGGCACCGTGCAGCATCCCGGGCAGCACGATGTCGTCGACGTAGTGACCCTTACCGCGCACGAACCGCGGGTCTTCCTTGCGCTGGAGTCGACCGTAGCCGATCGGGCGATGCTCGTCGTCGGCGGCCGGGTTGGCCGGGTGGTGCGCGTCGGGACTCGCCGGCCGCTCATCGAGGATAGTCATGCCGTCACCTCTTCGTCTTCTACGATTGTGGCGGTGCCGTCGGGATGGTGCGCAGCCCACTGTACGGAGCGCACGATGGTGGCATATCCGGTACACCGGCACATCTGGCCCGAGATGGCCTCACGGATTTCGGTGTCGCTGGGATGCGGATTCTTGTCGAGCAGAGCGCGCGAAGTGAGCATCATGCCGGGTGTGCAGAACCCGCACTGCAGCCCGTGCTCCTCCATGAACCCGTGCTGCACCGGGTCCAAGACACCGCCGGAGGCGAGTCCCTCAACGGTGCGGATCTCGTGCCCGTCCGCCATCGCCGCCAGCACAGTGCACGACTTCACCGGCAGGCCGTCCATCAGCACAACGCACGTGCCGCAGTTGGAGGTGTCGCAGCCCCAGTGGGTGCCGGTCAGACCAAGGTTTTCGCGGATGAAGTGGACGAGCAGCACCCGTGGCTCAATCTCGCGGGTGATCTGTTCGCCATTGACTGTCATGCTGACATGCATGTGCTTCAGCCTTCCTGTGCCGCAGCTGCACGGGCGGATGCGCTGCGCAGAACCCGACGGGTGAGCTCGTCGGCGAGATGACGTTTGTAATCGACCGGTCCGCGCTGATCGGCGGCTGGCCGGCAGGCCAGGGCGGCGAGCCGAGCGGCCTCGACGAACAATTCCTCCCGTGGCCGCTCTCCCCTGAGCACCGCCTCCGCCTCGGCGACGGTTCCGGAGAGGCCGACGGCCGTGAGACCGATGGCGGCGTCATCGATCGTGCCATCGGCCGCGAGTGCGATCGCCGCTCCCGCCGCCACGACGGCCCAGTCGCCGGCCCGTCGCTCCACCTTCTCGTAGGCGCTCCCCGAGCGGGCTCGGATGGGGATGCGGACCTCGCACAGCAGTTCGTCCTGGGCGACGGCCGTCTCGTACGGGCCCCGGTGGAATTCGCTCATGGGCACGACGCGCTCACCGGCCGGCCCCTGAATGATCGCCTCCGCACGCACCACGTCGCAGACGGTGGACAAGTCCTCCGCGGGGTCGCCCTGGCACAGTGACCCACCGATGGTCCCTCGGTTGCGTACGACGGGGTCCGCAATCACCCTCTCGGCGTCGGCGATTATCGGGAAAAGCGCGGCGAGCTCGGCCGACTCCAGCAGCGAGGCGTGGCGGGTCATCGCCCCAATCCGCATCCGATCGCCCTCGCGAAGGATGAAGTCGAGTTCGGTCAGCTCGTTGATGTCGATGAGCCACTCGGGCCTGGCCAGCCGGAGCTTCATCATCGGAAGCAGGCTGTGCCCGCCGGCGACGACTCGGGATTCCGGGCCGTGACGTTCAAGCAACCCGATGGCGTCGGCGACGTTACTTGCTCGAACGTACTCGAATGGAGCCGGAATCTGCACGGTGGCCTCCTCAGTGAGGCACTCAGACAACCCAATGGATCCTAGATTGCGTCAAGTCTTGCCCCGCGGCCAAGCGAATGTCAATATCAGCCGTGATGAAAGGTCGTGCACCTGCCTGTGGACCACACCGTCACCGCACCAAAGGCCCGGTGTTCCTCCACGCGCGACCCAGGCAACCCGGAGCATTTGCCATTGCCCTGGCGCTCATGGTCTCGCCGCGCCGGTCGCCGCTTCAGACGACCTCAACTCGCATGCGGCGGCGGTCGAAGGGCAAGGTGCGCGCCGGACTATTGGCGTTCGGCGGCCTCGACGACGTTGGACAGGAGCATCGCCCGCGTCATGAGCCCGACGCCGCCGGGGACCGGGGAGAGATATCCTGCCACCTCGGCCACTGCCGGATCGACGTCGCCCGACAGTTTCGCCCTGCCCGACTCCGTGGTGCCGACGCGGCTGACCCCAACGTCCACAACCGCGGCACCGGGCTTGACCCAGTCAGCCTTCACGAGATGTGGGACCCCCACGGCGGCGACCACGATATCCGCGCGGCGCACCTCGCCTGCGAGGTCGACGGTGCGCGAGTGGGTGAGCGTCACCGTGGCATCCAGGCCCTTGCGGGTGAGCAGCAGGCCCAGCGGACGGCCGACAGTGATGCCCCGGCCGATGACGACCACGTGCTTTCCGCTGATCGGTATGTCGTATCGCTGCAACAGTTCGACGACGCCGGCCGGCGTGCAGGGCAACGGTGAATGCAATTCGCCGTCGACGCCGAGCACGAGCCGGCCCAGGTTGGTCGGGTGCAATCCGTCCGCGTCTTTGGCCGGGTCGATGAGCTCGAGCATCGCGTTGCCGTCGAGTCCTGCGGGCAGGGGCAGCTGCACGATGAACCCAGTCACTGCTGTGCTCGAGTTCAGCTCCTCGATCGCGGCGCGCACCTCGGCCGCGGATGCGGTCGCCGGCAGGTCGATGCGGATCGACTCGATGCCCACCTCGGCGCAGTCGCGGTGTTTGCCCGCAACATAGGAGTGCGATCCGGGGTCGTCGCCCACCAGCAGTGTGCCCAGTCCCGGGTGGATGCCGCGCTCGCGCAGTACTGCGACGCGCACCGCCAGCTCGGACTTCATTGCGGTAGCCGTGGCGACGCCGTCGAGGCGGATAGCAGTCATCGCTCTGTGCCTTTCATTATTCAGGAGGGAATGTGACGGGGGTGACCAAAGTGGCTGGTCTTGTTCACTCGAGCCTCACCGGACACATCCGTCCCACAACCTCCTGAATGATGAGAGGACGGGCGTGGTCACCACTGCTCGAGTCCGGGGTAGAGCGGGAAGGCCTCGGACAGCACGCTGACGCGCGCTCGGAGGGCTGCGACATCCGCTGCCGGCTTGAGGGCGGTGGCGATGATGTCGGCGACCTCAGTGAACTCGGCATCGCCGAAGCCGCGGGTGGCCAGCGCCGGGGTGCCGATCCGCAGTCCCGACGTAACCATCGGCGGCCTCGGGTCGAACGGGACCGCGTTGCGGTTGACGGTGATGTTCACGTCGTGCAGCAGGTCTTCGGCCTGTTTGCCGTCCAGCGGCGAATCCCGCAGGTCGGCGAGCACCAGGTGCACATCCGTGCCGCCGGTGAGCACGTCGACGCCGGCAGCCTTCATATCCGCGGACACGAGCCGGTCGGCGAGGATTTTTGCACCGCGCACCGTGCGCTCCTGCCGGTCCCGGAACTCGGGGGTTGCTGCGAGCAGGAATGCCGTCGCCTTCGCCGCGATCACGTGCATCAGCGGGCCGCCCTGTTGACCGGGGAACACCGCGGAGTTGATCTTCTTGCCGAGGGCGGCGTCACGGCTGAGGATGAAGCCGCTGCGCGGCCCGGCGAGGGTTTTGTGCACCGTGCTGGAGACGACGTCCGCATACGGGACCGGGCTCGGGTGCAGCCCAGTGGCGACCATCCCCGCGAAGTGGGCCATGTCCACCCACAGTTTGGCGCCGACCTCGTCGGCAATGGCGCGGAAAGCGGCGAAGTCGAGCTGGCGCGGATACGCTGACCAGCCGGCGATGAGCACCGTCGGCCGGTATTCCAGTGCCTTGTCGCGGACGACGTCCATGTCGACCAAAAACGTCTTCGGGTCGACCCCGTAGGCGGTGGCGTGGTACAGCTTGCCGGAGAAGTTGAGCTTCATGCCGTGGGTGAGGTGCCCGCCGTGGGCGAGCTCCATGCCGAGGATGGTGTCACCCGGAGTGGCCAGCGCGGCGAGGACGGCCGCGTTCGCGGTGGCACCGGAATGGGGTTGCACGTTGGCGAATTCAGCGCCGAAAAGGGACTTGGCGCGGTCGATCGCCAGTTGTTCGGCAACATCCACATACTCGCATCCGCCGTAGTATCGGCGCCCCGGGTAGCCTTCCGCGTACTTGTTGGTGAGCACGGAACCTTGCGCCTGGAGCACTGCGCGCGGCACGAAGTTCTCGCTGGCGATCATCTCGAGGTAATCCCGCTGGCGGCCGAGTTCGCTCTTCAGCACGGCGGCGATCTCGGGATCGACGCTTTCGAGCGGATCGGTGAAGGTGGAGGGAAGTCTGCTGGTGGAAAGTGAGGTGTTCAACTGGGGCTCCTTGACGACATCGGATGACTAATACGGTATCCGTTCCAGCCCAGGCGTAC
>JBDTBD010000056.1:0-16279 GCA_039924285.1 Terrimesophilobacter sp. | reverse complement strand
CGGCGCACCTCGACGCCGTGCCTGCGGGCATCCGCCACCAGGGATTGCGGCGAGTAGAAGCCCATCGGCTGGGCACGCAGCAGTGCCGCAAGAAACGCGCCGGGGTAGTGCAGCTTGAGCCACGAGCTGGCGTACACCAGCAGGGCGAAGCTCAGCGAGTGGCTCTCGGCGAAGCCGAAGTTCGCGAATGCCTCGATCTTCTCGTAAATTTCATCGGCCACATCGCCGACGATGCCGTTGCTTGCCATCCCCGTATACAGCTTGGCTTTCAGCGAGGAGATCCGCTCGATGCCGCGCTTGGAACCCATCGCCCGGCGCAGCAGGTCGGCGTCTTCGGCGCTGCAACCACCGACCGCCATCGCCACTTGCATGAGCTGCTCCTGGAACAGCGGCACTCCGAGGGTGCGCTCCAGCACCGGCTCCAGCAGCGGATGCAGGTACGTGACCGGTTCCCTGCCCAGCTTGCGCCGCACGTACGGATGCACCGCCCCGCCCTGGATCGGGCCGGGCCGCACGAGTGCGATCTCGATCACCAGATCGTAAAACCGGCGCGGTTGCAATCGGGGAAGCACCCCCATCTGGGCGCGGGACTCCACTTGGAACACGCCGATCGAATCCGCCCGGCAGAGCATGTCGTACACGCCCTGCTCCTCACGCGGCAACGTGTCGAGGGTCCAGGCCTCGCCGACGTGCTCGCGCACCAGATCGAAGCAGTATTGCAGGGCTGCGAGCATGCCGAGGCCGAGCAGGTCGAACTTCACCAGTCCCATCCAGGCGCAGTCTTCCTTATCCCACTGCAGCACCGTGCGGCCGTCCATCCGTGCATGCTCAATCGGGCATACTTCGCCGACCGGGCGGTCGGTGAGCACCATGCCGCCGGAGTGGATGCCCAGGTGCCGCGGAAACTTCAGCACCTCGTCGGCGAGGTCGAGCACCGGCTGCGGGATGTCGTGATCGTCGTCCGCGCCGAGCGGGTTCCAGCGTTCGATCTGTTTCGACCAGGCATCCTGGGCGCCCGGGGAGTAGCCGAGAGCCTTGGCCATGTCGCGCACGGCGAACTTGGGCCGGTAGGTGATCACGTTGGCCACCTGCGCGGCGTTCTGTCTGCCGTACTTCGTGTACACGTATTGGATGACCTCCTCGCGGCGGTCTGCATCGAAGTCGACGTCAATGTCCGGCTCCTCCTCGCGCATGCTGGAGAGGAACCGCTCGAACGGCAGCTGATAGAAGATCGAGTCGACGGCGGTGATATCCAGCAAGTAGCACACCGCGGAGTTCGCCGCCGACCCGCGTCCCTGGCAGAGGATGCCGCGGCTTCGGGCGAAGCGCACAATGTCGTAGACGATGAGAAAGTAACCCGGGAAATCCTTGGCCTCGATTACCGCGAGCTCCCGCTCGATGCGCTTTCGGTCCGCCTCCGGCAACGTCGGGTACTTGCGCGCTGCACCACGCCAGACCAGTTCGCACAGCCAACTCATCGGGGTGTGTCCGGTCGGCACGTCTTGCTTCGGCAATCCCGGCCGGGCGGCGCGCAGCTCGAAACTGAGGTCGTCGGCCACCTCCACGGTGCGTTCCACCGCGCCAGGGTAGCGGGCGAACCGGGCGGCCATCTCGGCCCCGCTCCTCAGGTGCGCGGAACCGGATGCCGGCAGCCAACCGTCCATGTCGTCCAAGCTCCGTCTGGCGCGTACCGCGGCCAGCGCACCGGCCAACCGGTGCTGGCGCGGGGTCGCGTAGTGCACGTTGCCGGTGGCAACGGTCGGCAGTGTCAGGCGCCCGGCGATGGCGGCCAGGGCGTCGTTGTAGGCGGAGTCGAGCGGGTACCCGTGGTCGGTCAGTTCGACGAGCACTCGGTCGGCGCCGAACAGGTCGACGAGCAGGTTTACCTCACGCTCGGCGGCCCGCTCCCGGTCGGTGGTATCCGCGGCGGTGCTCCCGCCGGCGCCGGCGAGGGCCTGACGCACACTGCCCTTGCGGCATCCGGTCAGCACGCTCCACTGGCCGGCCGCGCGCTGCGCCAACTCCGCCAGATCGTAGCGCGGGCGGCCCTTCTCACCACCGGCCAGCTGCGCGGCGGTGAGGGCGGCGGCGAGCCGGTGGTAACCGTCCTCGCCGCGGGCGAGCACCACGAGATGGCTGCCCTCCGGATCGGCGACGCCGTTTTGCGGGGAGGCGAGGCCGAGCGACAGTTCGGCGCCGAACACCGTGGCGACGTCGTATTTTTCGGCAGCTTCAGCCATCCGCACGATGCCGTACAGGCCGTCGTGGTCGGTGAGTGCAAGGCCGTGCAGTCCCAGCCTGGCCGACTCGCGCAGCAGTTCCTCGGGGGAGGAGGCGCCGTCGAGGAAGCTGAAGTTGGAGTGCGCGTGCAGCTCGGCGTACGGCACCAGCCGGGTGGCGGGCCCGCCACCGTACCCATCACCGTGCCCATCACCGGGCGCCGGTGCTACCGGTGCGGCCGTCGGCATCCGGGTGCCGCCGGACAGCTTGCGTTCGAACTCCGCCCAGGGCACCGGTGGATTACTCCAGCCCATCAGTCGTACCTCGCTTCGGCCCACCAGCGTTCACCCTCGAGCACGAGCAGCCAGGCGGCGCCTTCCTCGTCCACGAGTTGGAACCGGTCCGCTCGGCGTGCCGAGGCGGCATCCCACCACCGCTCATCGACCGGCCAGGGTCCCGCCCACGCGCTCACCCGCCGTGCCTGTGCTCCGGCATCCGAGAACTGCGCCGGCGGCGCCGACAGGGTGCCGCGCTCGTTTACCCGCACGGCGGTCCCGTCGGCGGTGAGCACGTGCACGGGGCGGGGTGTCTCGAACACCGTAGACGGAGCCGGGGCAGGGAGGCGGCCGGGCCACGGCCGGAGCGCCGGCCGGGTCAACTGTTCCCGATCCCCCCAGGGCACCAGCTTCTGGCGATCGGCGAAGGTGCGACCGCCGCTGATCGCCGCGGTGAGCACGCCGTCGTGGCCGAGCATGCTCTGCACCCTGGAGAGCGCGTGATGGATGCGCTCATCCGGCCCGGCGCCCCACAACCCTTCTTCGTGGTTGCCGATGGCGTCGACGCTCTCCGGGGTCACGCGCACCCGGCTCACCGAGGAGTCCAGCGGGCTGTCCGACCGGTCGGCGCCCTGCAACTGCCACCGCACCCGGTCGACGACGTCGGCGGCGGCAAAAGACCTCGGATGCAACCAGCTGCGCTGCGAAACCCGTCCGGACTGCGACACGATCTCCACGAGGATGCCGGTGCAGACCAGCTTCGCCGCCGTGAGCTTCTCGAGGAACAGGCCGGCGGGCGCACGAATGCCGAAGGTCACCTGGTCGACGCGGTCCAAGGCGGGTTCGAACTCGACCACGCAGTCCAGCTCTTCCGGCGGTTCCCGGGGCACCACTGCTCGACTGTCCAGCCCGGCGGCCAGGGCGTGCAGGTATGATCCCGCCGCCCCGAACCGGCCGCGCACATCGCCGGCGGGCAATGCCGCGAAATCGGCGAGAGTGCGCACGCCCAGCCGGCGCAGCAGCGGGACAAGTTCGGGGGACTGCGTCCTGCCCGGCCCTTCCTCGAGCAGTCCGAGGGGCAGCGGACCGAGGAACTGCGCAGACTGGCCCTCGGGAATGATCCTGATTCTCGTGCCGTGCCCGAGCGTGCCACGTGCGAGCGTGCTGCGGGCGGCGCGTTCCGCGGTGAACGGCCCGTCCGCGACACCGATCCTGGCGTCGGGGATCCCCTGCGCGTCGAGCACGTCGAGCAGCCACAGTGCGGCTTCCTCCTCCGAGCCGTAATAGCGACTGGGTCCTCTGGAACGGAGGGCGCAGGTGCCGGGACGCAACAACTGCACGGAGGGCATCACAGCCTCGATGGCGGACACGATGGGTTCAAACGATCGGTGATCGAGGGATGCCTCGTAGTCGAACACGAGCAGTTTCGGGCAGCGCGCCTGTGCTTCCCGCAGCCGCAGCCCGCGCGTCACGCCCTCGCGGCGGGCGGCGTCGGAGCAGGCGAACACCAGGCCGCGGTCGAGCACGGCGATCGGGGCATCGCGGGGAACGCCGTGGGCGCGAACCGCAGCAGTGATGGGCCAATCCGGGCACCACAGCACGATGGTCCTGATAATCATCCTGCCTCCCGCGCCCTGCGCCGCCAGCGCAGATCCGTCTCGGGCGCTTCGCCGATTCCGAATTGCCGATCGGGCAGCCAGACCCTGGCACTGCGCGGCTGCGCGGCCCTGCCGGTCACCGTCACCGTCACCCGCCTGGCCGTCAGGTGGCCGAAGCCGGAGCCGATCCCGGCCCAGTCGCTGTGCGTGACGGTGAGCATCGCCTCGCTCTGCGGCCAGGACCCGAGCACGAGCAGCGTAGAGCCGCGCTGCCGCAACCGAGCCGACAGCCGGGCGGCTGCCGCGCCGTTGGTTCTGCCCGGCGGGCGGGTGGCGACAACTCCCATCACATCGGCGATGGCCGCGGTGGCGGCGAGCCAGTGCTCCCCTGGGTACGGAATCAACACGAGTCGGTCTAGATCGATGCCGAAACCCTTCGCCGCCTCGACCCCGAACTCCGGTACGCCAACGACACCGCACCAGGACCCGGCGGCGGAGGGTGCCGCGAGAAGAGCCATCAGCAACGCCGCCGACGGGCCAAGCGAATACACCGCACCCTGCCGCAGCGCACCATCCGGCAGTAGCGCTGCGATCGCCGGCGGCGTCGGAATGCTTCGGGTGTCCAGCTTTGTGGCCTGCATTTGCTGGATGCGTGCCTGCAGCTCCCGCACGGCATCGCCGACGGGCGCTGTAGCGGTAGGAGGCATTTGTCTATAGTCGAACACGATTTCGAGTATGTCAACTGCGACTGACACACTCCACGCGCACATCCAGACGAGGATTGTTCGCTCGTGGGAGTCCTACCGCAAGGCCAGCTTGTCCACCCAGTGCGCCAAAAACATCGCGCCGGCCTCGTCGTGAATGGCGTCGCCCTCCACCACCACGCGATACGGTCGATCGAGGATGCCGTCGGACGGACGCACGTCCACGTGCGCCACGTCAAAGCCCGCGGCAAACACGTGGTCGGCCATCAGATAGTCGCTGCGCGAGTCGCCCATCGACCGCCACAGCGTCGGCAACGGTCCGATCCGAGCGAAGAACGCCAGGGCGCGCTCGGCGCCGCGGTCTTTATCGAGGGTCACCGACTCGACATCGGTGGAAATGATGCTCGGGTCGACGCGGAACGGAATCTGCCCGTGCGCGTCTGGAACCTCGCGGTCGCCCAGCCGCGCACCGAGCCCGTGCCGCACCAGCAGGTCGAACGCCGCCTCGTTCATCGCCGGCTGGGCGGCGGCGTAGCGGACATGAGAGACGTCCCGGCGCTGCTCGATGGAGATCATGACGTGTTTGGTGTCGTCGAAGAACATCGTGTCGGAGAAGTTGTCGGCAACCAGGCTCCGCAGGTCGTCGGTGTAGTCCTGCGGCACGGCGATGCTCTCATCGACGGTGATCGCTCCCATCCCGGATGCGGTGACCGGGAACCAGACGCCGCCCTTCTCACACACTCCGAACATCCCCGCCGCCGGAGACAGACCGGCGTCCAGCAGCGGCGCCACCACCTGGTCGCGCAGGAAAGCGTCGCTGCGTCCGGTGATGAAGGCAATCGGGACTCCGCCGGCGGCGAGGGCCACCAGATCGGTGATGATGCTGCGGATCGCGATGGTGCGCGTGACCGGGCTCGCGATGGGTCCGTCGACGTCGAGCAGAAGGCCGAGACGGGGTGGGACCAGCGGCAGCGGAACAAGCGGAGCGGAGGTGGGCACCCGCCATTGTCCCATTTACCAGGTGCGGCGTCGTTTACCGCTGGCCGGCCGCGGCGGGCGCCGCTTTGCGGGTGCGCGGGGCTTCTGCTTGCCCTCCGATTGTTTGGCCGCCGACTGTTTCGTGCGGGGAGTGGGCGGGGTCGGCGTGCCGCGGGAGCTCCTGGCGCCGCGGCCGCGCACGATACCGATGAAGTCGTCGATCGCGGCGAGGCGCTGCGCGGTGTCAGCAGGCGCGGTGTCAGCGGGCGCGGCGAGCCAGATCACCGCGATGGTGGTCTCGGGCGCGTCCGTGACCGCCACGGCCACGACGTCCTTACGGTTGTTCAGCCGGGCAATCGACTGTGGCACCAGCAGCACGCCGGCGCCGGCTGCGACCACCTCGACGGCGTCTTTCGTCGTCGTCGTGATCTCAAGAACGCGCTCGCCGGCGAGATCTACCATGCGGACGCCGTCCTCCTGCGCCAGCGGATGCTCCTTCGGCAGTACCGCGACCGGAACTTCCGAATACAGTCGGATCACCGTGAGCTCGGGGCCGTCCTCGGGAATGGGCAGCCTGACGAAGCCGACATCCGCCGATCCGTCCCGCACCGCGGCCGCAGCGTCGTCGGTAGGCGACACCTGCAGCCGACCGCCCGGGTGTCGCTCGGCCCAAACTCTGGTCCACTTGGTCAGGGTCACCCCTGGCACGAAGGCTACCGTCAGCACGTGGGTCTCCTTTGTCTCGCCGGTGGCAGATCCTTCTCGGACACGGCCGGGGGTCGTCTCAGGTTACGCTGAGCGGATGACCGCAGAACGCGCACCGCAATCCATGAAGGCCGCTACCGCGGCGAAAAAGCTCGGCATTTACCTGCCGGCAACGCCGGCCCAGTTCCAGGATTCGCAGGTGTCGCGAACCGAGCTGACCGTGCTCACCTCCTCGCCTCCCGACTGGCTGGTGGAGCTGCGCGCAAACGGTCCGCACCCTCGCCAGGTGGTCGCCGGAAAGCTTGGAATTTCCATTGCAGGATTGGCTCGCAGCGGCGTCACGGAGCCGCTCACCACCGCCGAGATCCAGCAGCTGCTGGTCGACCCGCCGCAGTGGCTGGTGCGGGAGCGCGCGACTCAGGCGAACGTGCGTCAGGAGAAGATCCGTCTCAAAGCACGCGCCGCGGAACTTTCCACGCACGTGGGGGATTAGGCACACCCCGCACGACCGGACCTACTGCGCGCCCCCGGCGGCGCGCGCGATGCGTTGAACCTCGTCCGGTGTGAGGTTGAAGATCTCTGCGCCGTCGTCGGGCCCAGGAACCGACACGAAGATCACTCGCGCGGCGCCGGTCGACGGCACTTCGATCACGGCAAAGCCCGACCCCACGGTGGCGCGCTCCGTTCCCGCTGGCGCCAGCGCATCCGAGGTGTTCGCAATCGCGGGTGCTACGACGACGGGGATGCCGTCGATGCCGGCCACCAGCGGATGGTGGTAATGCCCGCACAGGATGAGCCGCACGTCCGAGTCGCGGCAGACCTCCAGCAGATGGTCCGGATGCTTCAGCTCCAGGGCGCGCAGCAGCGCCGTGGCCGCGGGCACCGGCGGGTGATGCACGACCAGCACCGTGCCGTTCACCGCCGGAGCCTGAAGCACCTTCCGAAGACGGTCCAACTGCGCCGTTTGCAGCTGTCCGACACCGGCGCCTGGCACCGAACTGTCCAGGACGACGATGCGAACGCCCCGCACCGTCGTGACGCTCTCACGGTCGCCGAGTACCTCCTCGAACCCGGAGCGCACATCGTGGTTGCCCATCGCATAAACGACGGCCGCCCCGCGAGCCGCCGCCCACGGCTCCGCCAGCGCGCGCAATCGCCGATAAGACTGCGTACTGCCGTCGTTCGAAAGATCCCCCGAGAGCACCACGGCATCCACTCGGTCGAGCACAGCCGCCCGCTCCAGCACCCGACGAAGCGCCGCGAGAGTGTCGACCCGGCCGTAGTGCAGCGTATCGTCGCCGAAGAGGTGACTGTCAGACAGGTGCAGGATACGCAGCGCCCGCCGAGCGCCCACGCCCGCCTGTGGGTTCGCAGCGAGGTCCATTGTGTCACCCTAGTAGGCAGCAACCAGCGGACGGGTCGCGACATGGCAGGCGGCGCCGTGCCACCGAACTGGTCCTATCTCGGTGCCTGTGATGAGGTCCCAGCCGGATATGAGATTGTTTACTAGACATGCGCGTGAAAAATTGGGCGAGGCCTGGGGTCTTCGTTATGGCCAGTATCGGCCTGGCGGTGGCGTTCACGCTGGTGTACCTCCTCGCCGTGCGCACCTACGCCGGCCAGGTGCTCGATGAGCGCGCGTTCGACGGCGCCCGGCTCGGGCAGCGCAGTCTCGCACCGGTCACACTCAGCCTCTTGGATTCGTTGCCGGTCATTGCCGTGGTGATTGCGTTTCTTGTCGCCGTGGTCGTCACCGCGGTCCGTCGCAACTGGGCCAGTTTTCTCATCGCGATGGTCGCGGCGGGGCTGGCGAATCTTGCCACACAGGTGCTCAAGGAGTTCGTGTTGTACCGCCCAGACTTCGGTGTGCACGGCTATGCGTTCAACTCGTTCCCCTCCGGCCACACCACCCTGGCGGCATCCGTGGCGCTGGTGTTCTTCCTCGCCGTGAGTCCCAACCTGCGGCCCATGGCGGCGGCACTGGGGGCGCTGTTCACCATCGTCACCGGGGTCTCCACGCTGGCGAACCAGTGGCACCGGCCCAGCGATGTCATCGCTGCGCTGCTCGTCGTGGCGTTTTTCGGATGCCTCGCCGGCGCCGTCCTCACCGGGATGCAACCGCACCACGATCCGCCGGCGCGCTCGTCGTGGAACAGTGCCCTGGGTTGGGTGGCGGTGCTGTGCGTCGTGGTGGCCGGAGCCGCCTATGCCGGGTCGGCTGCCGTGCTTCCGCTGCCACGGATCAGTCTGCCGCTCGCGTATATCGGTGGCGTCGCCGGGATTTCTGCCGTGGGATTCCTGCTAGCGGTAGCGGCATCTCGGAGTTTCCGCACCTTCCGCTGAATCCCACAGTCCACCGGGCACAATGGTGGTTATGGAACTAGCGGGCGTCTACCGGCACTTCAAGGGTGGGATCTATGAGGCGATCGGCGTCGCCAGGCACAGCGAGACCGAGGAGGAACTGGTGCTGTACCGCTCGCCGGCCGGCGACCTGTGGGTGCGGCCCAAGGACATGTTCCTGGGGATGACCGTGGTCGACGGGAAACCGGTGCAGCGCTTTACCCGGATCGGCGACCCGGGGGAGTGATCAGCGCAGTGGATCGAACCGCTGCAGCAGCGCCGGCACAGCGCGACCGGTGATTTGGTCGGCGAGGAACTTGCCGGTCAGCGGGCCCAGGGTGATGCCCCACATGCCGTGGCCACCGCCGACGAAGACCCGGGGGGACTTCGTCGCCCCGATCAGCGGCAAGCCGTCCGGCGTGCAGGGCCGCGGCCCCACCCATTCCTCCCTGCGGTTCTCCCAGTCGATGCCGGTGAACATCGGGCGCGCCGCCGCCACGACGGCACGGATGCGACGCGCATCCAGCGGCGCCTCGGCCGACCGGAATTCCATCATGCCGCTGACGCGGAAGCGGTCGCCGAGCGGAGTGCAGGCCACTCGCGCGGTAGGAAAGTAGATGGGCCGGGTCGGCATCAGCTCCGGCACGACGGTGAAGCTGTACCCGCGGCCGGCTTGCACCAGCTGGCGTACGCCGAAGTGCCTGGCCAAGGAGCCCAGCCACGTGCCGGAGGCCAGCACGACGGCGTCCGCGTGCAGCCGGTCCCCGGATGTGGGCACGACGTCGACGCCGGAAGTGCCGAGGTCGTGCACTTCGGTCACCTCGAACCCGGTGACGATCGTTCCGCCACGGGAGCGAACCGCCTCGGCAAGGGCTTCAACGAACTTGGGCGGATTGATGAAATGCTGTCCGCGCAGCCGCACCCCGGCGGTGACACCGGAGCCGAGGGTGGGCTCGATGGCACGCATCTCATCACCGGTGATGAGATCGTAGTCGGGACCGACTCCGCCGGATCCGGAGAGTGCGAACTCCTGCACCAGGCCTTCGCGCTCCTTGGTGCTGGTGAATCCGGCCAGGAACGGCTCGGCAAGGTGGGTCGGTTCCTCGACCCCGCCGTCGGTGAGTGCGTCGAAGGCGGTCATGGCCATTCCGCTCACCTCGGAATACACGGCAAGGGATGAGCGCCAGGTTCCCGGCAGGCAGGCCCTGGCGAACCCGATCAGGAACCGGACCAGGCGCGGGTTCAGGGTGAACGGGATGTACAGCGGGGACGAGGGCCGCAGCATGGCGCGCAGCCCATAACCCAGCACGGCCGGTTCAGGCAACGGCAGAGTCAGTGCCGGGGCGATCCACCCGGCATTGCCCCACGAGGCGCCCGCCGCGACACCGATCCGGTCCACGACCGTAACCTGAACACCGCGTTCTTGAAGAAAATAGGCTGTCGAGAGACCGACCATGCCCGCTCCGACAATGACGACATGGTCAACGCTCATACTGCCCACCATATCGGCGTCCCACCCGCCGGGCGGCGGCATACCCTGGTCGAATGCCGTCCTTCCGTGTGACCATCGCCATCGGAGCGCTGCGGCGCGGAGTTGCCCCGCAATCGGTGCTGCCCGCAGCGGCGGCGGCAGCGACGGCGCTTACCACGCTGGAGGCTTCTGACCTTAGTGTGGTGCGTGGCGCGCCGCGGATCACCGTGCGGTTCACGTGCGACGACGATGCCACCGCGGCGTCGATCGCCCGCCGGGTGACGGATGCGACGCGGCAACTCACCGAGGTGACGACCTGGCAGGTGACGCGCCGCGATGGCGGGCGCTGGTATCCGGTCCGGGTCCAACCGGTCAGTCCGCTTTGACCGCCCTGACGATGGCACCGTGCATTCCCGGTGCCACCTCGTGGGTGAATCGCACGTCGATATCGGTGAACCCGGCGGCGGCGAGTCCCGCGCGGTACTCGTCGACGGACAGCGCCCCGGCAATGCAACTGACGTAGCTGCCGCGTTCCGCCCGTTCGCTCGGACTGAGGTGGTTTTCGGCGACCACATCGGAGACACCGATGCGCCCGCCGTGTTTCAGCACCCTGAAGCTCTCGCGGAGTACCGCTGACTTGTCGGTGGAGAGGTTGATCACGCAGTTCGAGATGATGACGTCGACGCTCCCGTCCGGCAGCGGGATGTTTTCGATCTGACCCTTGAGGAATTCGACGTTGGTGGCACCGGCCTTCGCCGCATTTGCGCGGGCGAGCTCGAGCATCTCGTCGGTCATATCAAGGCCGTAGGCGAAGCCGCTCGCGCCGACCCGCCTGGCGGACAGCAGCACATCGATCCCACCGCCGGAACCGAGGTCTAGGACAGTCTCTCCCTCGCGCAAGTCGGCGACGGCGGTCGGGTTGCCGCAGCCCAGACTCGCCAGCACCGCTTCGTCGGGCAGTCCCGTGGTCTCATCGCTTCCGTAGAGGGCGGCGCCGAAATCGGTGCTGCAGCTGCCTCCTCCGCAACAATCGTTCGTGCTCGCCCGGTCGGCAGTGCTGCTCACGTCGGTGATACTCAGCGCGGCTCTCGCGTAACGCTCGCGCACCTGTTCGCGTACTGTGTCGGTGGCGTCGGTCGCTGTGCTGTCGGTCACGGTGCTGTCGGTCATTGGGACTCCCTGTCGAATGTCGTGGTGTGGTCAAGTTCGGCGATGAGCTGCTGCACGCGCACCTTGATTTCGTCGCGGATGCGGCGAACGGTGTCAAGGTCCGCCCCGGCCGGATCGTCGAGGAGCCAGTCCTCATAACGTTTGCCGGGAAAAATCGGGCAGGCGTCGCCGCAGCCCATGGTGATGACGACATCCGCGAGGGTCACGGATTCGATGCGAAGACTTTTCGGGCTCGCAGCGGCGATGTCAACGCCGTCGTCGGCCATAACCTCAATTGCGGTGGGGTTGACGGTCTCGGCAGGCTCGGTGCCCGCGGAGAGCACCCACACCCGGCCGCCGGCCAGCGCGGTCAGGTATCCCGCCGCCATCTGGGAACGGCCGGCGTTGTGGGTGCAGACAAACAAGACGGTCGGCTTGGTTACCAGGTCATCGGACACGTCCGCAATCCTTTCGCGTGCCGTTACTTCGCGTGCCATTGCTTCGGGTGCAATTATTTTGTTGCGTGCCATCATACATCGACAATCATCTATATAGCTCACTCTCAGCCTGCGCGCGTAGCGTGACGTCATGAACAGCAACTGGACACGTTGGTTACCGGCAGCGGTCGTTCCCGCGCTTGTGGCCGGGATCGCTCTAGTCGTTCCGCTTCAGGCGTCCGCGACTACGGAACTGCCGGCCAAGACCGCGCAACAGGTGCTGGCGATGGTGGCCGGCAGCCAGGTCCAGGCGTTCTCCGGCACGGTCGAACAGTCTGCCGAATTAGGCCTGCCGCAGTTGCCGGCAGTGGGGCAACCCCAAGATTCGCCGATTGCCTCCGTCTTGGAGTTGCTTACCGGATCGCACACCGCCCGTGTGTATGTCGACGGCCCGACAAAATCGCGCGTCCAGGTAATGGATAAGTTGGCCGAACGGGACGTCATCCGAAACGGATCCGATCTGTGGCTGTACAGCTCCGACGACAACAGCACCGTGCACGCCACGCTGCCTCCACAGGATGCCGCGCACAGCCCCCAAATCCCGGGACAGACGGCGCCCACTCCGGCGACGCTGAGCCAGAAGGTTCTCAGCGGGCTGGATGCCAGCACCCGAGTCACCGTTGAGAAGGACACCGCGGTCGCGGGCCGCACCGCATACAACCTCGTGCTCACGCCGCGCACCGACGGAACGCTGGTGCGTTCGGTGGCGATTGCCGTCGATTCGGAGACCGGCCTGCCGCTACGGGTGCAGGTGCTCGCGCGTGGCCAGCAGAATCCGGCGTTCCAGCTTGAGTTCAGTGCACTGAGCCTGGCGGCGCCCAGCGCCGACCGGTTCACGTTCACGCCGCCGCCCGGTTCGAGCGTGAAAGAACAGAAAATGCCGGCGTGGAAGGATCTTGCCACGAAGCAAGAGAAGCCCGCGCAGAGTTCCAAGGCGCTGCACGAGCCGCCGCAGGTGATCGGCACGGGATGGAGCGCGATCGTGGAGATTCCCGCGGCCGCGGTTCCCAAAGAGCTAACCGATTCTCCACTGCTGCTCCAGGTCACCACCGCCGTCGCTGACGGCAGGCTGTTGCACACCTCACTGCTGAACGTGCTGTTCACGAACGACGGCCGGGTGTTCGCCGGGTCTGTTCCGGCTGCCCAACTGCAGGCTGCAGCGCAGCGCCAGTGAGCGGAGGCATCTCGTCCGGTGAACTGGCGATCGAAACTCGCGGCCTGACGAAGCGGTTCGGCACACACCGTGCCGTGAACGGCGTCGATCTCGCTGTGCCGCGCGGCACAGTCTTCGGCTTCCTCGGCCCCAACGGGTCGGGCAAGACCACGACCATCCGGATGCTACTCGGCCTGGCTGCAGCAACCAGCGGCGAGATTCGCGTGCTCGGACGCGACATGCCCCACGCACTGTCCAGTGTGCTTCCGCACGTCGGCGCGCTGGTCGAAGGTCCGGCGTTCGCGCCGTTCCTGTCCGGTGCCGCAAATCTGCGCCGGTTCGACACGGCAGATCGGTTCGCTCCCGCCGCGACGCGCTCCGCACGCATCGGCGCGGCGCTGGAGCAGGTCGGCCTCGGGCACGTGGCGGCGAAAAAGGTGCACGCGTACTCGCTCGGGATGAAGCAGCGTCTGGGGCTGGCCAATGCGTTGCTGGCCCCGCGTGAGTTGTTGGTGCTGGATGAGCCGACCAATGGGCTCGACCCGCAGGGGACCCGTGAGGTGCGCAGCCTGGTGCGTTCCCTGGCCGGTGCGGGAACGACCGTGTTCGTGTCCAGTCACCTGCTCGCCGAGATCGAGCAGATGTGCACCCATGTGGCGGTGTTGAGCAACGGCAACCTGGTAGCTCAGGGCACACTGGATGAATTGCGTCGCGCTGGTGAGGCGGTGGTGCGCGTGCGCACTCCGGATGCGGCGCTCACGCGCACCGTGCTGGAGAGCCGCGGTTTTCACGCCGTCGAGACGACGCCGCAGTCTTCGGACTCCGATGTGCTGATCAGTGCGCCGCTGCCGATCGTGCCGTCACCCGGTGTACCGGCGAAGGACACGGCACCGGAATCGATCGTCGCGGCGCTCGTGGCTGCGGGCGTGCGGGTTCGGGGCTTTGCGGTCGAATCGGCGAGCCTGGAGGACAGGTTCGTGGCACTCACCGGCGAGGGGTTCAACATTGAACAGTGATCTGCCAGTGACCGGGAACACATCCCCAGCCGTTGCACCCTCGACCGGCACCGGAGCGCGCTCGGGCTCGGGCGCGGGCGCGGCCTTCCTCGTTTCAGAACTCGCACTGCTGTTCCGTCGTCGGCGCACCTGGGCGATGCTGTTGGCACTGGCGGCGATCCCGATTCTCGTCGCGGTTGCGGTGCGGCTGTCCTCCTCGCCGTCTCCTGGCCGCGGACCCACGTTCCTGGATCGAATCGCCAGCAATGGCTTGTTCGTCGGAGTGGTGGGCTTACTGCTGTGCATCCCGCTGTTCCTGCCGCTGACCGTCGGTGTCGTCGCCGGAGACACGATCGCGGGGGAGGCGAGCCACGGCACGCTGCGCTATTTGCTGGTGGCCCCCGTCGGCCGGGTGCGCCTACTCCTGGTCAAGTATGTGGCCGCCGCAGTATTCTGCGCCGCCGCAACGTTCACTGTCGCGCTCGGGGGCACGATCGCCGGACTCGTGCTGTTCCCGGTGGGGCCGGTGACGCTGCTGTCGGGCGACACCATCGGAATCGGAGAATCCGTGCTGCGACTGGCGCTGATCGCCGGTTATGCCGCCGTGTCGTTGCTCGGGTTGTCGGCCATCGGACTCTTCTTCTCCACCGTGACCGACGTGCCGGTGGGCGCTATGGCCGCAACGGTGGTGCTCGCGGTCGCGTCGCAGGTGCTCGATTCACTACCGCAGCTGGCGTGGTTGCATCCGTGGCTGGTAAGCCACTACTGGCTGGATTTCGCGGACTTGCTGCGTTCGCCGATCTCCTGGCAGTCCTTCGGCGACAACGCGCTCGTGCAACTCGGGTACCTGGCCGTGTTCGGGGCACTGTCCTATGGCAGGTTCGTGACCAAGGACATCCTGTCGTGACGCGTGCTTCAACACATCGACGGCCGTCGATATCCCTGCGATAATGGCCGCATGTCGCATCGAGTACTGCTTCCCGTGACTGACGTGGCGGCGTGCTGCGCCCCGATCACCCGCGAGGCCATTGACCAGCACAGCGCGACCGAGTTGGCGCGCTCGCTTAAGGCACTGGCAGATCCGGCGCGCTTGCGGCTGATCTCAATGGTCGCCGCCCACGATGACGCCGAGGCCTGCGTCTGCGATCTGACCGGGCCGTTGGGTCTGTCGCAGCCCACCGTGTCACACCACCTGAAGGTGCTCGTGGCTGCCGGAATCTTCACGCGGTCACAGCGCGGCACGTGGGCGTACTACCGGTTAGTACCCGGCGCCCTCGATTCTGTGGCGCGCCTGCTGGTCACCGCGTAGACACCTCCGTCAGCAGGCTGCGGCCTACTGTGGGTACGAGCAGTGAACCGAAACAGGAGCGAAGCCGGCACGATGATGATGAGTCCGAAGTCAAGGAGAATAATGACACTCAGCGTCGCGATTTTTGCCCTGCTCGGGCTGATCGGAACCTACGCGATTTCAAGCTTCTAGGCGTTAACGTCCTGGGCTCCTCCGGCATCGGCGGCACGCTCAACCACGACTTCGGCCGGGTTAGTCCTTCGGGGCAGCGATGTTAACGAGCCAGCTCACACCGAATTTATCGACGCACATCCCAAAGCTGTCGCCCCACGGCGCCCGTTCGAGCGGCATTGCCACCACCCCGCCTTCGGAGAGTTTGTCCCAGTAGCCGCGCAGTGCGGTCTCGTCGTCCCCGCTCAAAGACACCGAGTAGTTGCTGCCGGTCGTGTACTCCATGCCGGTAGGAGTATCGGATGCCATTAGCACCATTCCGTTGTCGGTCGTCAGCGCCGAGTGCATGATCTTGTCCCGATCGCCAGGGTCTTCGCTGGCGTTCGATTCTCCGAACGTGCTTTGTTCCAGTTCGCCGCCGAGAACCGACTGGTAGAAGTTCATTGCCTGCCTGGCGTTGTCAAGAAAGCCGAGATAGGGGTTGAGCAGGGTATTCATGGCCTGATCTCCTGATTCGCTGCGTCCTGATTCGCTGTGTCGATCGTTCGATTATCGACTAGGCACGGCGAAAATACGAGGGGCTTGACGGCGACTTCAGTGTGTTGGTTGTTGTCGTTTGCGGTCGGCTTGGGTGTGTTGGAGTGTGGTGGATCGTTGGGTGGGGTACCAGGTGTTGGTGGGGTCGAGCCAGGGTGGGTATTTGACTTGTGGTAGTCCGTTGACCATTCGAAAGGC
>JBDTBD010000055.1:0-10428 GCA_039924285.1 Terrimesophilobacter sp. | reverse complement strand
GGTTGCGGCGGGCAGGCTGCGCACCGCTTTCGGTCTGCCGAGCAGTCGAGTGATAGTCACGGGCGATCCGCGCGACGACGTGCTGAGCCGCGGAACGGCGGCGGAGCGTCGGGCACTCGCTCGCCAGAGACTGTCTCCCGTGCTGCCGTTGCACAAGTTCCCCGGATGCCGCGTGCTGTTGTACGCGCCGACCTGGCGGGACGGCGAACGCGACCCCGGCGTGCCGACCCCGGCGCAGTGGCAGCGGATCGCCGCCTACCTCGAACTGACCGACTCGGTGCTGGCAATCCGGCCGCATCCGCTCGGGGTCGGCGAATACCTCGGCGGCACCACGGCATATCCGCGCATCCTGCTGCTCACACCGAAGCAGCTCGGCGACGTGACGCCCGTGCTGCCCGCCATTGACGTGCTCATTACCGACTACTCCTCGATCGCCTACGACTTCGCGCTCACCGGCGGCAGCATTGTCTTTTTCGCCCCGGACCTCGAAGAGTATCGCCGTTCCCGCGGCCTGTACCAGGCGTATCCCGAGTTCAGCGGCGGCACAGAAACCGACTCGTGGGACGGCGTTCTCGAGGTTCTTCGACACCGCGACGACGACGAAGAATTTGCGGCCAGACTGCGTACGCACAGTTCCCTGCTGCGGGCGGCGCATCACGAGTTCCTCGATGGACGGAATACTGAGAGAGTGTACAAAGAGATCCGTCACCGCCTGGAGCTGGACCGTTCGAAGGTGCGCACGTGAGCGCATCCGACCGCGAAACGCACCCGCTGGGCGAACTCACCGTCGTCGCTGTCCACATCGATGATTCGACGACGACGCCGAAGATCCTCCTCGAGGGAACCTTCAGCGGTCCGGTGCCCACGGCCGTGTCGCTCCTGGGCACCCGTCAGCGCCTGACCGGCGAGCTGGTGACGACCGAAGGAACGTGGCGGGCCGACGTGCCGCTACTGGTGTCACGCTGGCAGTCTCTTCCCATGGCTCCTCGATCCGGGGCGTACCGCCTACAGGCAGAGACGGAGCAGGGGGTGGCAGCAGTACGGGTTGCCGCTGCGTTGCCGACCGCCGCGCTGGTGAAGAACGTCTGCCGGATTGCACTGCACGAGTCGGCTGATGCGTCCGGCCGCCAGACCTTGGTAGTCGACTTCGCCGCGCCGTTGACAGCCACCGAGTTCGGAGCCGAGCAGCAAGCGCGGCTGGAAACCCAGTACCGCCAAGCGGCCTACCAGCCGCTGGACGCAGTGTTCTTCGAGAGCTTCTTCGGACAGAGCGCATCCTGCAACCCGCTGGCCATCGACCGGGCATTGGCCGAGCTGCGGCCAGATATCGCCAGATATTGGAGCGTCGCCGACGCCTCGGTGACCGTGCCAGAGGGCGCGATCGCCCTTCTGGAAGGCAGCGAAGAATGGTGGCGCATCCGCGGTTGCGCCCGGCTGCTGGTCATCAACGACTGGACGCGCAAGAAATTCAAGAAGCGCGCTTACCAGACGGTGCTGCAAACCTGGCACGGCACCATGCTGAAAAAGATCGCGATGAGCCGGCCGAAGTTCCGGCCGCGTGCCGCAGTAGCGACAATCCGCGAACGCGCCAGGTGGGACATCCTGCTGTCCGAAAACCCGTACAGCTCGCGCATCTTCCGGTCCGCGTACGCTTACTTCGGCCCGATCTGGGAAGAGGGCTACCCGCGCAACGACGTATTGCGCCGCGGCGATGGCGCGGCCCTGCGCCGCAAGCTCGGCATTCCCGACGACGTCACCGTGCTGCTGTACGCCCCGACCTGGCGCGACAACCGCCCGGAACAGGTTGACCACCTCGATGTCGCGGCGTTCGCCAACACTCTTGGCCCCGGATACCTCACTTTGATTCGCGGCCATTCCCGTACGCTGCGGCCGGGCCACGACGTTTACGCGGCAAACGTGCTCGATGTCACCAGTTATCCGGATGTGTCTGAGCTGTTTCTCGCAGCCGACGCGCTCATCACGGACTACTCCTCCGTGATGTTCGACTACACGGTCACCGGCAAACCGGTGTTCTTCTTCGTGCCCGATCTCGACAACTATCGCACCAAACTCCGCGGCTTCTACTTCGATCTCATCGAGGTAGCACCGGGACCGGTGGTACGAACCTCGGGTGAATTGGTGAGCTTGATCCGCGATCGCGACCAACTGTCTGCGGACTACGCCCAGAAGTACGCGGCGTGGCAGAAACGCTTCAACCCGCGCGACGACGGGGACGCGTCCCGCCGGGTCGTGAACCGGCTGCTCGCGCAACGGATGATCGGCTAGTCAGCGCGTCGCTGTGCCGCCAGTAGCGCGTTGGCGTCGGAAGCAATCTTCGCCACGATGTCGGCGGCTGGTTCGATGCTGTCGATGAGGGAGCAAGATTCACCCGCGTGCAGGCACATGAGTTCCATGTCACCGTCCAGCCCTTCGAGCGGCATCGTGAAGTGATATCTGGGCACCTCGATGACCTGACCGGCAACCGGCATTCTCGCAACAATTGTCCCCTCGCCGGGGCGGCTGCCGGAGGCGGGTCGGCCGGCCGCCTCCCATTCAGTAATCGCAGCGTTCCGCAGCACACGGTGCGGGGCATCCGGCCACTGCACATCGAAGAGGCCGGTCAGGACCGTGTCGTCGGCCTGAGCGGCCACGATTCGGTCCTTGTACGGACCCCACACGCGAGACTCGTCGCTGCACAAAAACCGAGTACCGATAGAGATTCCCTGTGCCCCTAGGGCCAACGCGGCGACGAGGCCGCGGCCGTCAGCAATCCCCCCGGAGGCGATGACCGGCAGAGGCGCGACCGCGCTCACCGTCGCCGGCAAGCCGACCGACAGAGCTGTGTTGCCTCGGACGTGCCCGCCCGCTTCCACTGCCTGAAAGATGACAGCGTCGGCGCCGGCCTCGGCCACCGCGCGCGCTTCCGCCACCGATCCGACCTGTACGACGACCGTGATCCCGGCCTTGTGGGCACGCTCCACAAATGGTGCTGGGTCTCCCCAGAACAGCACGACGACAGATACTTCTTCATCGATCGCCACCTGAAGCAGGTCTTCGTCCGGCGCGAGGGCCGGGATGAGCAGGTTGATGCCGAACGGCTTGTCGGTCATTGCCTTGATCCGACGGATCTCGTCCCGGACAACCACCTCCGGTAGTCCGGCGGTGCCCAGCACGCCAAGACCCCCAGCGCCCGATACCGCGGCGACCAGTTCTGCTCCTGAAGCACCCCCTCCCATCCCGGCACTCCAAATAGGAAGGTCGATCCCAAGGAGATCGCAAAACGGCGTCGTGAGGAGGGGTTCTTGCGTCATTGCGAGTCACCTTTAGCTGTCGTGGACCATATGGCAGTCGTTCCCGGAATGATATCCGTATGCACCCTCGTTCACCAAGCCGACAAGGGCTACCTAAGGCCGAGTGGGGGTCCCTCGCGCACCACGCTGGCCTCAGTTGTCGGTTCTGGAGGTGTCGCTGACGTCCCGGGCACCGCGAACGACCCCGATCAGAAATCCGAGTCCCCAGCTGAGGTGCATCGTGGGCAGCACGAGCAGGAACAGCAATCGGTCCCGCCAGGCGGCGGAGTGGTCAGCGGTCAGGGCGACAACGATGAGAAAGATCAGATACGCGATCGGACCGGAATACACCAGCCAGGCGACCAGTGCCAGCCATCCAGTCAGCACGCCGGTGAGCTGCAGGATGATGGCGACGATGCTCAGCAACACCGCGACGGTGAGCACCGGCGGCGCGAAGAAGCGCCACGGGTTGCGCGCCGCGTAGCGTCGCACAAGTTCGCCGCGCCAAGCGCCCGTGGCAATGAACTGCCGCACGAGTTTGGTCCAGCTCTCTCGCGGCCAGTAGGTGACCACCAGCGCCGGATCGAACCACACCTGATGCCCGGCGGCGCGGATGCGAAGGTTCAGCTCCCAGTCCTCGCCGCGACGCAGGGACTCGTCGTAATAATCGACCTCGGTGAGCACCTCACGACGGAACACGCCCAGGTAGGCGGACTCCGCCGGACCTTCCGCCGCGCCATCGTGGTACGCGGCGCCGCCGAGACCGAACCGGCTGTTGTACGCCCGGGCGGTGGCGGTCTGGAATCTGGTCTTTCCCCGCGCCTTCATCAGCCCGCCCACGTTCGCGGCACCGGTGCGTTGCAGAGTCTGCACCGCGCGCGTCGTGTATCCGGGTTCGAGTTCGGAGTGGGCATCCACCCGCACGATCACCGGGTGCTTCGCCCGCTTAATGGCCAGATTCAGCCCGTAGGGAATGTCGGTGTTCGGGTTGTGCACGCACACGATCCGTGGGTCCCGCGCGGTGAGTTGCGCGACGATCTCGTCGGTCGCATCGGTGGAAGGCCCGAGCGCCAGGATGAGTTCTTGATCGCCGTCGTAATCCTGACCCAACACCGTGTTAACGGCGTTTTCGATGTAGCCCGCTTCGTTGAGCACCGGCATGACGTAGGAAACGCCAGGATTCCGCGGTGTTCCAAGTGCCATGCTGTCCAGTCGTGTGTCGAGTCCGGTTGAGCCTACCAGCGACGCAACACAACGCGGGAGCACCGCATGAGGATGCTCCCGCGCCGATCGGATACTGCTAGACGGATACTGCTACTTGAGCGATCCCAGTGTGACCGTCACGGTCGTCGGCTCGCTGCCGCGCACGTAAGTGACCTTGACGGTCGAACCGGCCGCATCGGAGCGCACCTGAGCGGTAAGGTCGGTCGCGCCGGTGATCGGCGAGCCGTCGAACTTGATGATCACGTCACCCTTGATGATTCCCGCCTTTTCCGCAGCGCCACCGGGCGTCACCTCCGCCACGACAGCGCCGACGGTGGAACTGCTGGTGAGAGTGGCGTCACTGCTGACGTCCCGCACCGAGGCTCCGAGCAGGCCGTGAGTCGCGCTGCCGTTGTCTTTGATCTCCATCGCGATGCGCTTGACGAGGTTCGAGGGGATCGCGAAACCGACACCGATGTTGCCGGAGGAGTCCGTGCTGCTCGAGCCGGCGGCGGAGGCGATGGCCACATTGATGCCGATCACTTTGCCTTCGGAATTAAGCAATGCGCCGCCGGAGTTGCCGGGGTTGATCGCGGCGTCCGTCTGGATGACGGGCAGCGAGATCGTTGCCTGTGCTGTGGACGGGGCGGATCCAGGCGACCTGTTCTCCCAGAAATTGAACGGACCGTTTCCGTTCCCGTTGTCGGTGCCGTCGTTAGGAGTGGTGCTGTCTGCCTTGGGTGCCGCGGAGGATTTCACCGTGATGCTGCGATCGAGGGCACTGACAATGCCATTGGTGACGGTGTTCGACAGGCCCAGCGGAGCGCCGATCGCGACAGTGACGTCGCCGACGTTGAGCTTGCTGGAGTCCGCGAAGTCGGCGGGCTGGAAGGTCGCGCCGCTGTTGATCTTGATCACGGCGAGGTCGGTGATCGGGTCGGTGCCGATCAGTTTCGCGCCGTACAGGTGCCCATCGTAGGTCTGCACCTGAATCTTGGTGTTGTTGGCTTCGCCGTCCAGCGTGACGACGTGGGTGTTGGTCACCACGTATCCGTCAGAGCTGAGGATGACGCCGGAACCAGTTCCAGCCGCGGTGCTGCCGGCTACCGACACCGTGACGACCGACGGTCCGGCCTTCGCGGCGACGGCGGTGACGTTGGTGGCGTTGGATGCGTCGTTGACCGTGATTGTCTGGGGGCTGGTGGCCGCGCCGTTGACCGAGTGCAGAGACTGGGTCGAGGCGAGAGACCACGCAGTGACTCCGCCACCGACTCCTCCGACGAGCGCGCCGATGGCTAGAGCCGCAACGATGCCGACGTTACGGGATCGGGCTGGATGCGCCGGTGGCGCGGGAGCCCAGTGCTCGTCCCGGTTCCATGCAGCGTTCGTCGGCGTCGCATCCACGTTCAAAGGCCGCGCCTGGGACGCGTTGGCGTCCAGCGGCAGTGTTTGCCGACTGTCACTCTCCCGGTCACTGCGCGCCTGCGCAGACTCGGGAGATTCGGGAGATTCGGGAGATTCGGTGGGCTCGTGATCAGCTGAGGGGTCTTGCGGAGATTCGGACATAGGGGGCTGCTCCTTCCAAGCGCTGTCAGCTTCCACCGCCAACCTGAACATTGTATTTGCGGGTGCTGTGAGAGGACCCCTGCGAATCTATGAGTTCGCCAGCAGCGTCAACAGCCCGGTCCCGCGGGAGCCGCCGCGCAGTCCTGGTTGACGAGTAGTGTCTTCGCACCGCCGATCACCACGGTCAGCCGGTTCGCCGCGACGGGCACGGTGCCCGCGATCGGAATCCACTCGGTGCCGGTGTAGTGGTACTCCGCAGAGAACCCGATGGTGAGGTCGACCGTGTAGGTTCCAGCAGTCCGATAGACGTGACTTGTCGCGGTCGGTTCGAACTCCGTCTTGCCCAGAGCGGCCCAGGTGGTGCCCGAGGTGCCAAGAGTTGCTGCAGTGCCGTCGCCGTAGCTCCAGCGGTAGGTCACCGGCGTAAAGCGCACGGTTGCGGGTCGACCGAGCAACTCGCCAGTTTGCACCTGCGTGGCGGATGACGCATAGAAGTTGGCGTCGAGTCCGACGATCATCCAGCCGTTGGGCTCCATGTGATTGATCCCAGATGCCGGACGGAAGTTAATTAGGTCGCTGAGAGTCACCGGCTCGGTCACGGTGTAGCCATCGCGGATCACCAGATACGGGTCAACCGGAGCTGGAATCGCGATGCCACCGGGAATGCCGATGCCGCCACCGCCACCCGATCCCGGCCGACGCTCACTCCCGCGAAGCGTCACGCCGTCGTCGCCCGCGTGTGCTTCGATGGTGGGGCAGAGGCCGAGAAGTGCCTCCCCCGGCAAACACGAAGCCTGCTGGGTAGCTAGTGGTGCTCCCGGGTGAACGAATGGCACGGTCAGAGACAGCGACGCCAAAGCACCTAGCAGAAGCTTGTTCCAGGCCATGTTTCGCTCCGAGCAACTAGTAAACGCTTCTTGTCAACGCCAACGGAAGACAGTGTGACCTCGAGTGGAAGTCGATCTGGCCGATTTGTCACCGTCACGTCTGCCCCGGCGCTATCAAGGATCTTCACGCCGCTAATGTCCAAGCAAAGGTAGAGGTCGACGTCAGCACCGCCATCTCGACGATTGCTGACTTGCTGAAGAGAAACCGCATCGAACGTTGACACACCATCGCTCGAGAGTCCTCGTTCTCGATACGGCACGTATTGCGAAAGTGATTGTGAAAGCATTTCGGGCGTCACGAAATCCGATATCTTCTCCGGGTGCAGCCCTCCTGTTTGTGTAATCTCATCCGACACCTTCAGGTACGCGGCATACGCCTTCGTGGCTGCAGCGAGCGCCTCGTCATCGGAGGCGAAGATGGGGCTCGCACTGGGTGAGGGCTTGGGTCTCACAGGTTCGCTTTGTGGGGCGCATCCGCCCAGCAAAAGCGCGAAGGCAGCGGCGAGCGCCACAACACCGATCCTGCGCACGCCTCGCATAGACACACAGAGTAGGCCAATCCCGCATCGCGCGCCCCAAACATTCCACAGGAGGCCCTCCGACCGCCGCACACGGTGTCGACCCCGATAGGTTGGAAGCATGACGGTGAGCGGATCCTGGGAACGCGCTGCCCGCGGCGCGATGCTGCTTGGCAATGATGGCGATATCAAACAGACGATTTTCGCCGAGATGTCCGGGTTGGCAACTCGAACCGGTGCAATCAACCTCGGGCAGGGTTTCCCCGACGAAGACGGCCCCCGCGCGGTGCTCGAGGCGGCACGCCAGGCCATCAGCGACGGGTTCAATCAATACCCGCCAGGGATCGGCATGCCGGTGCTGCGCCACGCCATTGCCGACCACCAGAAGCGCTTCTACGGCATCACCGTCGACCCCGACCGGGAGGTGCTCGTCACCGCCGGTGCCACCGAGGCACTCACCGCCACCATCCTGGCTCTCACCGACGAAGGCGACGAGGTAGTAACTCTCGAGCCGTTCTACGACTCGTATGCCGCCATCATCGGCCTCAACAGGGCCACGCACGTGAGGGTGCCGCTGCGAGCGCCGAGTTTCCAACCCGATCCGGACGAACTGCGGCAGGCAGTCACCGACCGCACCCGGCTCATCCTGATCAATGATCCGCACAATCCCACCGGCACCGTGCTGGAGCGTGAGATCCTCGAGCTGATCGTCGAGCTAGCGCACGAGCACGACGCGATCATCGTGACGGACGAGGTATACGAGCACCTCACCTTCGACCAGCCGCACATCCCGATCGCGACGCTACCCGGCGCCCGCGACCGCACGGTGAGCATCTCCAGTGGCGGCAAAACGTTCAGCGCCACAGGGTGGAAGATCGGCTGGCTCACCGCACCCCACGAACTAGTGGATGCGATCCTGGCGGTCAAACAGTTCCTAACTTATTCCAACGGCGCGCCGTTTCAGCCGGCAATCGCCGTCGGGCTGGGTCTGCCCGACGCCTTCTTCGCCGACACGGCGGCAACGCTGCGGGCTAAGCGGGACCTGCTCTCGGAGGGCCTGCTCGCGGCGGGCTTCACGATCACACAGCCGCAGGGTGGCTACTTCGTGGTGGCCGACGCCGCTCCACTCGGTTACGCGGACGCCGCATCCTTCGCCCGCAAGCTCCCCGAGCTGGTGGGCGTGGTCGCGATCCCGATCACCGCGTTCGTGCATGACGACCACAAAGCCGACTACGCATCACTACTGCGCTTCGCCTACTGCAAGAAGGCGGAGGTGCTGGAACGTGCCTCCGCCCAACTTACAGCGCTCTGACCCGCACGAGCGCGTCCGACAGCGGGACGGACACTCGGAACACCGTGCCGACGCCTTCCTCGCTTTCAATAGTCAGTTCACCCGCGTGCGCAGTGACGATCGCTTTAGTAATCGCAAGTCCCAACCCCACTCCGGGAACCGCGTTGCGTGTGGCAGTGGATGCCCTGAAGAAGCGCGCCGTGAGCCGATCGACCTCGTCGGCCGCGACTCCCATCCCCGTGTCCCGCACAGCAATGAGCGCGCTCGAATCGGAACACGACAGGCTCACTGTAACGGTGCCCCCGGTCGGGGTGAACTTGATGGCATTGGAGATCAGGTTGTCGAGCGCCTGACCAAGGCGCATCGCGTCCCCATTAACCTCGACTGTTTCGGTCGGCGAGACACTGACGAGGGTGACTCCCTTGGTTGCTGCCGACGGTTTGGCCGACTCGACGGACGCTGCGACTACTGGAGCTAGATCGACGGTATCCAGCGCGATGGGGAATTTGCCGGCTGCCACCTGAGCGGTGAACAACAGGTCTCCCACTAGATGCAGCAATCGGTGCGCATTGCGTTCGGCGACTCCGAGATACATCTGCTGTTCTTCGGAGAGAGGCGCGTCGTCATCACGCATCAGCTCCAGGTAACCCAGGATCGAGCTCAAGGGGGTGCGCAGTTCGTGCGAGATCAAACCGACGAATTCATCCTTCAACCGCGAGACTTCAAGGGCCTGGGTCACATCCGTCCCGACGAAAATGTACCCAACCGTTTCTCCACTGTCGTCCACGCGAGGTGTCACGGCAACTTCGACGGTGAGATGAGATCCGTCGGGCCGCACGTAGGTCCAGTCGCGCATTTCAGCTCGACCGAGTCGAGCCGATTCAACCAGCGCGGAGAAGCCCGGATTGAGCACCGTCGCCCCGGGCGGATAGTTGAGCTCTCGCGCGCGATCTTCCAATTCCTGCTCGAGATGAAAATCGAAGATGAACCGTTTACCGACCGTCTCACTGGTGGCGACACCCAGCATGGCACTGGCGCCCGGATTCCAGATACCTATTAAGCCGGTCAGGTCTGTGCCAATGATGAACTGCTCGGTGACGGCGGCGAGCACACTGCTCGAGAGGCGCTCGGCAGCGTGGAGCAGCGCGCCGTGTTCTCGCAGTTGGTTGCCTTGCGCTGCAGCGGTTCGGCCGAGCGTCTGGATGGCCGCCACCTGCAGACGTCCCTGCCTCGACATCTCGTTGATGATGGCAGCGATGACGGCGAAAACAACCGGAGTGAACACACCCCGCATCCAGTCCAGCGACGACTGGGCCGTCGCCGACCCAACCAGGTATGGCGTGAGTTGTGCCAACGACGTGCCGACCGCTGCTACGAAGATGTACCGACGGCCTGGCTCAGCTGCGATCCACAGCACCGGCAGAATGACAAGCGCGGAAAACAACGACGCGGTGCCTCCTGTTCCTGCGCGGAATGCGCCCAGCGCCAGGAAATCGATGCCAGGCACAATCAGCGTCACCAACGGCGTAGTCGGCACGAACGTGAAGGCGATCCCCAGGATCGTGGCGACAAGGATGCCTGCAAGCCCGACAAGTGCGGCGACCCAATCTGTCACACGAATGCCCGGTACCACTGCGAGAACGATGACCCCGACTATCACCAACAGCGTCGTT
>JBDTBD010000054.1:0-27029 GCA_039924285.1 Terrimesophilobacter sp. | reverse complement strand
TCAGAGCTCGCCGCGGGCGGAGACGGCGGCATGCAGATCGAGCTCGACCAGGTGCTGCTGCGCGACCCGAGCCTCACCGCCGAGGAAATCCTGATGAGCGAAAGCCAGGAACGGATGATGGCGGTCGTCACCCCCGAAAAGCTCGCCGGCTTTCTCGCGGTCACGGCCAAGTGGGACGTGGAGACCAGCGTGCTCGGCGAAGTCACCGACACCGGCCGGCTCATCATCAACTGGCGGGGAGAGCAGATCGTCAACGTCCTACCGCGCACGGTCGCGGTCGACGGCCCAGTGTATGACCGGCCCGTCGCCTACCCGACCTGGCTTGACGCGCTGCAGGCGGATTCCGCGTCACGGCTGCCCCGGGCCGGCTCGCCCGACGACTTGCGCGCACAGTTCCTCGCGCTGTTGGGCAGCCCGAACCTCGCCGCCAAAGACTGGATCACCGGCCAATTCGACAGGTATGTCGGCGGCAACACGGCGCTCAGCTACCCGGACGACGGCGGCATGGTGCGCGTCGACGAGGAAACCGGGCTCGGATTCGCCCTGGCCGCGGATGCCAACGGCCGTTATGCGCAACTGGACCCGTACCAGGGGGCACAATTGGCCCTCGCCGAGGCGTACCGCAACGTCGCGGTCACCGGCGCTGTGCCGGTGGCGGTGAGCGACTGCCTGAACTTCGGCTCCCCGGAGAACCCGGAGGTGATGTGGCAGTTCTCCCGCGCCGTCGAAGGGCTCTCCGACGGCTGTCTGGAGCTCGAAATCCCGGTCACCGGCGGGAACGTGTCCTTCTACAACCAAACCGGCAACACCCCCATACACCCGACGCCGGTCGCCGCCGTGCTCGGCGTCATCCACGACGTCGCCGCCCGCATCCCCTCCGGCTGGCAGGACGAGGGCAACAACATCTATCTGCTCGGTACCACCCGTGACGAACTGGACGGCTCCGCGTGGGCGGACGTCATCCACGGCCACCTGGGCGGGCATCCGCCGCTGGTCGATCTCGCCGGCGAGGCCCGACTGGCCGGCCTCATCGCCGGGGGCGGTTCGCACAGCATCATCTCCTCCGCGCACGATCTGTCGGACGGTGGCCTCGCCCAGGCGTTGGCCGAGGCAGTGCTGCGGTTCGGTGTCGGTGCCCGCGTGTGGCTCACCGAGATCATGGAGCGCGACGACGTGGATGCCACCGCGGCGCTGTTCGGCGAGTCCAGCGGCCGGGTGATCGTAAGCGTTCCGCGCGAGGACGACGTGAGGTTCAAAGGCCTGTGCGAGGGCCGCGGCTACCCGGTGCTGCGCATCGGGGTGACGGATGGCACGGAGCTTCAGGTGCAGGACGTCTTCACCGTGTCCGGCGAAGAGCTACGGGAAGTGCACCGCGGCACGCTACCCGCACGCTTCGGCACCCGCGTCACCCAGTAGCAGTCCGCCAGTAATTGTGCCTTCGGCGGATGTGATCAGCCGTTGGCGATGCGCACGTGGTGGTGAATGACCTCGGCGACGATGAAGTTCAAAAACTTCTCCGCGAAGGCCGGATCCAAGTGCGACTCCTCCGCGAGCGCCCGCAACCGGGCAATCTGCACCTTCTCGCGATCCGGATCCGATGCCGGCAGGCCGACCCTGGCCTTCAAGTGCCCGACCTTCTGCGTGAATTTGAATCGTTCGGCCAAAAGATGCACGAGCGCCGCATCGATGTTGTCAATACTCTGGCGCAGGCTCAGCAGCTCCGCCGAGGAGCTTTCGTCGTGTCCCATCCTTCGAGATTACCGCCCCAGAACGGATGTCGCCTTGGCGTGCACCCTGATCCGTCGCTGGGCGAACAGGATGCCGAGCAGCACGAGCACAGCGCCGGCCGGCTCGTTCCACGAGAACGTCTCGTGCGACACGGCCACCCCGAGGATGACGGCCACCACCGGAATGAGATAGGTGACGGTCGACACCGATGTCGGCCCCCACGCGCGAAGCACCGCGATGTTCCAAATGTAGGCGAGACCTGTGCCGAGAGCGCCGAGCAGCAGCAGGCTCGCGACGACCTTGAAGCTCAGCACCACCGGACTGAGCGCGATGAACGGGGTGAGTAGGATCATCACGGCCGCCGCCATGCCGACGCTCATGAACGCGACGGTGGTACCTGAGATCGGGCGGCGGCTCACGAACTTGCGCAGGTAACCGATTGCGACACCGTAGGACACCGCGGCGCCGATACACGCGAGCTGCCCGTAAAAGTCACCGGTGAGGGCCGAAAGTCGCCACGGTCCGATGATGACGATCACGCCGACCACGCCGATCAAAACGCCGACCACCTGCATCCGGACCAGCCGTTTGACGCGGAAGACCAGCGCGGCGAGCACTGTCGTGGCCAACGGGGCGACGGCGTTGTAGATGGCCGCCAGCCCGATGGAGACGCTCTGCTCCGCCCAGTCGAACAGCAGGTGCGGGATGACGCACGAGGTGATGCCGATGATCAGAAAGTGGAACCAGACAATGGGCTCCCGCGGCAGCCCGTGCCGTCCGATAATCATGATCACGCCGAGAGTGATTGCGCCGAGGATCTCCCGCGACCAGGCCACCTAAGTGAACGACACCCCTCCGAGCGCGACCTTCATGAACAGAAAGCTGACTCCCCAGATCAGGGCCATTCCGACGAACTGCGCGGCCGCGAAGCACTGGCGCGACGGAGGCGGGGTTCTCACTCACACACAGACGCCACAGCGGTCCGCGGACGCCCCTTATGGTGTCGGGGTGCGGTACAGTACCGGTCGGCCGGTGTTCTGCTCGATGCGGCGCTCGAGCCGAGCGCACACATCCGGCCACTCTTCGGCAAGCACTGAAAACACGGCGGTGTCGCGCCAGGTGCCGTTCTGGCGCGGCTTGTCGCGGCGCAAAATACCTTCGAAGGTGGCGCCAAGTTTGGTGATGGAGGCACGCGAACGTGCATTGAGCGTATCCGTCTGGATCTTCACCCGACCGAATCCGGAGTCGAACGCCAACCCGAGCAGCAGCAGTTTCGCCTCGGGGTTCACGACCGTCGACCACACCCGCGGGTCGTACGCCGTCCAGCCGAGGTGGGCTTCCTCTCGCCGCAGGTCGAATTCGCCGAGTGTCGTCGTGCCTGCCACGGCGCCGTCGTGCGGGCCCCCGGTGAGAATCACCGCGTAGGGGTTTCCGCTGTCCCACGCGAGGTGCTCGAGCGCCCACGCAATGAACGCCTCTTCGGTCGCTGGCGGTGTGTTCAGTCCGCCGCCGAAGCCGAACTCGAACACTTCGGGGTGGCCGATGGCCTCATACAGCGCCGGCAAGTGTTCAGGCGTGAGCGGTTCGAGGCGCAGGAAGCGGCCATGAAGGATGGAGCGGGGAGGACGTGTCGCTGTCACGTCTCCATCCTGGCACGAGCACCCCTGTGTGCACCATGCACCGTCACATCCGTGCGCCGCACCCGTGCGCTGCCGATTGAACGCAATAAAGGACGGTTTGCGACACGCCGCGAAAAAACGGCACGACACGCCGCCTCTCCGCAGAATCTCCTCGATACGGTGCGGACGGATGCGCCGAGTCACCCGGGCAGACTGCGGGCGGGCCGGCGGGTTACCCGATCAGATCGTGCCGCACCACGATCTCGTCGCGACCGGGCCCAACTCCGATGGCGGAGATCCGGGATCCGCTCAGCGACTCCACGGCAAGCACGTAGTCCTGCGCAGCCTTCGGCAGGTCGGCAAAGGTGCGGGCGCCCGTGATGTCCTCCGACCAGCCCGGGAACTCTTCGTAGACGGGTACGGCATGGTGGAAGTCGCTCTGGGAAACCGGAACCTCGTCCACGCGTTTGCCCTCCACTTCGTAAGCGACGCAGACCGGGATGCGAGCCAGGCCGGTGAGCACGTCGAGCTTGGTCAGCACGAAGTCGGTGACCCCGTTGATGCGAGCCGCGTACCGAGCGATCGGAGCGTCGTACCAGCCGCAGCGCCGGGGGCGCCCGGTGGTGGTGCCGAACTCGAAACCGTGGGAGCGCAGGAACTCGCCGGACTCGTCGAGCAGCTCGGTGGGGAACGGACCGGCCCCAACACGGGTCGTATACGCCTTGACGATGCCGATGACTCGCTCGAACCGGGTTGGAGCGACTCCTGAGCCGGTTGCAGCACCGCCTGACGTCGCGTTCGAGGAGGTGACGAACGGGTATGTGCCGTGATCAACATCCAACATCGTCGCCTGGCCGGCCTCGAACAGAACAGTCTTGCCGGCATCCAGCGCTCGGCTGAGCACAAGAGAGGTGTCAGCGACCATCGGGCGCAGCCGCTCGACGTAGCTGAGCAAATCGTCAACGACCTCATCGACGGTGATCGCGCGCCGGTTGTAGATCTTGACCAGCAGGTGGTTCTTCTGATTCAGCGCGCCCTCGACCTTCTGGCGCAAAATGTTCTCGTCAAACAGGTCCTGAATGCGGATGCCGACGCGGTTGATCTTGTCGGCGTAGGTGGGGCCGATGCCGCGCCCGGTGGTACCGATCTGCCGTTTGCCAAGGAAGCGCTCGGTGACTTTGTCCATGGTGCGGTGGTACGCGGTGATGACGTGCGCGTTCGCGCTGATCAGCAGCTTCGAAACATCCACGCCGCGGGCGGAGATGGCTTCCAGCTCCTGAAACAGCACCTCGATGTCCACCACGACTCCGTTGGCGATGACCGGCACGACGCCGGGTGTCAGGATGCCGGAGGGCAGCAGGTGCAGCGCGTACTTCTCGTCACCGATCACGACGGTGTGGCCGGCGTTATTGCCGCCGTTGAACTTGACGACGTAGTCGACGCGGTCTCCGAGGAGATCGGTGGCCTTGCCCTTGCCTTCGTCGCCCCATTGGGCTCCGACGAGAACGATTGCTGGCATGGAGGATCCCTTCGAATCATTGGGGGGATTACGCCCCATCTTATCGTGAGCGCAGATCTCGGACGACGGCGCGGGCCACTGCGGGTGGAGCTAGAAGGCGTGCTGCGTGATCCAGACGTGCATCGCCACGGCGGCGGCGGCGGAAGCGTTGATCGAGCGAGTCGAGCCGAACTGGCTGATCTCGACCACGGCATCCGCGGCGGCGATCGCCTCCGGCGAGACCCCGGGGCCCTCCTGGCCGAACAGTAAGATACACCGCTCGGGAAACGCAAAGCTCTCAATCGGCACGGAGCCGGGCACGTTGTCGATCGCGAGGATCGGCAGGTTTTGCTCGGCGGCCCACGACACGAGTGCGGCGACATCCGGATGGTGCATCACGTGCTGATAGCGATCGGTGACCATGGCGCCGCGCTTATTCCAGCGCTTGCGGCCGATGATGTGCACGGTGTCTGCCGCGAACGCGTTGGCGGTGCGCACGATCGAGCCGATGTTCATGTCGTGCTGCCAGTTCTCGATGGCCACGTGGAACGGATACCGGTGCTGGTCGATATCGGCGACGATCGCTTCCATGAGCCAGTAGCGGTAACGGTCGATGACGTTCCGGGAGTCGCCGTGCTTGAGCAGTTCGGGATCGTATATCGCCGCCGTCGGCAACTCACCCTGCCACGGTCCGACGCCGTGGGTGGTGAGTTCGACGGACGGGTTTGCGGGCAGTTCTGGCACGCTGTCCAGGGTACCCGGGGCCAGAAGCGCGATCAGCCGAGCGCGCGCAGGATGGCTATCACGGCGACGGTGCTGACCGCGGCCGAGGACAACACCGTGCCGCCGAGCGCGAGCAGGTTGAAGCCCGGATCGCGGATCAGGCTGACGATGCCAGTGACCAGTCCGGCCACCGCGAAGACGCCGGCCGGAATCACACCCAGGGGAAAGAAGACCATCGCGAACGCCGCAGCGGCGAAGCAGACACACGTCACGGCGAGCCACTCAAGGCGAACCGCGGATGTTATTTCCTCCGTGGCAGTATCCTCCGCAGGCTTTGTGTCCATCACACCCTAATCATGACGGCTCGCACCACTTCTTCGCGCCCCCCATTCCGCGCGCCATCCCATTCTCTGCCCCATCTTCATTCCCCGTCTCGTCCCATCTCACGGAGTTTCTGCCCCGCGCACCCCTGCCCACCGGCATCCAGGCGGCAGGCAGACAGTTTTTCCTTGAAACGGGTAGAGAGCTGAGACTAAGGCACTGGGTACGATGGCCCGATGAGAGACCGCCGCGACATCGAATGCTGGCTCACCGACATGGACGGCGTGCTCGTGCACGAGAACCGTCCGCTGCCGGGATCCGCTGAACTCATCGCCCAGTGGCAGAGCAACGGCACCCGCTTTCTCGTTCTCACCAACAACTCGATCTACACGCCGCGAGACCTCAGCGCCCGGCTGCGAGCCTCCGGCCTGGACGTGCCTGAGGAATCGATCTGGACCTCGGCACTGGCCACGGCGGCGTTCCTCAAATCCCAGATCCCCGGCGGCAGCGCATTCGTGATCGGCGAGGCCGGCATCACGACGGCGCTCCACGAGGCAGGCTTCATCATGACCGAGAACGACCCGGACTACGTGGTCGTCGGCGAGACCCGCAGCTATTCGTTCGAGGCGATCACCCGCGCCATCCGACTGATCGGCGCCGGCGCTCGCTTCATCATCACCAATCCGGATGCGACCGGTCCGAGCGCCGAGGGTCCGCTGCCCGCCACCGGGTCCGTCGCCGCGCTCATCACCAAGGCCACCGGCCGCGAACCGTACGTGGTGGGCAAGCCGAACCCGATGATGTTCCGATCTGCCATGAACAAGATCGGTGCCCACTCGGAGAACACCGGCATGATCGGCGATCGGATGGACACCGACATCGTCGCCGGCATCGAGGCCGGTCTGCACACCATCCTCGTGCTCACCGGCATCAGCGATCAGGCCGAGATCGAGAGGTACCCGTTCCGGCCGGATGAGGTGCTAAAGGGCGTCGTGGACCTGGTCGAGGACCCTTCCCCGCGCTGACTCGCGCCTTGTGCACCTTCCACAGGACCGGGAATAACACCTAGACGCAAGCGAACGCCTACTCGCGGCGCGGGCCCCGGAACACGTCGAACAACACCCGCAGTACGAGTACGACGGCCACCACGGACAGGCAGTACCCGTAGATCTGGTACAGCCCCAGCGTCGGTGTCACCTGCGGGCCGCCCGTGCTGATGAGCAGGATGGTCGCCATCACCCCCGCGAATCCGCCGAGGAAGGTGAGGATCACCTCGTGCACCAGACCCTGGATGACGCGCTGGTCGCGTTTGTCGGCGAGCAGTCGTACGTTTACCGAGAGCCGGCCCGCCTCCAGAGCCGCCGACATCTGGTCGACGCGGCGCGGGATACGACGCAGCATCGGGACCAGCGATGCCAGCTCGTCCGTCACGCTCCCGCGCAGCGCGGACGGCTTGAACCCCGCGATCACCTGCGACTTCGCGAAGTCCCTCGCCTCGGTGAGCACATTGAATCCTGGCGCGAGCGAGCGCAGCGTGCCCTCGAGGATTGCGACAGCCCGGAACGCGGCCGTGAGCTCGGCGGGGAACGCGAGTTCGTAGTGGGCGAGCAGCGCGACCATGTCCGTGAACATCGCCACATCCATCGTCGCGCCGGGGCCGAGGTGCTGTGCCATGAATCGGCCCAGCTCCCGCCGCAGGGCCCGCTCGTTCACGCCATCCGGCACTCCAACGATGCCGAGGAGTCGGTCGCTCATTCCGCCGGCGTCACCGCGGTAGAAGGTGAGCAGAATCTCGCCAACCTCGCGGCGCAACTCGGAGTCGAGTCGGCCCACCGAGCCGAAGTCGAGCAGCACGATGCGCCCGCCGGCCAGCAGCATCACGTTGCCGGGATGCAGATCGGCGTGGAACACACCGTCCACCATGATCTGGCGCAGCAGTGATCGGAACAGCCGCCGCGCCTGTCCGTCGAGATCGGTGTTGTTGCGGGTCACGCCCCTGGCGGCGAGCGTGTCGCCAGGAATGAACTCCATCACCAGCACCCGCCTGGTGCACAGCTTTTCGTGCAGTCTCGGGATATCGACCTGCTCGGACTCCGGATGCTGCGCCTGAGCCGCCGACATCGCGGCGACGTTTCTCGCTTCGATGCGATAGTCCAACTCTTTACGCAGCGAGTCGCCGAAGGCACCCGCCACATCGCTGACGTGCAAGGAACGACCCCATTCGGTGTTCCGCTGCAGGGTCGCGGCCATCCGCACGGTAATGTCCAGGTCGCGTTCGACGATGGGGATGATGCCGGGACGCTGCACCTTGACGGCGACGTCCTCGCCGGTGTGCAGTCGGGCACGGTGCACCTGTCCGATGGATGCCGCTGCGATGGGCACCGGATCGAACTCGGCGAATACTTCCTCCACCGAAGCGCCGAGCTCCTGCTCCAAAAGCTCCTTGATGCCTTCCCACGGCGCCGGAGGCACGCGCTCCTGCAGTGACGACAGTTCGGTGAGATATTCCGTTGGCAGAATGTCACTGCGGGTGGAGAGAGTCTGCCCGAACTTGACGAAGGTGACGCCCGCTTCCTCCAGCGCCAGCCGCAGTGACCTGGCTTGAGCGACGCGTTTCGACCCTTCGAGAGCCGACGGCACTGCGGGCCGGCGCACCGGGAATAAGCCGTGTTTCAAGGCAATCCTGGTGATCTGGGAGTAGCGCCGCCCACGTTCGGCTCGCGCCCGGATGGCGGGGATCCAACGATCCGGCCGGGGAATACTACCCGTGGGGACGATGAACTCTCCAACAACGAGGAACACCATTGACACCACCACGATGATGCCCAGTTGTACGGGGATCAGCGCCAGGGTCGAGTGCGGCTGATTCCAGATGAACCGAGCCTCGAACGCGACCTCGGCAGCGAGCGCCACCACTCCCGACGCCAGGATACGCAGCGTCCCGATCGGCACACCGAGTAGGCGGCGCACGATGGCCGCGAGCAGCGCCATAAAGACGCCTGTCACCACAATGACGACGACGATGCTGGTGGCGATCTCGCCTACGTCCACGCCTGCGTCCTCGCTTTCGCCTTGCCCTTGCCCTTGCCCTTGCCCTTGCCCTTGCCCTTGCCCTCCACGCTAGCCCACGGGGGCGGCGACGTTGCCGGCCAGCGGGTCGCCAGAGCCGCGCGTGACGAAGCAGAAGTAGTCGCGGTGGCCGGCGTCCCACTCCTGGCTAGTTGCCGCGAAGCTGCCGGCGACGCGAATGTCGGTGTAGGCGCGGGCCGCGGCGAAGTCGATCACAGTCGGAGCGGAACAGAGCAGGTTGATCTGCGCCTGCAGGGTGTCAAGACCCGGGTAGCTGCTGGCGTCATCCGGGCCGAAGGTTCCTCGATGCACCATCTGGGCCGGATGCGGCACCGCACAGTCTACGACCGAGAACTTCTCCGCCCAGGGCGACTTGTAGTCGCTCAAGCACTCGCCGCCGCGCAGTTTTTCCCAGGGGTATGTGCCCGGCGCCAGGGGGCCGACGGCTGCCACCTCGGTCACTGGCGCTGTGCTCGGGCTGGGAGTCGGCGCCGCGCTCGGCGCCGCGCTGGCGATAACGCCGGCGGCAGTCGCCGTCTCGGATGCGGGCGCGGACCCGAACAGCTCCGGCAACCTGGTGCCGAGGTAGAACAGTCCGACCAGGGCCAAAACGACGAGGACCGCACCGCCGGCCCAGAATAAGAACTTCTTGTTGCCCAACCAGCCAGATCCCGAGACTTCGGACGGTGGCGCATCGAGCCCCGACGCCGTGAGTGGTGACTCAGCATTCAGAGGCACGCTCGGAAGGCGCACGGTAGGTTCGGCCGGCGTGAGCGGGACCGGCGCGGCATCGCTGCCGGGACGATCCGGATCGGCGAGCACACGCGGCCTGAAGGTGCGCCGGGACACGAGGGGTTCTGTGAGTTCCCCTGGTTGCACCGGCGAGAACAGCTCGGTGGGGAGCACCCGGTCCGGTGGCGGGACGACGAACGAGTCCGGTAGCGCGATGATGGGCACCGGTGCGGATGCAGCCGGTAGTGCAGCGGGCGACACGTCTGGCCCTGCCACAACGGGCAGTTCTGGCGGCACGATGGGCACGTTCGGATCGGCGGGCAAGAATGGGTCGCCGGCCATACCCGGCGACGTCGCTGGATCGGGCACCGGTCGGGACACCGGCTCGGGTTCTGGTCGTGCCGGCGGTTCCGACGCGAGCGGGGCAGGAGGCGTCACTGGTGACGTGGCCGGGGCAGCCTGCGGCTTCAGCCCCCAGCGAAATCCGCCCACCGGCGGCTCGGTCAATGTCGACCCGGGCGATAGCGGGGTGGGCGATGACGGGGTGTTCGATAGCGAAGCGACCGGACCCGAGGCCTCCGAGTGCGCGGTGCCGCGCCGAAGCCCGGTCGCGTCAGCATCGTCGTGCCGGTCGTCCTGCTCGACGTTGCCGGTCGCCTGAAACTGTGCGGTGAGCCAGCCGCTGGCATCCGCACCGGTGCCATCCGTACCGGTGCCGTCCGCACCGGCACTGCCGCGGCGCCGTTGCCGACGGCTGGTGAACTTCGGGTGCCCGGAGTCATCACTCATTGGCGAGTCCTAGATCCGCGAGGTCGATTGCAGCCAGGTACTGATACCCGGCGGCCTCGATTTTCTCTCGGGCGCCAGTGTCGCGGTCAACCACGACGGCGACCGCAACGATCTCGGCGCCCACCTTCTCCAGCGCGGCGATGGCCGACAGCGGCGAGCCGCCGGTGGTGGACGTGTCCTCGAGCACGATCACGCGTTTGCCGGTCAGCTCGGGTCCCTCGACCTGGCGGCCGCGGCCGTGGTCTTTCGGCTCCTTGCGCACCACGAACGCGTCGTAGGCCAGCCCGCGTGCGGCACCCTGGTGGAGCACGGCGGCGGCGATCGGATCGGCTCCCATGGTCATTCCGCCGACGGCGCTCACGTCGCGGATGCCGGCGATGAGATCGAGCATCACGGTACCGATGAGCGGAGCCACCCGATGGTCGAGGCTCACCTTGCGCAGGTCGACGTAATAGGTCGCCTTCTTGCCGCTGGTCAGCACGAAGTTCCCGTGGAATACGGCCTCGGCACGGATGTACTCGATGAGCTGCTCGCGTGTGTCAGTCACGTGCCGATTCTACTGAGGCGAGCCTGCGCCTTTCTGTTGCGCAGTCCCCAGTGCGGCTACCGCTCGAGATGCGGCGCCGCCCAGCCCCCAGCGAACGCTCAAGTCCTCGACAGTGGCGCGGTCGGCATCCGAGAGGCCGATCCTCGCCGAAGTCTCCGGCAGGTCAAGATCGCGTGCGACCGCCACGACGGCCGGCGCACGAGTGAGATAGCCGGCGGCGGCCTGGACCTTCGCCCTGATCCCGGCCGACAACGGTACAGCCGGATTGTTCGCCGCGGCGATGACGCCGGCCAGGGTGCCGAACTGGGCCAGGAGCGAGGCTGCGGTCTTCTCGCCGACTCCCGGAACTCCGGGCAGGCCGTCGGAGCTGTCACCACGCATCACCGCGAAATCGGCATACTGCGCGGCCGTCACGCCGTATTTGCCGTGAAGGACCTGATCCGTAATGATCTCGAGGTTGCGCATTCCCCTGGCGGTGTAGATGATGCGCACGTCCCGGAGGTCATCGACCACCTGAAACAGGTCCCGGTCGCTGGTGACCACGTCGACCGGCCCGGCGGACGATGCCGCGAGCGTGCCGATGATGTCGTCCGCTTCGAATCCGGATTTCCCTACGATCGGAATCCCGAGCGCGGTCAAGGTCTGGACGATGATCGGTATTTGCGGGGTGAGCAATTCGGGAATCAGTTCGGCGTCGGGGCCGCCGTCGGTTGTCTCAGCGACGCGGTGTGCCTTGTAGCTGGGGATGAGTTCGACCCGCCACGCGGGACGCCAGTCGTCGTCCCAACAGGCGATGAGCCTCGTGGGTGCAAAGTCGTTGACCAGACGCGCGATGATGTCGAGCAGTCCGCGCACCGCGTTGACGCTGATTCCGTCCGGCGAGCGCACAGTGTCTGGAACGCCGTGGAACGCGCGGAAGTAGAGGGCTGCCGTGTCCAGCAGCATCAGGCGGCCATCGTCCATCCGTACAGTGTGGCGCATCCGTCATCCGGTCTGCCACTGCAGCATCCATAGACTTGTGCCATGCGCATCGCGACCTGGAACGTGAACTCGATCCGCAGCCGTGTGGCTCGCGTGGTGGACTGGCTCGTTCGCGAGGATGTTGACACCCTGGCCATGCAAGAGATCAAATGCACCCCGGCCCAGTTCCCGTACGAACCCTTCACCCAGGCGGGGTACGACATTGAGCTGACCGGGCTCAACCAGTGGAACGGTGTGGCGTTCGCGAGCCGCCTGCCGATGACGGATGCGACACCAAGTTTCGAACGGATGCCGGGGTTTCTCAAGGGCAGCACCGGCACCGACCTGCCACTGGAGGCCCGAGCACTGGGCGTCACCGCTGGTGGAGTGCGGCTGTGGAGCCTGTATGTGCCGAACGGGCGGGCACTGGGCGATCCGCATTACTACTACAAGCTGGACTGGCTCGCCCGGCTGGCTGAGGCGGCATCCTGCTGGCTGAGCAACGATCCGACGACGCCTCTGGCGCTGATGGGCGACTGGAACATCGCGCCGCTGGACACGGATGTCTGGCCCGCCTGGGACTTCGCGAACAACACGCACACCTCGGCTCCCGAGCGCGCGGCCTTCGCCGCGATCGAACAGGTGGGACTGACCGATGTGGTGCGCCCGTTGGTCCCGGACGGTTTCACATACTGGGACTACAAGCAGCTGCGCTTTCCGCGCAACGAGGGCATGCGCATCGACTTCATCCTCGGCTCGAAGCCGTTTGCCGATTTGGTCACGGCAGCGAGCATCCACCGGGGCGAGCGCAAGGGCGACGCGCCCAGCGACCACGTGCCGGTGGTCGTCGACCTCGATCTGCAGACCGATGACGACGACCGCCCAATGATTTTCTAGCGTCGACCCACCCAAGGATCATTCGATGAGTGCAGAACAACCGACCGAGGCCTCGCCGCAGATACGCCCCCGCGCTGGGGCGCAGCGTAGGGACCGATCGGCGTTCGCCACCAGTAGCGTCGTGCGAAAAGTGTTCGACGAGATCCTCACCGCCGTGCACGAGGGTCGGCTATTGCCGGGACAGCGGATCAGCGATGTCGAGTTGGCTGCCGAGCTCGGGGTGTCCCGCACCCCGGTGCGCGAGGCGCTGCTGCGGCTGCGGCAAATCGGGATCATCGAGGCGTCGGCCAACCGCTTCACCCAGGTGGCGGATGTTTCGCCGCGAGAGACGGCGGACGCGATGATCGTCTGGCTCGCTCTGTACCGCCCGCTGGTGCTCGAGGTTGTGCCCAGGGCCCCGCTCAGCACGTTCGAGGCGATGCGGCAGGACCACCTCGCGTTCCAGAGTCACGTCGCGGCGCTCGACATGCAGAACGTGGCCACCTCGAACTTCACCTTCTTCAACCACCTTGCGGAGCTGTCGCACAATCCGACTCTGCGCAAGGCACTCACCTCCGTGGTGCACATCGTGCGGCTCGGCAGCCTGCACCTGCCCGACTATCTCGACTTCGCCACGATTGACCGATCGCAGCAGCTGCTGCTGAATGCGGTGCTCGCCCACGACGCGCAGGCGGCCGGCGCCGCGATCGCGCTTCTGGCGACGATCGAGGTGCCGCAGCCCGCACCGGATGCGCTGTCGAGCGCACCGGATGCCGTGTAGCACCGCCAACGTGCCCCGCACTGGGGTAAGAGGCACCCTTGATAGTTCAACCGGTATATTGGTAGCTTTTTTACCAGGACGAAGACACCTTCATCTGGAGCTTGAAGCCTCCACCAGGCAGACCCGAACCGCCAGGTTGAGTTGGTCTGCCAGCTATCTGGCGGAGATGCGAGAACGCGGGCCGCTCGAACCCGAACGAGCGGCTCGCTCTACGCGCCTTCGGACTACCCTTCTGCTATGCCATCTCTTGACCTGCCGGGAGCCAGCCTCTACTACGAGACCGGCGGGCAGATTTCCTCGCCCGCGCTGCTGCTGATCCACGCCGGCGTCGCCACGCTGCGCATGTGGGATCCACAAGTGGCCGCGCTCGCCGAGCACCACTACGTGGTGCGGTTTGACACCCGCGGATACGGCAAGACCGAAACCGACGACGTGCCGTTCTCCGACCGGGATGATGCCCTATCGCTCCTGGACCATTTGGGCATCGGGCGTGCCACGGTGATCGGATGCTCACGGGGCGGCGCCATCGCCCTCGATCTTGCGGTGGAGCATCCGGACCGCGTCTCGGGCCTGGTCACAGTGGGTTCCGGACCGTCCGGCTTCCCGGAGGTGGAACTCACCGAGCGTGAAGACGCGCTGTTCGACGAGCTCGACGACCTGCTGGCCGCCGAGCAGTGGGAGAAGTTGAACCGCCGGGGTACCGAACTGTGGACCTTCGGCCCCGAGCGCCGGGCCGAAGAACTCGATCCGGCGTTCGTGACGAAGGCGTACGAGCTCAACGCACCGAACATCCGGCACCACGTGGATGCGCTATTGCCGACTCCGCTGGACAACCCGGCGTATTACCGCGTTGCCGACATCGAGGTACCGGCTCTCGTCATGGTCGGCGACCACGACCTGTCGGAAGTGCTCACGCAGCATGAATACCTTGCGGCAACGATTCGCCAGGCGGATGCGTGCCGGTTCCGCGACTGTGCTCACCTGCCCAACGTCGAGCGACCGGACGAGTTCACGAAGGTACTACTGGACTGGCTCACCAAGCACGGCCTCTAGCCGGGAAGCAGCGTGAAAACCGCCGGCGGCGCAATTCTGCGCCGCAGCGCACAACCAAACGCCGCGATTCCGCGGTTAGCCTTGAGACAAGTACTCAATTCCCCAGCCGACGATCGGAGGTAGACCATGTCACAAGTCACACAAAACGCAATCATTGGCGAACCCGAGGTTGTCAAAGACGACTCCACCATGGTGGTCCGTTCGCCGCAGCTCAGCCCCACGCCGACCGGTGACATCGTCCGCAACCCGGCGTGGCTGCAGTTGAAGCAGTCCGCGACGGCACTGCGCACCCATCAAGTCCAGGACGGCAGCATCCCGGAGGCCTCCGCGCATCCGGACTGCCGCAGGCTCGTCGAGACGATCACCGGGTCAATTCGAGATCTGGCTCCGCTGTTTCCACACGACGCCGCATACCTTGAGGCGCTGCGCGCGGACTTCGAGCAGTGGGTGTCCGGCGGATTCGGAGTTCCCGACTTTCTGGACTCGCTCATTGCGTTCCAGCCGAGCCATAATCGGGTCGACGGCCTGCGTCACCTTGTCGTGTTCCCCATGTACACGCAGAACGGTAGCCGGGATCGGCTCGTGGAGGCGGTGCTCGTCGAGGTGATTTGGCCGCGGTTCGTGGCCGAGCTGCAGAACGGCGACTACTCGAACACGATGTTCGTGCCCATCCGGTTCCTCGATTTCACCCCGGGTTACGACACGAACGCCGCGACGCTGTTCCCCGAAACGATCGCGATGCGCGAGATCCCAAGCTTCACCTGGGGCGGCATCTTCGCGGACCGCGAGGCGGCCCGGTTCCGCCGGGTCGTGCGTGCCGCGGCAGAATTCACTGGCCTCGAGCTGCCGGCGGACGCCCTCCGGCTTCTGGATGATCAGGCGCTGGCGGAGGAAACCTTCGTGATGTGGGACCTCATCCACGACCGCACACACATGCGCGGCGACCTGCCCTTCGATCCGTTCATGATCAAGCAGCGGATGCCTTTCTTCCTGTACTCGCTTGAGGAGTTGCGCTGTGATCTCACGGCGTTCCGCGAATCGGTGAAGTTGGAGAAGGAGCTGTCCGCGCTGGAGCCTTCCGAACTCACGCCGACCCAGCGGGAGATCCTGGATCACTCGAAGCTCGTGCAGTACGCGGTGATCTTCGACCGGATCTTCCGGTTCGCGCTGTCCGGCACCCGGGTGCGCAACTACGACGGGCTCGGCGGGCAACTGCTGTTCGCGTGGCTGCATCAGCACCACGTGCTGCACTGGACCGACACGAAGTTGTCGATTGACTGGGACGAGATCCCGAAAACGGTGCTCGAACTCGGCCACGCGATCGAGGACCTGTACTGGCACTCGATCGACCGCCCGAAGACCGCGCACTGGCTCGCCGCGTACGAGCTGGTCTCGGCAACTCTGACGCCGCATCCGGCGTCGAAGTGGGCCGCACGCGACCTGCCCCTGTCGGGCAAGCCGAAGGGCTTGACCGACGAGGTGCTGGACGACGAGTTCCCGCTGTCGATGTTCTATGAGGCTCTGGCGAAAAAGATGACACCCATCATCGAGTCGACGGCTGGCATCACCGGTCGCGGGTAAGTTGATTCGCGCACGATAGTTCCCGTTCCGGCTGATTGTTCCCGTTCTGCGGGGCACAGTGAGCCGGAACGGGCACAATTGTCGTGAGGTTAATGGGGACAAGCTGAGCGAGAGGCGGCGCGTGCTCGAACTGAACGGCGTGACCCGGTCTTTCGGCGCGACCCGGGCGCTGTCTGATGTGAGCTTCACCGTGGAACCCGGTCGGATGACGGGCTTCGTCGGCGCGAACGGTGCGGGCAAGACCACGTCGATGCGCATCATCCTCGGCGTGCTCACACCGGATACCGGACAGGTGCGGTTCAACGGCGAGGACCTCGGCGCAGCGCAGCGCCGTCGGTTCGGGTACATGCCGGAGGAGCGTGGGCTCTACCCGAAGATGCGCGTCGCCGAGCACATCGTTTATCTGGCGCGGCTGCACGGGATGACGCACGCCGACGCCACCCGGAACACCACGCGGTTGCTCGAGCGCCTTGGGCTTGCCGAGCGGGCGAGCGCGACGATCGAAAGCCTGTCGCTGGGCAACCAGCAGCGCGCCCAGATCGCCGCCGCGCTCGTGCATGACCCCGAGGTGCTCGTGTTGGACGAACCGTTCTCCGGGCTGGATCCGATCGCCGTCGAGGTAGTGCAGGCAGTGCTCAAGGAGCACGCGGCGGCGGGCGCCTGCGTGCTGTTCTCCTCGCACCAGTTGGACATCGTCGAGCGCCTCTGCGACGACCTCGTTGTGATCGCGGGGGGCATCGTGCGGGCCAGCGGCTCGCGCCAGGTGCTGCAGAGCGCCCACGGTCTGTCCCAGTACGAACTGGTCGTCCCGGGCGACGCCGTGTGGCTGCACGCCATCGCCGGCATCACGGTGCTGCACGCGGACGGCGGCGGCAAAGTGCAGTTCCACGCCGAGACCCCGGATGCCGCCCAGTCGGTGCTGCGCGAGGCTCTGGCCCGCGGACCGGTACTGCGATTCGCACCGCAGGAAGCCACCCTCGCCCAGATCTTCCGCGAGGTTATCCAGTGAGCACCGAAACGCCGGCGACCTCCACCCAGGTGAGCTTCGCGCACAGCGCCCGGCTCGTGGCGAGGCGCGAGGTGCTCATGAAGCTCCGCAGTAGGGCGTTCCTCATCTCCACCGGAATCCTGATGCTCGCGGTGCTCGCGTCGGTGCTGCTCGGGGGCGTGCTGGGCGCGAATCCGCCGGCCACAACGGTCGCCGCCACCGGATCGGCCATTGCCGTCGTCAAGCAGGCACCGGGGCTGACGGTCAAGGAGGTCTCGAGCGTGGCTGAGGCCAAGTCGCTCGTTCAGAAGGGCACGGTGAAAGCCGCAGTGGTTCCGGGAGGGGCGAACTCCCCCCTGGGTGTGACCATCATCGCGCTGGACTCCGCACCGCAGGATGTCATCGCGCGGCTGAGCGTTGCGCCACCGGTCGAACTGCTGAAAAGCGGAGGGGCGAACCCGCTGCTGTCCTATTTCGTCGCGATCGGGTTCGGTCTGGTCTTCTTCATGTCAGCGATCACGTTCGGCACCACCATCGCGCAAAGCGTAGTGGAAGAGAAGCAAACTCGCGTGGTGGAAATCCTCATGTCGGCCATCCCAGTGCGCGCGCTGCTGGCCGGCAAGGTAATAGGAAACAGCCTGCTCGCGTTCGCCCAGATCACCGCGATCACGCTTCTGGCCGCAGCCGGACTCGCCATGACGGGGCAGCACTCGCTGTTGGTCGGGCTCGGGCCCTCGCTCGTCTGGTTCGTGGTCTTCTTCGCGTGCGGTTTCGTCATGCTCGCTGCGTTGTACGCGGCCACGGCGTCGCTCGTGTCCCGACAGGAAGACGTCGGCAGCGTCACCTCCCCGGTGATGGTGCTGATCATGCTGCCGTACATCCTCGTGATCTTGTTCAACGACAATCCGCTGGTGCTCGGAATCATGTCGTACGTGCCGTTTTCCGCCCCGGTCGGGATGCCGATGCGGATCTTCTTGGGCACCGCGGCGTGGTGGGAACCGCTCGCGTCCCTGGCGTTGCTGCTGCTGACGACCGTCGTCGTCATCGCGGTCGGCTCGCGGATTTACTCGAATTCACTGCTGCGTACCGGCTCTCGGGTCACGCTGAAGGATGCGCTGACCGGCTAACTGCGCCGCCACCTAGACAGCCGCGCCGCCAACGCCCAGGATCATAGGTGGAGGTTCCCATGGAGATCCTGCAGATAGCCCAGCACGCCGACGATCTCGACCGCGCGGCCGCATTTTACGAAACCCTCCTTGGCGGGCCGCCGGCCGGACGTTTCGAGCCGGGGCTGCTTTTTTTCAACGTCGGCCGCACTCGGCTGCTACTCGAACCCGCCGCCGCCTCCGCCCTCGTCTATTTCGAGGTGGACGACGTGCACGACACCCTCAACCGCCTCCGTGCGGACGGGGTCGAGGTCATGCGCGAACCGCAGCTGATCTTCAGCCACACCGACGACACGCTCGGTCCGGCCGGAAACGACGAGTGGATGGCGTTCATCCGGGACAGCGAAGGGAACACCGTGGGGTTGGTTAGTTACGAGCCCCGGCACGATCCCTGATCGCACCGCCGGACACCGAAGTGACGAAGGCGTCGCGCGTGGGAGACTGAAACGGTGACTCGACTCCATGACCCCAACCTCCGAGGATTTGCCAGCGACAACTACGCGGGGGTGCATCCCGAGGTGCTCGCGGCCATCGCGGAGGCCAACGAAGGCCACCAGATCGCCTACGGCGCCGACGTGTACACCGCCCGCCTGCGCGAGGTCGTGAAGGGCCACTTCGGCGACCAAGCCGAGACGTTCCCGGTGTTCAACGGCACCGGAGCCAACGTGGTCAGTCTCACCTCAATGCTCCCGCGCTGGGGCGCCGTCGTCTGCACATCCACGGCACACATCCACTGCGACGAAAACGGCGCCCCGGAACGTATCGGCGGGCTGAAGCTGCTCACCGTTCCCTCCCCGGACGGCAAACTCACCCCCGAGCTGATCGATCGGGAGGCGTGGGGATGGGGCGACGAGCACCGCGCTCAGCCCCTGGCTGTGAGCATCACGCAGACCACCGAACTCGGCACCGCCTACACGGCAGCCGAGATCCGAGCCATCGCCGACCATGTGCACGAGCGGGGCATGAAACTGCACGTCGACGGCGCGCGCATTTCGAACGCCTCCGCCGCGTTGAACGCGCCACTGCGGGAGTTCACCACCGACGCCGGAGTCGACATCCTCAGCTTCGGCGGCACCAAAAACGGGCTGCTCTACGGCGAGGCTGTCGTCGTGCTGAACCCGGATGCCGCATCCGGTCTCCCCTACCTGCGCAAGCTCACGATGCAACTCGCGTCCAAGATGCGGTTCGTGTCCGCCCAGCTGATCGCTCTGTACGAGGGCGACTTGTGGCTGCGTTCGGCGTCGCACTCCAACGCCATGGCCGCGTACTTGCGGCAGAGTCTCGAATCCGGCATCGCCGACGGCTCCATCGTGGGAGTCGGATTCAGCCAGCCGACGCAGTCCAACGCGGTGTTCGCCACACTGCCAGCTGGCGTCGCCGACCGGCTGCGGGAGCACTTCCGGTTCTACGACTGGGACGCCACCAGACGAGAAGTACGGTGGATGTGCGGTTTTGACACCACCGAATCCGACGTCGACCGGTTCGTCGAAGCCCTCAGAGTAGAGCTTGCGGCGTAAGTTCGAAGGGGAACAGCAGCGGCGGGCGATGCAGTTGAGGGCGGAACAGTGACGGCAATGACGGAATTCGCAACCAAGCCTTGGCTTTCGGCGTATGCGCCAGGCGTGCCACGCGAGATCCCGCCCGTGACAACGACCCTTGTGGGCATGATGGCCGAGTCGGTGCGGGAGTACGACAACCGGATGGCACTGGAGTTCTTCGGCGCGAGCATGAGCTATCGACAGCTCGGTGAAAAAATCGAGCGTGTCGCCGGGGGGTTACGCACGCTCGGCGTCGGCCACGGCGATCGGGTGGCGCTGGTGCTGCCGAACTGCCCGCAGCACGTCATTGCGTTCTATGCGATCCTTTCCCTCGGCGCAATTGTGGTCGAGCACAACCCTCTATACACCGAGGGTGAACTTCGTCGTCAGTTCGAGGATCACGGCGCAACGATCGCCGTCGTCTGGGACAAGGTCGTCGCCACCGTGCAGTCCTTCCCCGCCGCCATGGGTGTCGCGACGGTGATCAGTGTCGACCTCACCAAAGCCATGCCGCTGGTGAAGCAGCTGGCGCTGCGACTGCCCCTAGCCAAGGCCAAGTCAACCAGAGCGGCGCTCAGCACCTACGCCACAGTGAACGGCGCGATCGCCTGGTCCTCGCTGTCGCAAATCGCCTCACGGAAGACGGAGCCGTCGACGGTAGCACTGGACGACATCGCGGTTCTGCAATACACCAGCGGCACCACCGGCGACCCGAAGGGTGCCATCCTCACCCACGCGAATTTGCGCGCCAACGCGATGCAGGGCGAGGCGTGGGTGCCGGGCCTGCGCAAGGGCCACGAGGTCGTTTACGCGGTGCTGCCCATGTTCCACTCCTACGGACTCACCCTGTGCGTCACCTTTGCGATGAGTATGGGTGCCAGGCTCGTGCTGTTCCCGAAATTCGACACGAATCTGGTGCTCGGCGCCATGAAGCACATCCCGGCCACGTTTCTTCCCGCTGTACCGCCGATCTACCAGCGGCTCGCGAAGGCCGCCGCCGCGCGCAAGATCAGCCTCCAGGGCATCCGCTTCGCCATCTCAGGGGCGATGAGCCTGCCCGCCGAGACGGTGAAGGTGTGGGAGCGTGCGACCGGCGGGCTGCTGGTCGAAGGTTACGGAATGACCGAAGCCTCACCGATTGTCGCCGGAAACCCGATCGGACTGACCCGTCGACCCGGTTCGGTGGGGGTGCCGTTCCCGAGCACCGAGATTCGCGTGGTCGACCCCGATGATCCGTCGGTCGACCTCGGCGTGGGTGCGGAGGGCGAACTGCTGGTGCGTGGTCCGCAGGTGTTTCAGGGTTACTGGAACCGCCCCCTCGACACCTCCGAAGCGTTCCTCGATGATGGTTGGCTGCGCACCGGCGATATCGTGCGCGTTGCCGCCGACGGATTCATCACGATCGTCGACAGGCTCAAGGAGATCATCATCACCGGAGGCTTCAACGTGGCACCCTCCGAGGTGGAAAGTGCGTTGCGGTCCCACCCGGATGTCGCCGACGCCGCAGTGGTCGGCATCCCTGGCGACAGTGGCGAGGACGTCGTGGCCGCCGTCGTCACCGCGCCCGGCGTGGCCCTCGACGGGGAAAGCCTGCGCATCTATTGCCGCAGTCGGCTCACCGCATACAAGGTGCCGAAGCGGATTGTGGAAGTTGACACGCTGCCACACTCGCTAATCGGCAAGGTGCTGCGGCGCGAGGTGCGCAAAACGCTCATCTCCCTCTGACTGTCGTTCCAGTTCGCAGCCTGAGCGACCTCCCTTACCCAGCTCTCCTGCCTCCAGCCTTCCTGCCGCCCACACCTCCAGCCCTCCAGCCCTCCAGCCCTCCAGCCCTCCAGCCCTCCCACCATTCAGGAGGGTCTGGGACGAGAGTGGCCAGAGCGACTGATGACCTGCTCACAGGTCACACTTGCCACAGGGGTCACACATCCTCCTGAATAATGGAAGCGCACGAACGGGGCAGCTGATGTTCGCACGGGCGGATGCCGACGGCAGAGGCGGGCGCAGCGCCGTCGGGCTAGACCGTGAGTAACGCCGGCGCCACGGTGAGGTGACCGCCGTCCTCCGCGAGATCCACGCGCACGACGTCGCCGTCGCGGATCTCGCCGGCCAGCAGCGCCGTCGCGAGCGGGTCGTCGATCTCGTGCTGCATCAAACGCCGCAGCGGTCGGGCCCCGTAGATCGGGTCGTAGCCGCGCTCTGCCAGCCAGGCCCGCGCATCCGGGGTCACCGCCAGGTCGAGTCGGCGGGCGGCCAGCCGCACGGTGAGCCGGTCGATGTACAGCTCGACGATCTCGGCAAGATCCTCGGTGGTCAGTGGCGAGAACACCACGATGTCGTCGAGCCGGTTGACGAACTCCGGTTTGAACGCCTGGCGCACCATTTCATTAACCGCGGTTTCCTTCTGCTCCCAGGTCAGGGTCGGGTCAACCAGGAACTGGCTGCCCAAGTTTGAGGTGAGAATGAGGATCGTGTTGCGAAAGTCGACGGTGCGGCCTTGGCCATCCGTCAGCCTGCCATCATCGAGCACCTGCAGCAGCACATCGAAAACGTCGCCGTGAGCCTTCTCCACCTCGTCCATGAGAATGACGGAGTACGGCCGGCGGCGCACCGCCTCGGTGAGCTGCCCGCCCTGCTCGTAGCCGATGTAGCCGGGAGGGGCACCGAGCAGCCGGGCGACCGAGTGCCGCTCGCCATACTCGCTCATGTCGATGCGAATCATCGCCTTCTCGTCGTCGAACAGGAACGCGGCGAGGGTCTTCGCTAGTTCCGTCTTGCCGACCCCGGTCGGCCCGAGAAACAGGAACGATCCGGTTGGCCGGTCCGCATCCGCGATGCCCGCCCGGGAGCGACGCACCGCTTCGGCCACCGCTCGGACAGCCCGCTTCTGGCCGACTAGGCGCTTACCGAGCTCGGCCTCCAGGTTCAGAAGCTTCTCGGTCTCGCCCTGCAGCAGGCGACCCACCGGAATGCCGGTCCACATCGCGATCACTGCGGCGATGTCTTCGGCGGTGACCTGGTCGTTGACCATCAGCGGGGTATCGGCTTCGGACTTCTCCGCCTCGGTCACCTCACGTTCGATGACCGGAATCTCTCCATACAGCAATCGAGACGCCTTCTCCAGGTCGCCTTCGCGCTGGGCGCGGTCGGCCTGTATCCGCAGCGAGTCCAGTTTTTCCTTGAGCTCGCCGACCCGGTTGAGGGAAGCGCGTTCCTTCTCCCAGCGCGCCTCGAGCCCCTTGAGGGTCGCGCTGCGCTCGGCGAGGTCAGCGCGCAGCTTCTCGAGCCGTTCCTTGCTCGCCGCGTCCTTCTCTCGCTTGAGCGCGAGTTCCTCGAGCTTGAGCCGGTCGACCCCCCGGCGCAGTTCGTCGATTTCCACGGGGGCGGAGTCGATCTCCATGCGCAGCCTGGACGCCGCCTCGTCGATCAGATCGATCGCCTTGTCTGGCAACTGCCTGCCGCTGATGTACCGATCGGAGAGCGCGGCGGCGGCCACCAGCGCCGTGTCGGCGATGGTGACCTTGTGGTGCGCCTCGTAACGTTCTTTGAGTCCGCGAAGGATCGCGATGGTGTCTTCGACGCTCGGCTCACCGACGAACACCTGCTGAAAGCGGCGCTCGAGGGCAGCATCCTTCTCGATGAACTGGCGGTATTCGTCCAGGGTCGTGGCGCCGATCAGGCGCAGTTCGCCGCGCGCGAGCATGGGCTTGAGCATGTTGGACGCGGCCACGGAGCCTTCGCCACCGCCGGCACCCATAAGGGTGTGCAGTTCGTCGACGAAGGTGATGATCTGGCCCTGCGCGTCGTTGATTTCCTTGAGCACGGCCTTCAGCCGTTCCTCGAACTCGCCGCGGTACTTGGCACCGGCGACCAGCGCGGCGAGGTCCAGCGTGACCAGTCGCTTTCCCTTGAGCGAATCGGCGACGTCGCCTGCGACGATGCGCTGGGCGAGTCCTTCGACGACGGCGGTCTTGCCCACGCCGGGCTCGCCGATCAGCACAGGGTTGTTCTTGGTGCGGCGGGTGAGTACCTGGCTGACCCGGCGAATCTCCGCGTCCCGTCCGATTACCGGATCCAATTTGCCGGCGCGCGCGATTTCGGTGAGGTCCACTCCGAACTGCTCAAGCGCGGTCTTCTGCTCCTCGTTCGACGCCGGAGCGCCCTGCATGTTTGCCATGGAATCCCTCCCGAGGGTTCAAAACTTGAGCCGTGCTGGCTCAAGTTTATCGGATTCGGTATTCCCACGCTACTGCCGGAGGCAATCACTGTCGAGAAGATCGCTCTGCGCTTAACCCGTTTCGCTTAACCCGTTTCAAGGACTTTCTGACCTGGTGGGGCTTTGGGGCGGGCATCCGGGGTGGTGGGAGGCAAAAACTCCGTGAAACGGCATCGGGCAAGCGGGCAACCGGGGGCGCAGGGGCCTAGCGGCGCAGGGGGATAGACGAGGCCGGCCACCCTACCGGCTGGGCGTGGAGACGGTCACCGTGAACTTGGAATTTCGTCCCTCCTGTCGGGTCGGGCCGACGATCCGGGTGAGCGCCGGACGGTACCTCAGGTGCGAGTTGAACACCGTCCACAGTTCACCGTCGGGGGCCAGCACGCGAGCACAGTCCTCGAACAGTCGCAATGCACCCCCGGCATGCACGGCAGCACCGAGGTGAAACGGCGGGTTGAGCACGATCAGCTCGGCCGAGGCATCCGGCTGCTGAGCCAGCCCGTCACCGCGGAACACACGCACCCGATCGGCAACCCCGTTCGCGTCGGCGGTGGCGGTGGCGGAAGCGACGGCGGCGGCCGATTGGTCGGTGGCGAGGATGCGCAGTTGCGGTCGGGCCGTCGCAAGCGCCGCGGCGAGCACTCCGGTGCCGCAACCGAGGTCGACGGCCGAGGTAGCATCCGGCTTCGCCCGGCTCAGGAAGCCGAGCAGGAATCTGGTGCCGATGTCGACGTGCGTGGCGGCGAAGGCGCCACCGTGCGCGCACACCCACAGGCCGAGGTCTTCGTGGAATTCGCGCCGCGGCCACTCCGACGCCGCGGCGGAGGGGCGAGCCCCGGATGCGACGATGACGCGGGCCTTCTGTCGAGACAGTCCGGCCTGCACACGGTCGAACCGCCGCGCGAGCACCTCGTTCATGGCGAGTGCCATGTGTTTCACCATCCCGCCGGCATAGACGACCGCACCAGGCGACGAGTTTCGGGCAATCGTGCCAGCGATCTCCTCGAGCGCGTCGAGGCTGCGCGGCAATCGCAGCAGTACTACGCGGGCGCCGGCGAGCAGCTCGACGCCGAGCGGCAGCGAGCGGTAGGCATCACGCAATCCGAACAGGTCAGCATTGGCTGCGAGCGCCAACTCGCCCGACAGTGCGTCCTGGTGAGCCCGGATGCCCGACACCCCGACCGACGCAGCGCCGAGGGTGAGCGCGCCGTAACGGTCACCCACCGTGACCACCTCGCCGGGCACGCAGCCCGCAAGCGAAGAGGCGGCAGTATCCAGGAGCAGCCGGTCCGCAGCATCCGCCGCAAACAGGTTGTCCGCCTCGACGTCCGGGCGGCGGCGCAGCAGGTCGAACGAAAATTCGGTCACACGTCACGGTATCGGCTCCCACCGCCGCCGGTCACCCACGTCAACCCACCAGTGCCACCCGACCGCCCGTCACCAACCCGACGCAACACAAAGTAACGCAGCGAAATCGTCTGTCACATCCGAGATTCGGGACCCCCACACTGTCTACGCTGACGAAGTAGTCACCGAAAAGGATGGAACATGACACTCACCGACACTCGGCCCCGCGCCGCAACCAACACCGAGCCGCGCTTCCCGCCGAGCAACGTCGCTTCGATCCCCGAACTGGCCGATCACTGGAAAAAGCTCGACCTGCGAGAAATCCTGTCTCGGCCCGCCGCGTTCCTCTCGGTGAGCCAATCGAACTCGCTGTACAAGCCGGGCGGTGTTCAGTACGGTGAGCGTCACGATCTGCGTGGGAGCCTGCCCGCCACGGTGAAATCGGTGCAGGCAGCCCGCGCTGCGGAGAATTTCGTCTCCTTCAACTGGATCGGCTACACCGTCTTCCGGGAGGACTACCCGCAGACCGACTTCGACCGCGTGCAATACGACGCGTGGACCGGCGCCCTGGATGCCACACCCGAGCAGATCGTCTGGGACAACGAGCTGGTCGGCGAGCTGCGCGAACTCGTGTGTCCCGGCGACAACGAGTTCTACGAGTGCGCCCTGCAGACGGCCTTCACCGGCACCGGCCTGCCGCTCGAGCTATCCCGCAAGCGCATCGAGGTGCTCGTCATCACCGGCATCCACACCGATTGGTGCATTGAAGGAAATGCTCGAGCCGCGCGCGACCACGGGTATCTGCCGATCGTGATTGGCGACGCCACCGGATGCCAGAAGCCCGAATTCGAAGCCAGCACTTTCCAGCGCATCAACCAGTTCTTCGCTCCGGTCATTTCCTCCGATACGTTCGTCGCACTCCTCAACGGATAAGGACCGAAATAATGGGAAACGCGGGACTGTTCTTCGTCGGGATCGTACTGCTGGTCAACGGCCTGGTGATTTTGAACATCGTGCCAGCGCGCAGCGCCGCCATCCTGAACCTGTTCGTCGGTGCGCTGCAAGTGTTGCTGCCCACAATCATCCTCATCCAGAACAGCGGCGATCAGGCCGTCATCAACTCGATTTGGCCGACCTACTTGTTCGGGTTCACCTACCTGTACTACGGTCTCGGCATCTTCCTGAATCTCGAACCGCAGGGTCTTGGCTGGTTCAGCGCATTCGTCGCTGCAGTGGCACTCTACGAAGCGGCCGTCACACTGGCCACCGATCCGGTCTTCGCCGTGATCTGGCTGTGCTGGGCCACCATGTGGGCACTGTTCTTCCTGCTCATGGCACTCGGCAAGGCGGGCCTCAGCCGGTTCACCGCCTGGTTTTTGATCTGGCTCGGCATCCCGAGTTGCTCGATCAGCGGCCTGTTCCTCCTGAACGGTGTCTGGGTGACCACCCCGACCGCCGGTGCCGTAGCGTTCCTTGCCTTGCTCGCGCTCACCGCAC
>JBDTBD010000053.1:0-5784 GCA_039924285.1 Terrimesophilobacter sp. | reverse complement strand
GCCGGCCGCAATGATCTCGCGGATCCGCAGCATGTGCGGCAGGAATCTGGTCCACATGGCCTCTAGCACCACGAGCTTCGTCTCCGTGGCGAGTTCGACGACGGAGGCGGCCTGCGCGGCGGTGATGGTAAAAGCCTTCTCCACCAGAACGTGTTTGCCCGCGTTCAGCGCGAGCCTAGCGTTCTCGGCGTGCATTGGGTGCGGGGTGGAGACGTAAACCACGTCGACCTCGGGATCGGCAACGAGAGCCTCGTAGCTGCCGTAGGCCTTCGGGATGCCGAACTCTGCGGCAAAAGTGTCCGCCGAAGCCTGTGTTCTGGAGCCCACCGCAATCACCGTGAAGCCATTGCCCAGTAGATCGGTGGTCTGCATATGGGCGATCCCTCCGGTGCCCAGAATTCCCCAGCGAATCTGCTGTGCCACGATCTGCCTCCCCGCCGGACGACTCTCGCCCCGGACTATTGGTTCACAGTGAATCTAACAGTCCCAGCGAGGTGGTTCGAGCCGGTGCTAGCAGCCGCCCCAGCGTCCGGCCGCCCTGGTGAAGCTGGCAGGGTCGCCGTTTCCACCGTGGGTCATGGCGAAGTAAATGCAGACGTTGTTGGTACTGCCTTGGAAGGTCGGCCGGTACAGGGATGCGCGGTGAGGGGGCGAGTCCCACCATTTCTGTGCAACGGTCGCGCCACTGTTGCCGGTGCCGCCGGCGAGGTTTCCATCGCAGCCGACGCTCGGCACGACGACAGAGTAGTACTGCCCGTTAGCATCCGGTGCAAGGCTTCTGACGCCCAGGTGGCCCCAGGTGTTGCCCGGGTTCGTGCTCGGGTCATTGGCCATCCACTGCAGTCGCGTTTGCATGCAGGTGTCGTAGCGGAAGTGGCTCATCGGAACCGGCTGCAGGCAGTTCGCGACGCGGATCGCGTTGTAGGTAGCGGCGAAGCCCGCGAGGTCGGCATTGCCGTTCACGCCGCCGCCGACGTTGCCGGGGCAGGAGCTGCCAGACGCGACATAGGCTGCCCGGCGCTGAGCGGGAGTACCAGCACCGCCTGCCCTGGCGCCACCGGCGCGACCGTTAGCGGCTGCGGGAGGAGCAACGATGACCGGCACCGGCACCGGCTTCTGTGCCAGATGTTCAGTGTCAACCGTGGTGACGACCGGCGCAGAAGCGGCAGCCTTGATGGACGCGGCATTTACGATGACCGACGCCGGTGCACCGCTGGTGAACGCCGCGACGTTGGAGACTGCGACAGCGGGCTGTTCCAGAACGGATGAGGCGAAGATGGGGGCAGTTGAGTCACCGGCGTAGGCGGTCGCGCTTCCCCCGAGAAGCGTTGGACCGCTGCCGCCGACGAAAGGAAGCACCAACGTCAACACCGCCGTGAACAAAGTCGTCAGAAGTGCGAAGCGCTTCATGCCAGTTCCCCCGAACCCCGGAGCCCGAGCGTGTACCCCTAGTGACTAACACGCGCTCTCAAGCTCTAACCTGGTACACGCTATTCGGCTATGCCCCGGTATTACAAGCTGAGACAGCGTTTAAGGGGCACAACATCCCTCGTTTTGGGGGTGTTTTGTTAGCTAACAGATGAGTGAACGGTGCAGTCTGTCCCGCATTTGTCCCCCGAAATGCCCCCGCAGATTCGGCGTTGCGTTGGGACGCATGCCAGTCGCATTGAGCCGCCGTGTGGAGCCGCCTGTCAGAATCGAACTGACGACCTTCTCATTACGAGTGAGATGCTCTACCAACTGAGCTAAGGCGGCGTGAGCCCGTTGCCGAGCGCACAGCAAGAAAGCTTAGCCGATCCGAGCAGGCACACCGTCACCGATCGACAGCCCCGGCTCCCGCTAACAGTGCGGATCCACCGCCGGCACTGTGCCATCCACCAGGAAGTTGTCAACCGCATCGTTGACACAAGCGTTCGACTTGTTGTATGCCGTGTGGCCCTCGCCCTTGTAGGTCACCAGGTGCCCGTTCTGAAGCTCCTTCGATACATTAACCGCCCACTGGTATGGGGTTGCCGGATCATTCGTGGTGCCCACCACGAGAATGGGTGCAGAGCCTTTCGCGGCGATCGCAACCCGATCGCGGGTGGAATCGAACGGCCACTGGCTGCAGGTGTCGCCATAGGACATCTGCGGCCCGAACACCGGCGCAAGCTTCGCCAGTTCCTGAGCCTCGGCGCGCAGGGTCGCGGCACTGCCATCCGTCTTATAGTCCAGGCAATTAATGGCGACGAACGCCTCCGTCTGGTTGTCGGTATAGGTACCGTCAGCCGTGCGGTCGTTGTAGCTATCCGCGAGTTGCAGCGCGTAGTCTGCATCACCGTTCATCACGTCGGTGAACAGGGTACTGAGGTAGCCCCAATTGCTGCGGCTGTACAGCGGCAGGATGATCGCGTTGAACATTGTCGCGCTGCCCAGCTCGCGACCGTCTGTGCCACGCAGTGGGCTGGCATCCAGGCTGGAGAGCAGTGCCCGGGTTTCTGTCATTGCGGCGTTCACCCCGCTCGCACCGTGCCCGGCGAAGGGACACTTGGCTCCGGTGAGACAGTCTGCCAGGTATGCCTTCAATGCACTCTCAAAGCCCTGCGCCTGCATTGCGGTGACGTCGAAGTCCGTCGTGGCAGGGTCAATGACACCGTCGAACACCATCCGCCCGGTCTTCTTTGGGTAGAGCTCCGCATAGGTCGACCCGAGCAGCGTTCCGTACGAATAGCCGAGATAGTTGAGTTTCGTGTCGCCGAGGACAGCACGCAGCAGGTCCAGGTCCCGCGCGGCACTCACGGTGTCAACGAAGCCCAGCAGCTTGCCGGTGTACTTGAGGCAAGCCTCGCCGAACTTCTTCGACACTGCGTTCTGGGCGGCGAGCCAGGCATCTGACCCGATCGTCCCAGGGGTGATGTCGTAGAGGAACGCATCCATGTCTTTGGGGTTCGTGTAGCACTTCACCGCTGAGGACTTATTGACGCCTCTCGGATCGAAGCCGACGATGTCATAGCTCGCCTTCAACTTCGCGTCAACGGCATAGTCCAAGCTGTCTGCCACGAACGAGTATCCTGACGCGCCCGGGCCGCCGGGATTCACCAGCAGCGAGCCGAGGCGGGTTCCGGATGCCGGGTGTCGGATCAGGGCGAGCTTAATAGTGCCGTCTGCCGGGTTCTTCCAGTCCAGCGGAGCCTTGGCCGTCGTGCACTGAAACGCCCCCTTCTGGCAGCTCGACCACTTAAGCACCTGCGTGTAAAACGGCTTCAGATCGGTTGCGACCTTTTCCTTGGCCGGAGTCGAGGTCACGGGCACCTGCTTGGGCAGGAATGCCGACACGCAGCCGCTGAGTGGCAGCACGACGGCAACTGCGACCGCAACCAGCATCATCCGCAGTGAACGGCGCGGCACCCTCACGACCTCGATCCGTTCGCACTCAACGGTGCCTGGGCCGCGTGCGTTCTCGTCACCGCGACGAGCATCGCCTCCAGGGCAAGGGCCGGACTCACATTGCCAGCAATGCGGCGACGGGCGGTGGCAATGGCATCCATCACCGCAAGGACCGCGGCGGGTGAGGTGGCCTCAGCCGCGGACGCCAGACGGGAATGGATACTGAGGTTGATTGGCTCAAGCGGTGACCCGAGCTGCATCAGCAGGATGTCCCGGTACAACGAGAGCAGGTCGACGAGAATTCGATCGATTCCGTCGCGCAGGCTTCTCGTGGCCCGGCGCTTCTGGTCTTCCTCGAGCGACTTGAGCTGGCCGCGCAGCGCCGGCGGGATCGTGCCGCCGGGTGCAACACCGAGCGAGCGCAGGGTGGCGTCGCGCTCTTCCGCGTCCCGCTCTTGCGTGATCGCCTTAGCGTCAGCGCCAGCGAGCTCGAGCAGGCTCGCGGCAGCAAGGACGGCATCGGATACCGAGCGGATGCCGAGGGCCGTGTCCAAAGTCTTCTCCCGTCGTTCCCGCGCCTCGGCGTTGGTTGCCAGGCGGCGCGCCATGCCGATGTGGCTCTGGGCCTCGCGGGCAGCGCGCAACGCGGACGGCAGGTCGACGCCGTCGCGGCGTGAAATAAGCTCTGCGACATCGTCGATCGACGGCACCCGCAGCCGCACCGTGCGCACGCGGGAACGGATGGTGGGGATCAGGTCGGCCTCGCTCGGCGCACACAGAATCCACACCGTGCGCGGCGGCGGTTCTTCGAGCGCCTTGAGCAGCACGTTCGACGCGCGTTCCTGCATCCGATCCGCGTCTTCGATCACCATCACGCGATAGCGGCCGACCGACGGGGAGAACTGCGAACTCGAGACAATCTTTCTCACGTCATCCATTTTGATGATGACGCCCTCCGTGCTGAGCGCGGCAAGATCCGGATGCGTGCGCGCTGCCACCTGGCGCTCGGTCGCCGCATCCCCATCCGGCCCTACCGGGCTGAGCAGTGCGGTCGCGAAAGCGTAGGCGAGGTTGGAGCGGCCGGAACCAGGAGGGCCGGTGATGAGCCAGGCATGGGTCATCGCCGATTCGCTGATCGATGCGTCGACTCGGGAAGAGTCCGCGGCTGCAGCCCGAAAGATCGCGATCGCCTCGGCCTGGCCGGTCAATTCATCCCACACGGTCACAGGGGTAAGCATAAAGGTCGCGGCCGACCGTCGGCCGCACAGGAGCAGTAGCTCGCGCGCCGTCCCTTACCCGGTGCCACGTCGCCTTCCGGTGCCGCATCGTCCCAAATGCAGGAGTGGAGCGCCACCATCAGCGCCTCTCTCCCGGAAACACCGGGGAAGGGATGCAGCAACTCCTGCATTTGGGACATTGCGGAAGGCTTAGAGCGGATGCGGATCAGCGGGCGAGGAGGGGCTCGACGTGTGCCCGGACGGCGGCGGCGATCGACTCGATGGGATCGGTGGCGTTCAGTACGAGGAAACGCTGCGGCTCTGCCGCGGCAAGCTTGAGGTAGCTTGCTCGCACCCTGGCGTGAAACTCGATCTTCTCCGCCTCGAGCCGGTCGTACTGTGTCCGTGCCCGGTCGAGCCTGGCACGGCCTACGCTCTCGTCCAGGTCGAGCAGGATGGTCAGATCCGGCAGCAGCCCCTCGGCGGCCCACAGGGAGAGGTTGCGCACCTCGTCACCACCGAGCACCCGGCCAGCACCCTGATAGGCGACGGACGAATCGAGGTAGCGATCCTGGATGACGATCTCTCCACGTTCCAACGCCGGCCGCACCTTGGTGGCAATGTGGTGCGCACGATCGGCGGCGTACAGCAGCGCCTCCGCACGAGGCGCGATGTCGCCGCGCCGGTGCAGCACGATTTCCCGCAGCTCAACACCAAGATCGGTGCCCCCCGGCTCGCGCGTGCGCACGACGGCGTGCCCAGCATCCGCCAGCCAGGACGCGAGCAATCCGGCCTGGGTGGATTTGCCTGAGCCGTCACCGCCCTCAAAGGTTACAAACAACCCGGAATGCGCCGTGCCCATGCCCGCTATACCGCGGGCTTCTTGGACGCAGTTTTCTTGGCAGCGGGCTTTTTGACGGCCGGCTTCTTTGCGGCTGGCTTCTTCTTTGCCACCGGCTTCTTCTTGACAACGGCCTTCGCTCTGGGCTTCGCCGGTCCCTTCGCGCGTTTGTCTGCGAGCAGCTGTACAGCCCGGTCGAAGTCGATCTCCTCAATGGTCTCGCCACGCGGAATTGTGGCGTTGGTCACGCCATCCGTCACGTACGCGCCGAAACGGCCATCCTTAATGCGGATCGGCTTGCCGCTGACCGGATCAGCGTCGAACTCCTTGAGGGCGCTCGACGCACGACGGGCTCCGTAC
>JBDTBD010000052.1:0-12088 GCA_039924285.1 Terrimesophilobacter sp. | reverse complement strand
ACACTGCTTTACCAACAGGTTTTCGGAATGCTGGCACCGGATGACGCGGACGCGATCTACCAGGACTACGCGGCACTCGCCACCGTCCTCGGGATGCCGCGGGAGTTGTGGCCAGTGGACCGCAGGGCCTTCCGCGCCTACTGGAACGACGCGGTCAGCCAGCTCGCCGTCGACGAAAAAACCCTGACGGTGGCCCGCGAGCTACTGCACCCGCAGCGCGTGCCGCCGTGGTTGCGGGCGTGCATGCCGCTCGCCCGGCTTGTGACGGCGGGCCTCCTGACGAGTGAGCAGCGGGCGCTGTTCGGCGTGCCCTGGAGCATCCGCCGTCAGCGGCGTTTCGACAGTGCCATGAGAGTCACCGCCGCCGTGTACCCGCGCCTGCCCGGTCACATCCGGCACTGGCCGAAAAACCACTACCTGCGCCGGTTCCGCGCCGGCCTGAACTGACCCGCCCCCTTCCGAAATGACGGAAATCTGGTCAGCGACGGCGCCAGATCGCACTGTTTCAACCCGCCTGATACCAAATCTCCGTCATTTCGGAAGGTAAGTAAGCAGGATACGGCGGACGCGGCTGACCCGGTCCCGAACGGCGGTTACAGCTTCTCGATGGGAGCCAGTTTGATGAGCAGCCTCTTGCGGCCCGCCGTGTCGAACTGCACCTCGGCTACCCGTTTCGGCCCGATCCCGGTCACCGCCGACACCCTGCCGTCACCAAAATCGGTGTGGCGAATGCGATCTCCCGGTTCCAGCGTGAGGCTGCCGTTGTCGCGCACGGTTCCGGTGACACGGTTGGTCCATTGGGTCGGCGTCTTCTGTGTTTGGGTCTGTTTGGCCGCGTTTCTGGCAGCCCGAGCCAGCGCCGTCGCACTGGGTGCGCTGGAGCCCGGCGCGTAGCCCACGCCGGCCCCGCGGGCTTCGATCGCCTCGTGCGAGGACGCCCCGAACCCCCCTCGGCGGGCGTTGAGCGCCCGCGGCTGAGTGCCGCCCCGCGAGTTCGCCATCCCCGGCGACTGACGCCAGTCGATCAACTCCGGCGGAATCTCCTGCAGGTAGCGGCTCGGCATCGCCACGTTCACTTCGCCGAACTGCGCCCGGGTCATCGCCAGCGAGAGGAACAGCCTGGTCCGCGCCCTCGTGATGCCCACGTAGAACAGACGGCGTTCCTCGGCAGGGCCGCCCGGCTGCGACGCCGACATCTGGTGCGGCAGCAACCCCTCTTCAATGCCGGTGAGGAACACCGCCTCATACTCGAGGCCCTTGGCGGTGTGCAGCGTCATCAGTGAGACAGTGCCGCTGCTGTCATCCAGATCATCGACGGCCGCGACCAGGGACACCTCGGTGAGGAAGTCGATCAGCGTGCCCGTGGGGTTGTTTTTCTGAAACTCCTTGGCTACCGCGACAAGTTCTTCGACGTTCTCCGCCCTCGCCTCGTCTTGCGGGTCCCGGCTCGCGCGCAGCACCTCCAAAAACCCGACCTTTTCGAGCACGTCGGTGAGTATGTCGGACACCGGAGCGGTCAACGCCTTCAGTGCAGCCTCGTCGAGGATGGCCGCGAGCTTCAGAATCGCCCCCGTCACCTTGGGCCCGAGGCCGAGACGATCCGCTTCGCGCATCGCCTCCCGCAGGGTCTGCTCGCTCTTATCGGCGTGGTTCTGCAATGCGGCTTCGGTCGCCGGGCCGATCCCTCGCTTCGGGGTGTTCATGACGCGGCGCAGCGCAATCGGATCGAACGGATTCGCGATGGCCGTGAGATAGGCCATCACGTCCTTGATCTCGGCCCGCTCGTAGAACTTGGTTCCGCCGAGCACCCGGTAGGGAAGGGCCGACCGAATGAAGATGTCTTCCAGTGCGCGGGTTTGCGCATTTGTGCGATAAAAAACGGCGATGTCGTTGTAGTCCAGCCCGGATTCGCGCAGTTGTGCGATTTCGTCGGCGATGAACTGTGCTTCGTCGTGTTGCCCGTAGCCGGTGTAGCCGACGATCTTCTCTCCATCCCCCACCGTGGTGAACAGATTTTTGTCTTTCCGGTCGAAATTGTGCGAGATAACTGCGTTGGCCGCACTGAGAATGTTCTGCGTCGAGCGATAATTCTGCTCGAGCAGGATCACCTTCGAATCAGGAAAGTCACGCTCAAACTCGACGATGTTGCGAATGTCGGCGCCTCGGAAGGCGTAAATCGACTGGTCCGAGTCCCCCACGACTGTCAGGGATGCGCCGGCCGTCGGCGCGTCGGACACCGACGTGTCCAGTGCCGGAGCGCGGGTGAATTCCCGAATCAAGGAATACTGTGCGTGATTGGTGTCTTGATATTCGTCTACCAAAATATGACGGAAGCGGCGTTGGTATTTCGCGGCGATCTGCGGGAACGCACGGAACAGGTAGACGGTTTGGCCGATGAGGTCATCGAAGTCGAAAGCGTTGGCGCTGCGCAGCGCTCTCGTGTATTCGCCGAAGATCTCAAGAAATACCCGCTCCGCGGGGTCTTCGAAGTTGGCGCTTCGCGCGTACGACTCGACGTCGTTCAGCTCGTTCTTGAGCCTGGAGATTTTGCCGGCGGCAGACGAGACGGTGAAGCCGAAGGTGTCAGCGCCCAGGTCCTTGATGATCCGCTTGAGCAGCGCCCGTGAATCGGCGGAGTCGTAAATCGTGAAGCTGGTGGTGAATCCGAAGTTTGCCGCCTCGCGGCGCAGGATGCGCACGCACGCCGAGTGGAAGGTGGAAATCCACATCCCTTCGGTGGCCTGGCCCAGCAGAGCCTGCACCCGCTCGCGCATCTCCGTCGCCGCCTTGTTGGTGAACGTGATCGCAAGGATCTGGCTCGGCCACGCCTGGCGTGAGGCGATGAGACTGGCGATGCGCCGGGTCAGTACGCTCGTCTTGCCCGAGCCCGCCCCGGCCACGATGAGCAGAGCCGACCCGCGATACTCCACAGCCTCGCGTTGCTGCGGATTCAGTCCGTCGAGCAGAGCTGAAGCGGTGGCGGGGAGGAAGGTCATGTCTGGACAATTCTAAACTGGGCCGCCGACACCGTCGCTGTGCGCAAGCGCAGCGCGCGCTCGCACAGCGAGGTCGGGCTGGTCCGCGAAAACACCGTCGACTCCGGTGCGAAGCAAGAGTTGAAACTCGGTCAGCCAATCGCCCAAGTCCTGCGGCCCAGAACCCTGGCGCAGCTTCGGCGGCAGGAACTCGTTTTCGGCCCGCAACGTCCAGCAGAACACTGTCAGCCCGGCCGCGTGGGCGCGATCCACGAGATCGGTGCCCGCTTTCACATCGCTGATCTCCTCCGGATCAAGCAGAAGGCGCTTGCTGAGGCTAATGCCGTCCACGCGTTCTGCCAGCGCCGCCAGTTCGGCAGTTTCAAGATATGCCGAATATGGCATCGCATCCGCCCCCTTGGCTGCGACCTGGTCGGCCGGTGCGCCCTCGTCCTCTACGAGAAACACCAGAGGCGCGCGAATGCCTCGATCCCGCAGCGAGCCAAGCACGGTCTCCTCGAACGACTCGACGGTCAGTCGAGGGTCTGCGCGCCACCCGAACTCGGCTAACTCCGCAGTGAACAGCTCGTCGAGGGAGAACCCAAGGGACCGAAAATAGGTAGCGTGCTTGAGCTCTGCAACCAGGTCGACACGGCGGTCAGCCCGGTCGAGAAGCCGGAGCAGGTCCACGAATCGCAATATGCCGCTATCAACATACGAACTGTTCTTTGGCCGAAGCTGCGGAATCCGCTCCGTTGCCCGCAGAGTGCTCAACTGCTCCCAGGTGAAGTCCTCGGTGAACCACCCGGTCACGATGATTCCGTCGACGACCTTGGTGGTTCGCAGCCCGGCAAACTCGGTCCGGGAGGCGACATCCGTCGTTCCGGATATCTCGTTCTCATGGCGGATCACGAGTACCCCGTCGGCGGTGACGACCAGATCGGGTTCCACCGCGTCGGCGCCCAAGGCGATCGCTAATTCGAACGCCGCAGCCGTGTGCTCCGGACGGTAGCCACTCGCGCCTCGGTGTGCAATGACGAGACTGCGCTGCTTCACCCTTCCACGCTACGCGATGGCAAGGCGGAGTTGATACCCTCTCAGCGTGGACACGTGCGCGACCTGCCTGAATGAAATCGCGCCGCAGTGGAATTTTTGCGTGCACTGCGGGACTCCGGTTCCGGTCTCCACGATCCCTGCGGAGGTGTCGGACCCCACTGCCGTGCCGGACCTCGGCGTGCCGGACCTCAGCGTGCCGGACCTCCCCGCCGAGCCGGATCCCGCGAGTGTGAGCGAGGTGCCCGAGCCTGACGATAGTGACCCGGAGCAGATTCCTCCAGCAATCCGCCCCGAAACGAGTCAGCCTCATCCCCGCCGCCGGTTCGACGCGCGCCTGGCATTCGGTGTTGCGATGGCTGCCATCGGCCTACTGGTCGTCCTGTACGCCGCCGCCAGCCTGCTCGGCTCGCATGGCTGAGCGTCGGCGGAAGGCCGAAGGGTCCTGGCGCGAACCGGCGTCGGCCGTGCCGATTCGTTGGGGGACCTACCGCATCCGTTACGTAGCAGCACTCATCCTCATCCTCGGGGGCGCCGTTTTGGTGCAGACCGGATCGGTGTATCTGCCCCAGGTGATGCTCGTCGGGATGGGCGCACACCTCGCCGGCTGGTGGATTCTGCCGGGGCGCGGCTGGCGCCGGGTAACCGTGTCCCTGCCGAGCCTGACCACGGTGATGCTCATCCTCAACGGCGCCGCCGCCATGGTGTTCCTGGTGATCCCGCTTGCCGGATGGCTGTGGCTGCGTCATCGCCCACTGCGGGCGTATCCGGTGCTGCTGTTTCCCGCGGCTGCCGCCTACCTCCTCACGCTCAACTTCGCGCAGTACGGCTTCGGAGCGATCGTGTTGCTGATCAGCGGCAGCGTGGTCGTCGGGTCCGCGTGGCTCGCCCGACGCATAGCCGTTGCTGTGGCAGTGCAGAGTGATTCTCCAGCCAGTATCGGCTAGGTTGATGGCAGGAACGTCCCTGCGACACATAGAGGATCACATGGCATCGTCGAACCCTGTCTTTAACAACTCACCGGCCTTCTCGCCGCGGGCCAGCACCGCTGCGAAGCTGGTGCGCCAGAGCGGCACCCCTGCCACCATGTCCGCGCAAGAGCTCACGAAGCTGTACAGCCAACCTTCTGCCACTCCGGCGCAAACCGACCGGATGAGCTACGAGGACACGATCGTCAAGATCGCGGTCAGCTTCGGCATCCTGGCGGTCGGCGCCGTCGTCGGCTGGATGCTGCCGGCCTTGTTGATGCCCGCCATGATCGTCGGCTTCGTGCTCGCGCTGGTGAACATCTTCAAAAAGAAGCCGTCTCCGGCGCTCGTGCTCAGCTACGCAGCGGTCGAGGGTCTCTTCGTCGGCGGGATCTCAAGCTTCTTCGAGGTGTCCTTCCCCGGCATCGTCTCTCAGGCGGTGCTCGGAACGCTCGTCGTCGTCGGCGTTACCCTCGCCCTGTTCGCCAGCGGCAAGGTGCGCGCGTCCGCGAAAGCCACCAAGGTCTTTCTCATCGCGATGGTCGGCTACGTGGTGTTCTCGGTGGTCAACCTCGTTCTCATGATGACCGGGGTGGCTCAAGGACCGTTTGGAATGCGCGGCATCGAGATCATGGGTATCCCACTCGGTGCGATCATCGGCATCCTCGTCATCATCATGGCGGCGTACTCGCTGGTGCTCGACTTCGACAGCATCAAAACCGGCGTTCAGCGTGGTGCACCCCGCGCCTACGGGTGGACTGCCGCGTTCGGGATCATGATCACCGTCGTGTGGCTCTACCTGGAGATCCTGCGTCTGCTCGCGATTCTGCGCAACTAAGCCACCGACCCGAAAGGGTGCAAGCTGGGTGCATGGACTTCGCAGAAAACCCGGCCGACGGCACCCGCATCGCTTATCGCACCACGGGCAGCGGGCCCGCAGTCGTGATGGTGCACGGTACCGCGTTGTCGCAGGTGATCTGGCGCGGCTTCGGCTATTCCCGAGAGCTTGCGGGCCGCTTCACCGTTATCACTCCGGATCTGAGAGGGCACGGACATAGCGACAAGCCGCACGAGAGCAGCGCATACAGCATGGCGCTCATGGTGTCGGATGTGCTGGCCGTGCTCGATGAGACAGGCACCGACCAAGCGCATTTCCTGGGCTATTCGCTGGGCGGACGGGTCGGATTCTCGCTCGCGGCCACCCATCCGGAACGGATGCTGAGTTTCATCAGCGCTGCCGGGGCGCCGAGCGCCGGCCGGGGAAGTTTCGACCGGGTGTTTTTTCCCGGCTGCATCGACGTGCTCGAGTCCGACGGGATGGCCGGATTTCTGACTGCCTGGGCGAACGCCGGCGCCACGATCGACGCCGACACCCGCGCCGCACTCACCAGGAACGACCCGCGGGCACTGGCGGCCTACATGCGGCAGTCACAGGACGACCCCGGTGTTCCAGACACGGCGGTGGCCGCCATCACCCTACCGACGCTCCTGTTGGTCGGAACCAAGGACGACGAGCGTCTGGACGCCGCGAAAAACGCGGTGCGCATAATGCCGTCCGCGACGCTACGACTGCTGCCGGGAGCTACCCACGGGGATACTTTGCAGCATCCGGATGCCCTCCCGGAAGTGCGTGAATTCCTGTTGCGGCAGCTTGTCGGTTCACCGAGCTGAGCTCGCGGGCGGCGGTTTCGCGGGGTGCGAGTTCTAGATCACTCCCACTCGATCGTTCCCGGCGGCTTCGAGGTGACATCCAGCACCACCCGGTTGACCCCCACCACCTCGTTGGTGATCCGGTTCGAAATCCGCGCCAGCACGTCGTACGACAGCCGCGTCCAGTCCGCAGTCATGGCGTCTTCCGAGGACACTGGTCGCAGCACAATCGGGTGCCCATAGGTGCGGGCATCGCCCTGCACGCCGACCGAATGCACGTCGGCGAGCAGCACAACGGGGCACTGCCAGATTTCGTCGTCGAGTCCCGCCGCACTGAGCTCGGCGCGCGCGATGGCATCCGCCTGGCGCAGCAGTTCGAGTCGCGGTGCGGTGACTTCCCCGACGATCCGGATGCCCAGCCCCGGTCCGGGGAACGGCTGGCGCCCCACGATCACTTCGGGTAGTCCGAGTTCGCGTCCGATCGCACGCACCTCGTCTTTGAACAGGGTGCGCAGTGGCTCGACGAGTTCGAACTTGAGGTCTTCCGGAAGCCCGCCGACGTTGTGGTGGCTCTTAATGTTTGCGGTGCCGGATCCGCCGCCGGACTCCACGACGTCCGGGTACAGCGTGCCCTGCACCAGGAAACGGATCGGTTGGCCATCGGATGCCGCCTCGGCGGCCAACTGTGCTGCGGCGCCTTCAAAGCTGCGGATGAACTCTCTCCCGATGGCCTTGCGTTTGAGTTCAGGGTCGGTCACCCCGGACAGTGCGGCGAGGAAGGTGTCTGCGGCGTCGACGGTCACCAGGCGGACACCGGTGGCCGCGACGTAGTCCTCCTCGACCTGGCGACGTTCGTCCTGGCGCAACAGGCCGTGGTCGACGAAAACGCAGGTGAGTTGGTTGCCGACGGCCTTGTGCACGAGGGCGGCCGCGACGGCGGAGTCGACGCCGCCGGACAGCCCGCAGATGACCCGCGCCGAACCGACCTGGGAGCGGATGCGCTCGACCTGCTCGGCGATGACGCTGCCACTGGTCCAGTCGGCCGGGATCCCCGCACAGTCGTGAAGGAAGTTCTCCAGCACGTTTTGGCCGAACTGCGAGTGCTTGACCTCCGGATGCCACTGCACGCCGTACAGCTGCTGCTCCTCGTTGGCAAAGGCGGCGACGGGAGTGGAGGCGCTGGAGGCCAGCACGGTGAAGCCTGCCGGTGCCTTGCACACCGAGTCGCCGTGGCTCATCCAGGCGGTTTGGGTGGCGGGTTGCCCGGCCAGCAGTGCGCCGCGCGCGTCGCCGAGTGCGACATCCGTGGCGCCGTATTCGCGGGCTCCGGTGTGAGCGACCTCACCGCCCAGCTGCTCCGCCATCACCTGGAATCCATAGCAGATGCCGAGCACCGGCACTCCGAGCTTCAGGATGCCAGGGTCGAGCTCGGGAGAGCCCGGTTCGTACACGCTGGACGGGCCGCCGCTGAGCACGATGCCGGCCGGGTTCTTCGCGGCGACCTCGGCGGCCGTGATCGTGTGCGGCACAATCTCGGAGTAGACGTGTGCTTCCCGTACCCGTCGGGCGATCAGCTGCGCATACTGCGCGCCGAAGTCGACGACGAGCACCGGGCGCTCAGCGGCGCTAATGGAGGGCCTCCGCCGGCGCTAGAGCCTCGAGTTCGGCGATCTCATGCAACGCTCGGCGGCTCATGAAGTGCTCGACGATGAAGGAGAGGAACGGGACGACACCGCCGAGGGCGATGGCGATGAAACGGCTGAACGGCCAGCGCATCAGGCTCCACAGGTGGAAGTCGGCGAACAAATACAGCACGTAGAGCCAGCCGTGCGCGATGAGGATGCCGGTGGACAAATTCACCGCAGTGACCGTCTTATCGGGAACGAGGGCGAGGAATCCGTTCGGACCGCCGAGCTCGATCTCCAGCTGTAGCGGAGTGTATTTGAGGATCATCTCGGCCACGAGCAACAGCAGCATGGTTCCGGTGATGTAGGCGCTGACGCGGTACAGACGGACCGCCGATCGGATCCTCGGAGCGTCGGAAACGCGGGGCTTCAGGGGCATGCCTCTAGTTTAGTTCGGCGGCTTCTTCCCGTTTGCGCTCGGCTGCCTCTTCTTGCTCACGCTCCCAGGCATCCTTCACCAGGCGGTACCAGAGGAAGATCGCGAAGCCGGCGAACACCACCCACTCGGCCGCGTAAAACAGGTTGAGCCAGTTCAGTTCGACCTCGGAGGACGGTGGGGGCGAGTCGATCCTGTCCAGACCGGATGTTGCGTCAGCCGAAACGAGGTACCCACCGTACACTCCCTTCGCGTCGACGGTGTGCCACAGGTTGACCATCGCCCCCTCGGAGAGTGTGCTGAGTTCGCCCTGCTCGAACTTGCTGTCCTGGGGTCCTTCGCTGGCGAGGTACCGTCCGGTGACCGCGGCGGCGGCGGTGCCGATGTTCGCGTCCAGCGTCCCGAGCACCGATTCCGCCCGCTTCTGGCTGGCAGTCCAGCCGAGGGCGACCGCCACTCCCACAGAGTCACTCGTGGACAGGTGGCCGACCACCCAGAATCCGGGTGTGCCCCGGTTCAATCGGTCGCTGACCAGAACGTAGTCGTGCGGTGCCCAGGTGCCCGACACTGTGACTAATTGTCCATCAGAGGCGGTGGTCACCGGGCGTTGCGGCTGCGCGATCGATTCCAGCGTGACGGGAGTTTCAGTGGTCCGCACGACGACGGTGCCGGTGGCGACGCTGCGCGCGAGTTGCCACTGCGACAGTGCAGCAAAGCCGGCGGCGACGGCGAGCGCAAGCACGAGCATCGCGATCCAACGCGGGCGACGGGCGACGGACCACATATCGGCCAAGTCTAACCGCCCGCCCGCGAGCGGTTCCGCTTCGACTACGCGGGCACGATGTCCGGCGCCTCCAGCCGCACGCGGTCCGCGGACTCGTCGTCGGGCTGCTCCTGACTGGCCCGCTCGGCCGCGACGCGCTTGAGGTAGTTACTGACCTCGTCGGTGACCTTCGCATCATCCCAGCCGAGCACGTCGCCCATTAGGCGTGCGGCCACCGGCGCGGCCGACACGCCGCGGTCCCACGCCTCGATCGAGATCCGGGTGCGACGCGCAAGCACATCTTCCAGGTGCAGCGCGCCCTCGTGTGAGGCGGCGTACACGACCTCCGCCTCGAGGTAGTCGTCCGCGCCCGGCAGCGGATGACCCAGCGACGGCGTCTGGCGGATCAGGTCGAGCAGGTCATCGGTCATCGTCCCGTAGCGGTTGAGCAGGTGTTCGATTCGCACCGGATGCACTGCGAACGCCCTGGCGATCTTGGCCCGCTTATTCCACGCCGCCTGGTATCCCTCGGCGCCGAGCAGGGGGATGTCGGCCGTCGCGCTTTCTGGCACCCTCCCGTCGAGCGCCGCGGCCGCCTCGTCGATCGCATCCTTCGCCATCACGCGGTAGGTCGTCCACTTGCCGCCGGCGACGACGACCAGGCCGGGCACCGAGTGCGCGACGATGTGCTCCCGCGACAGTTTGGAGGTCTGATCAGACTCCCCGGCGAGCAGCGGACGCAGCCCCGCGTAGACGCCTTCGACGTCTTCCTTGGTGAGTTTCACCGACAGCACGGAGTTCACGTGTTCCAGCAGATAGTCGATGTCCGCAGCGGTGGCGGCCGGATGCGCCTTGTCCAGGTGCCAGTCGGTGTCGGTGGTGCCGATCAGCCAGTGCCGGCCCCACGGGATGACGAACAACACGCTCTTCTCGGTGCGCAGCAGCAATCCCATGTTGGAGTGGAAACGGTCCCGAGGCACGAGCAGGTGGATGCCCTTGGAGGCTCGCACCTTGAATTGGCCGCGTTCGCCCACCATCGCCTGAGTGTCGTCCGTCCATACGCCGGTCGCGTTGACGACCTGCCGGGCGTGGATCTCGAACCGCTCGCCGCTCTCCAGGTCGTGCGCGCGCACCCCCACCACGCGTTCGCCGACTTTGAGGAAGCCCTCCACGCGCACCCGGCTGGCCACATGGGCGCCGTAGAACGAGGCGGTCCGTGCCAGCGTGGCAACGTATCGGGCATCATCCACCTGGGCGTCGTAGTAGGTGATCCCGCCGACGATCGCATCTGCGGCAAGGCTAGGCACCGCCCGGCGCACCTGTCCCTTGGTCATGTGCTTGTGGTGCGGCACTCCCGGCGGGCGGCCACCGGTGTAGCTGAAAACGTCGTAGAGCAGCATCCCGGCACCGACATAGAACCGTTCAGTCACCCGGCTCGTGAGCGGATAGAGGAACTTCACCGGCTTCACCAGGTGCGGTGCGAGCCGCTGCAGCAGCAGGCCGCGTTCGGTAAGCGCCTCGCGGACCAGGCGGAAGTCGAGCTGCTCCAGGTACCGGATGCCGCCGTGCACCAACTTGGACGACCGGCTCGACGTGCCCGAGGCCCAGTCGCGCGCCTCCACCAGTCCCACGCTGAGCCCGCGCGTCACGGCATCCAGGGCGGACCCGGTGCCGACAATGCCACCGCCGATGACCAGGATGTCCAGCTCTTTGACCTTCAGGGAGTCGATCGCCTCGGTGCGTTCTTCCGGTCCCAGCTTCGAAGAACGGGTAACTGATTTGGGCTTTGCCATTGCGACCTCCCGATGTTTTTCGGCGATATTGCTACCGCACGTTATACGGTGCGACCACGACTTCAACCTTCTGGAACGCCTTCAGGTCGGAGTATCCGGTGGTCGCCATCGACCGGCGCAATGCGCCGGCGAGGTTAACTGTGCCATTGGTGACTGTGGATGGCCCGAAAAGAATCTGTTCGAGCGGAGCCACCTGACCGACATCCACCCGCAAGCCCCGCGGCAATTCGGGATGGTGTGCTTCCGGGCCCCAGTGCTTGCCGCCGCCCGGGGCTTCCGTAGCCCTCGCCAGCGTGCTGCCGAGCATGACGGCATCCGCGCCCATGCCGATCGCCTTGACGATGTCGCCGGAACTGCCCAGTCCCCCATCGGCAATCACGTGCACGTAGCGGCCGCCGGACTCGTCCATGTAGTCGCGGCGGGCGCCGGCGACATCCGCGACGGCGGTGGCCATGGGCGCGTGGATGCCCAGGCTCGCGCGGGTGGTCGAGGCAGCCCCGCCGCCGAAGCCGACGAGCACACCCGCCGCGCCGGTACGCATGAGGTGCAGGGCGGGCGTGTACCCGGCAGCACCGCCGACGATGACGGGAACGTCGAGCTCGTAGATGAACTTCTTGAGATTGAGCGGTTCCTGCGTCTTGGAGACATGCTCGGCGCTGACCGTGGTGCCGCGGATGACGAACACGTCGACGCCGGCTTCCACCACTGTCTTGTACAGTTCCTGGGTGCGCTGGGGCGACAGGGCGCCGGCGACGGTGACGCCTGCTGCGCGGATCTGCGCGAGCCGGCTGGTGACGAGCTCGGGTTTCACCGGTTCGGAGTAGA